>NZ_JAPEPI010000001.1:2797641-3108490 GCF_026340305.1 Streptomyces sp. NBC_01381 | reverse complement strand
CGGGTGAGGCCGACCAGCTTCTTCTTCCGGAGGGCCGCTTCGTGTTCGGGACGGGGGGCGGGGCGACGGGCCTTGGTGCTGCCTTCCTTCGGCCCGTCGCCGACGAACGTGTCTTTCACGGTGCCGACTCGCCCTCGCCTACTTGTCCTTGGCGAAGATCGCGTCCATGTCCTTGGCCGCCTTGTCCGCCGCTTCCTGGACGGAGGACTTGCCGGTGAGGATGGACTGCACCATGCCGGGGATGACCTTCGAGGCCTGGATCTCGCCGTACGCCTTGGTCTTGGGGACGGTCGCGCCGGCCTCCAGCATCTGCTTGGCGAACGGCTCGACGAGCGGGTCCTTCTTCGCCTCGATCTTCTCCAGCTCGGAGTTCTGGCCCGGGAAGTAGTTGGTCTCCGCGGCCCACTTGGCGGCGAACTCACCCGTGGTCAGCATCTTCACGAACTCCCAGGCGAGGTCCTTCTTGTCCGTGTTGAACGTGGACAGGTAGGAGCCGCCGAGGAAGGACTTGCTCATGCCGCCGGTCTGGCCGGGGATCGGCACGGCGGCGAGCTTGCCCTTGAGGTCCGGGTTCGCGTCGACGATCGCCTTGGGGGTCCAGTTGCCGCCGACGGCCATGGAGATCTGCCCCTTGTTCCAGGCGTCGCCGACCTCCTTCTCCGTCCAGGTGTTGACCTTGGCGGGAGAGACCTTGTCCTTGGTGGCGAGCCCGGTATAGAACTCGATCCCCTTCACGGCCTCCGGCGAGTTGATCCCGGACTTCCACTTGCCGCCCGACTCGGTGGCGAGTTCACCGCCGGCGCCCCAGATGAACGGAGCGGCGAACATCTCGGCGCCACCCGCGACCGGGAAGGGAATCATCCCCGGCTCCTTCTCCTTCAGCGTCTTGGCGGCCGCCTGAAGGTCCTTCCAGGTGGTCGGGGCCTTCAGCTTGTGCTTCTCGAAGATGTCCTTGCGGTAGACGATGGAGCGCACACCGGCGTACCAGGGCATGCCGTACTGCTTGCCGTCGAGCGTGCCGGCGTCCTTGAGCCCTTCGACGAGGTCGTCGTTGAGCCCGGACTCCTTCACGTCATCGGTCACGTCGACGAGCGCGCCGGTCTCGGCGAACTGCGGCACCCAGGTCGTACCGACCTCGGCGACATCCGGGACCTGGTCCTCGCCACCTTCGATCGCGGTGGTGAACTTCTTCTGCGCGGTGGCCCACTGCTGGTACTCGACGTGGATCTTGGCGCCGGTCTTCTTCTGGAAGGCCTTCTCGGCCTCCTCGAAGAAGGGCCTGGCGTCGGGGTTGGTCCCCTCCATGATCCATACGGTGAGGGTCTTGCCCTTGCCGTCGGTCGCCTTGTCGCCGCTGTCGCTCCCGTCATCGCCGCCGCATGCCGTCGCGGTCAGTCCGAGCGTCATGGCGATACCTGCCGCGATGACCCGTCGCTTCATGCCGGCCCCCTCATGGGTTCGTGCTTGGTCCTGCGCCGATCCGTTTGTGGGAGCGATTGTGGCCGCAGGCTCGCGACGCGGTCTAGACCCATTCGGCTAGCGGGGCCGAAACGTGATTTGCGTTGCAGGCAATGCGCGTTGCACATGTTGAAACGCCACGACGCCCGCCCAAGTCCGGTCGGGGACAAGGCGGGCGTCGCTCAGTTCCGTACGCCGTTGTACGGGACGTATGAGGGGTCGTACGAACAAGCCGTACGGGTCAGACCGTCAGCGAACGGTCCGTCGGGCGGATCGGGGCCGGCAGGTCGCTCGCCCCGGTGAGGAAGCGGTCCACGCCACGAGCCGCCGAACGGCCCTCGGCGATCGCCCAGACGATGAGCGACTGGCCGCGGCCGGCGTCACCGGCGACGAAGACACCCGGCACGTTCGTCTGGAATTCGGCGTCGCGGGCGACGTTGCCCCGCTCGTCGAGGTCCAGGGCGAACTGGTCCACCAGGCCGTTCTCGCGGTCCGTGCCCGTGAAGCCCATGGCAAGGGTGACCAGCTGGGCCGGGATCTTGCGCTCCGTACCCGGCTTCTGCGTCAGCTTGCCGTCGATGAACTCCACCTCGATGAGGTGCAGGAACTGGACGTTGCCGTCCTCGTCGCCCTCGAAGTGCGTGGTCGAGACGGAGTAGACCCGCTCGCCGCCCTCCTCGTGCGCCGAGGTGACCTTGTAGAGCATGGGGAACGTCGGCCACGGCATGCTCGCCGGACGGTCCTCGCCCGGACGGGGCATGATCTCCAGCTGCGTGACCGAAGCCGCGCCCTGGCGGTGGGCCGTACCCACGCAGTCCGCACCGGTGTCGCCGCCGCCGATGACGACGACGTGCTTGCCCTCGGCGGAGACCGGCGTGGTGACGTAGTCGCCCTCCTGGACCTTGTTGGCCAGGGGCAGGTACTCCATCGCCTGGTAGACGCCCTTGAGCTCACGCCCGGGGACGGGCAGGTCGCGGGCGGTCGTGGCACCCGCGGCGATGACCACGGCGTCGTACCGCTTGCGCAGCTTCGCCGCGTCGAGGTCGCGGCCGATCTCCACGCCCGTACGGAACTTGGTGCCCTCGGCCCGCATCTGCTCGATGCGGCGGTTGATGTGCCGCTTCTCCATCTTGAACTCGGGGATGCCGTACCGGAGCAGTCCGCCGATGCGGTCGGCGCGCTCGTAGACGGCGACCGTGTGGCCGGCCCGGGTCAGCTGCTGCGCGGCCGCGAGACCGGCGGGGCCCGACCCGATGACCGCGACGGTCTTCCCGCTCAGCCGCTCCGGCGCCTGCGGGACGACATCGCCCGTGTCCCACGCCTTGTCGATGATCGAGACTTCGACGTTCTTGATGGTGACGGCGGGCTGGTTGATGCCGAGGACACACGCCGACTCACACGGGGCCGGGCACAGACGGCCCGTGAACTCCGGGAAGTTGTTCGTGGCGTGCAGCCGCTCCTGCGCGGCCTGCCAGTCCTCGCGGTACGCGTAGTCGTTCCACTCCGGGATCAGGTTCCCCAGCGGACAGCCGTTGTGGCAGAACGGGATGCCGCAGTCCATGCAGCGCGACGCCTGCTTGGAGATGATCGGGAGGAGGGAGCCCGGAACGTAGACCTCGTTCCAGTCCTGGACGCGCTCGCCGACCGGGCGGGTCTGCGCGACCTCGCGGCCATGGTTCAGAAAGCCCTTGGGATCAGCCATTGGTCGCCGCCTCCATCATCTTCTCGGTGATCTCGGTCTCGGAGAGACCGGCTCGCTCGGCGGCGTCCTTGGCGGCGAGCACTGCCTTGTACGTGCTGGGGATGATCTTGCTGAAGCGCTCCACCGAAACGGACCACTCGGCGAGGAGCTTCTCGGCGACCGTCGATCCGGTCTCCTCCGCGTGGCGGCGCACGACGTCGTGCAGCCACTGCTTGTCGGAGTCGTCCAGGGCCTCTACGGCGCCCACGTTGCCGGAGTTGACGTTGTCCCGGTCGAGGTCGATGACGTACGCGACGCCACCCGACATGCCGGCCGCGAAGTTGCGGCCCGTCTCGCCGAGGACCACCGCGTGGCCACCGGTCATGTACTCGCAGCCGTGGTCGCCCACGCCCTCGGACACGACCGTCGCACCGGAGTTGCGGACGCAGAAGCGCTCGCCGGTGCGGCCGCGGAGGAACAGCTCGCCGCCCGTCGCGCCGTACGCGATGGTGTTGCCGGCGATCGTCGAGTACTCGGCGAGGTGGTCGGCGCCGCGGTCCGGGCGGACCACGATGCGGCCGCCGGACAGGCCCTTGCCGACGTAGTCGTTGGCGTCGCCCTCCAGGCGCAGGGTCACACCGCGCGGCACGAACGCGCCGAACGACTGGCCCGCCGAGCCGGTGAAGGTGATGTCGATGGTGTCGTCGGGCAGGCCCGCGCCACCGAACTTCTTCGTCACCTCGTGGCCGAGCATGGTGCCGACCGTGCGGTTGATGTTGCGGATCGCGACCTGAGCGCGGACCGGCTGTGCGTCCGTCGCGCTCGATGCGGAAAGGGCGTCGGCGGCGAGCTTGATGAGCTCGTTGTCGAGTGCCTTCTCCAGGGCGTGGTCCTGGGCCGTGATCTGGTGGCGGACCGCGCCGTCGGGCAGCGCGGGCACGTGGAAGAGCGGCTCCAGGTCGAGGCCCTGCGCCTTCCAGTGGTTCACGGCGCGCTCGGTGTCGAGGAGTTCGGCGTGGCCGACGGCCTCCTCGATGGTGCGGAAGCCGAGCTCGGCGAGGATCTCGCGGACCTCTTCGGCGATGAACTCGAAGAAGTTGACGATGTACTCGGCCTTGCCGGAGAACCGCTCGCGCAGCGCCGGGTTCTGCGTGGCGATGCCGACCGGGCAGGTGTCCAGGTGGCAGACGCGCATCATGACGCAGCCGGAGACGACGAGCGGCGCGGTCGCGAAACCGAACTCCTCGGCGCCGAGCAGCGCGGCGATGACGACGTCACGGCCGGTCTTCAGCTGGCCGTCGGTCTGTACGACGATGCGGTCGCGCAGGCCGTTGAGCAGCAGGGTCTGCTGGGTCTCGGCGAGGCCGAGCTCCCAGGGGCCGCCCGCGTGCTTCAAAGAAGTCAGCGGCGAAGCGCCCGTGCCACCGTCGTGGCCGGAGATCAGGACGACGTCCGCGTGGGCCTTGGACACACCCGCGGCGACCGTGCCGACGCCGACCTCGGAGACCAGCTTCACGTGAATCCGCGCCTGCGGGTTCGCGTTCTTCAGGTCGTGGATCAGCTGGGCCAGGTCCTCGATGGAGTAGATGTCGTGGTGCGGCGGCGGCGAGATCAGGCCCACGCCGGGCGTCGAGTGACGCGTCTTGGCGACCCACGGGTAGACCTTGTGGCCGGGCAGCTGGCCGCCCTCGCCGGGCTTGGCGCCCTGGGCCATCTTGATCTGGATGTCGTCGGCGTTGACCAGGTACTCGGAGGTCACACCGAAGCGGCCGGAGGCGACCTGCTTGATCGAGGAGCGCCGCGCGGGGTCGTACAGACGGTCCGGGTCCTCGCCGCCCTCACCGGTGTTGGACTTGCCGCCCAGCTGGTTCATGGCGATGGCGAGGGTCTCGTGCGCCTCGCGGGAGATCGAGCCGTACGACATGGCGCCGGTCGAGAACCGCTTGACGATCTCGGAGGCCGACTCGACCTCGTCGATGGAGATCGAGGGGCGGTCCGACTTCAGGTTGAACAGGCCGCGCAGCGTCATCAGGCGCTCGGACTGCTCGTTCACGCGGTCCGTGTACTTCTTGAAGATGTCGTAGCGGCGGTTGCGCGTGGAGTGCTGCAGGCGGAAGACCGTCTCCGGGTCGAAGAGGTGCGGCTCGCCCTCGCGGCGCCACTGGTACTCGCCGCCTATGTCGAGCGCGCGGTGCGCCGAGGGGACGCCGGACGCCGGGTACGCCTTGGCGTGCCGGGCGGCGACCTCCTTGGCGACGACGTCGAGACCGGCGCCGCCGATCTTCGTCGTCGTACCGCTGAAGTACCGCTCCACGAAGGCCGCTTCGAGACCGACGGCCTCGAAGACCTGGGCGCCGCGGTAGGAGGCGACAGTGGAGATGCCCATCTTGGACATGACCTTCAGGACGCCCTTGCCGAGCGCGTAGATCAGGTTGCGGATGGCCTGCTCGGCCCCACCATTTTCGTCGGCATGCAGGAACGTACCCGCGCGGACGAGGTCCTCGACGGACTCCATCGCCAGGTACGGGTTGACCGCCGCGGCGCCGTAGCCGATGAGGAGGGCCACGTGGTGGACCTCGCGCACATCGCCCGCCTCGACGAGCAGGCCCACCTGGGTGCGCTGCTTCGTACGGATGAGGTGGTGGTGGACGGCCGCGGTGAGCAGCAGCGAGGGGATCGGCGCGTGCTCGGCGTCGGAGTGCCGGTCGGAGAGCACGATCAGGCGGGCGCCGGCCTCGATGGCGGCGTCGGCCTCGGAGCAGATCTCGTCGATGCGGGCGGCGAGCGCGTCGCCGCCACCGCCGACGCGGTAGAGGCCGGAGAGCGTCGCGGCCTTCATGCCGGGCATGTCGCCGTCGGCGTTGATGTGGATGAGCTTGGCCAGCTCGTCGTTGTCGATCACCGGGAAGGGCAGCGTGACGCTGCGGCAGGTCGCGGCGGTCGGCTCCAGGATGTTGCCCTGCGGGCCGAGCGAGGAGTGCAGCGAGGTGACGAGCTCTTCACGGATGGCGTCAAGCGGCGGGTTCGTGACCTGCGCGAACAGCTGCGTGAAGTAGTCGAAGATCAGCCGCGGGCGCTCGGAGAGCGCCGCGATCGGGGTGTCCGTGCCCATGGAGCCGAGCGGCTCGCCGCCGGTCTTGGCCATCGGCGCGAGGATGATGCGCAGCTCTTCCTCGGTGTAGCCGAAGGTCTGCTGGCGGCGCGTGACGGAGGCGTGCGTGTGCACGATGTGCTCGCGCTCGGGCAGGTCGGAGAGCTCGATCTCGCCGGCTTCCAGCCACTCCTGGTACGGGGCCTCTGCGGCGAGGGCGGCCTTGATCTCGTCGTCCTCGACGATGCGGTGCTCGGCCGTGTCGACGAGGAACATCTTGCCGGGCTGCAGACGGCCCTTGCGGACGACCTTCGCCGGGTCGATGTCCAGGACGCCGACCTCGGAGCCGAGGACGACGAGACCGTCGTCGGTGACCCAGTAGCGGCCCGGGCGCAGACCGTTGCGGTCGAGCACGGCGCCGACCTGGATGCCGTCGGTGAAGGTGACACAGGCCGGGCCGTCCCAGGGCTCCATCATCGTGGAGTGGTACTGGTAGAAGGCTCGGCGTGCCGGGTCCATCGAGCCGTGGTTCTCCCACGCCTCGGGGATCATCATCAGGACGGAGTGCGGCAGCGAGCGCCCACCGAGGTGGATCAGCTCGAGCACCTCGTCGAAGGACGCGGAGTCGGAGGCGTCCGGCGTACAGATCGGGAAGACGCGATCGAGCTTCTCGGCGCCGAAGAGGTCCGAGGCGAGCTGCGACTCACGGGCCCGCATCCAGTTCCGGTTGCCCTTGACCGTGTTGATCTCGCCGTTGTGCGCGACGAAGCGGTACGGGTGGGCGAGCGGCCAGCTCGGGAACGTGTTCGTCGAGAAGCGGGAGTGGACGAGCGCGACGGCCGAGGCGAAACGGCGGTCGGACAGGTCCGGGAAGAAGGGCTCCAGCTGGCCCGTGGTCAGCATGCCCTTGTAGACGATCGTGCGGGCGGAGAGCGAGGGGAAGTACGTCCCGGCCTCCCGCTCGGCGCGCTTGCGCAGCACGAACGCCTTGCGGTCGAGCTCAAGGCCGGTGCTCTCGCCGTCGGCCACGAAGATCTGCCGGAAGACCGGCATCGTCGAGCGGGCGGTGGCACCGAGCAGTTCGGGGGCGACGGGGACATCGCGCCAGCCGAGGACGGTCAGGCCCTCCTCGGAGGCGATCGTCTCGATCTGTGAGACGGCCTCGTCCGCTTCGGAGACGGGCAGGAAGGCGATACCGACGGCGTACGCACCGGCCTCGGGGAGCGCGAAGTCGGCGGCCTCCCGCAGGAAGGCGTCCGGCACCTGCAGCAGGATGCCCGCGCCGTCACCGGAGTCCGGCTCGGAGCCGGTGGCGCCACGGTGTTCGAGATTGCGCAGTACGGTCAGCGCCTGTTCGACCAGCTCATGGCTGGCTACACCGGTGAGGGTGGCCACGAACCCGACACCACAGGCATCGCGTTCGTTACGGGGGTCGTACATGCCCTGAGGGGCGGGGCGACCGTCCATGGGCGACCAGGCGTGCGTACGCATGGGCTCTCCCGTCGTCGTCGTGGCATATGCAGAGCGAGGGACGACGTTGGCCCAGGCAAAATTTCGTGCAGGTTACATGATGGAACGCTTCTCGAAAAGCGGATAGCTCATTCCACCATGTGGACACCGCTCGGAAAGGTGGGGAGCGGCAGGGAAGGGGCCTATGCGGACAGATCCATGACCGTGGGCCCAGAGCGACACAGGCCTCATTGCCCGCAGCGCTTACGGCTCATGCCCGGTGGTTAAGGAATCGAAACCGCCGAGTAACGGCTACTTATGCAGGACCTCGCATAGGACTGCATCGGCTCATCCTACGGTGGTACCGAAGAAGCTGCCCAGGGCGTACGTCACACCCGCCGCCGCCCCGCCGAGCGCGAGCTGCCGCAGACCGCTGAACCACCAGGACCGCGCGGTCACCTTCGCAACGACGGCACCGCAGGCGAAGAGCCCGACGAGCGCGAGCAGCACGGCAGGCAGGAGCGAGGTCGCGCCGAGCAGATACGGCAGTACGGGGAGCAGGGCGCCGAGCGCGAAGGCGCCGAAGGACGACACCGCGGCGACGGCCGGCGAGGGCAGATCGCCCGGGTCGATGCCGAGCTCCTCGCGGGCGTGGATCTCCAGGGCCTGCTCGGGATCCCTGGACAGCTGCCGGGCGACCTCGCGGGCCAGGCCCGGCTCGACGCCGCGCGACGCGTACAGCTCGGCGAGCTCCTTCTCCTCGTCCGCCGGGTGCTTGCGCAACTCCCTGCGCTCCACATCCAGTTCGGCCTGCACCAGCTCGCGCTGCGAGGCGACGGAGGTGTACTCGCCCGCGGCCATGGAGAAGGCACCCGCGGCGAGCCCCGCGAGGCCGGTGATGACGATCGTCTGCTGTGCGACCGAGCCGCCCGCGACACCGGTCATCAGCGCCAGGTTGGACACCAGGCCGTCCATCGCGCCGAACACGGCCGGGCGCAGCCAGCCACCGTTCACGTCACGGTGGGTGTGGTTGTCGCGGTGCGCCTCGTGCAGCGTCGCTTCGGTCTCGATGATCGCCATGGTGTGGACCCCCTCAATACTTGGACGAGTTCGAAAGTACGCGCGAAAAATGACTCCCGCCAGCAAGGAAGGCCGTACTTACCTGCGAAAACGCGGGTCGGCGGAGGGGGTGGCGACGGCCCCGGAGAGACGAGCGAAGGAGTGATCTGAGCTCTGGGATGCTCGTGTGAGCACCCCATGTGGCAGGGATGAACCAAGCACCGCATCCAGCGGTACTCGCTCCACCTGCGCTACAGGGAGGCTCGGCATGGCATCCATCGCATGCGTTCCCTCGGTCCCGACGCCCGGCGACGCCGGCGACCTCCGTGAACGGGCGCGCGGCGCGCTGCTCGGCCTGGCGGTCGGCGACGCGCTCGGCGCACCCGCGGAGAACATGAAACCGTCCGAGATCCGAGCCCGTTGGGGCCGCATCACCGGTTACGTCGCCGAACAGCCGGCGGGCACGGACGACACCGAGTACGCGATCTTCTCCGGGCTTCTGCTCGCCCGGCACGGCTCGGCGCTGACCGTCGGGCACGTCGAGGCCGCCTGGCACGAGTGGATCGCGGATCTCGACGAGGGGCCTTTTCGGGGGGCCGGGTTCAGCGAGCGGGGCACGCTGGAGAATCTGCGGCGGGGTCTGGCCGCCCCCATCTCCGCCCAGCACCGGCACGCCTGGAGCGACGGCCTGGCGATGCGGGCCGCGCCCTTCGGGGTCTTCGCCGCGGGCCGGCCCGCCGAAGCGGCGCGCCTCGTCGCGATCGACGGCTCGGTCAGCCATGACGGCGAGGGCATCTACGGCGGGCAGGCCGTGGCGGCGGGGGTCGCGGCGGCGATGGGCGGCGCACCGGTGGACTCCGTGGTGGCCGCCGCGCTGTCCGTCATCCCGGAGGACTGCTGGACGTCGCGCTCGCTGCGGCGGGCGGTGGCGGTGGCGCACCGGGGGGAACGGGCGGTGCGCTCCGCGGTGGTGATCGGGGGCTACCCCTGGACCGACCTCGCCCCGGAGGCGGTGGGCCTCGCCTTCGGCGCGTACGCCTCGGCGGCGGGCCGTTTCCGGGGGGCGGTGCTGACCGCGGTGAACATGGGGCGGGACGCGGATACGACTGCCGCGGTGGCCGGCGCGTTGGCCGGCGCGAGCTGCGGTGTTTCGGCGATTCCCCTGCCGTGGGGGGCGGCCATCGCTCCCGCGCGGGGCAGCTGTCTGCCTTCGATGCGGGGGCATCACGTACTGGACGTGGCGGAGCTGCTGGTCCCTGACGGGGAGGCGTGGTGACAACGGAAGAAGCACCGGCCGCCCCCGCTGTGGGCAGGCGTTCCGCACGGCGGAACGGGTGGGCACAGCCTTCGATGCCGGGTGCCGATGAACGGGGCGTCCAGGAAAGTGGGGCAAGTCGCACCGAGGGGCTGCTCCTCGGCCTCGCGGCGGGCGACGCCGCCGGTTGGCCCGCGGCCAAGCACCGCGCCGCCCGCATGCCCGAGTGGACACGAAGACTCACCCGCGAACTCGACACCTTCGCCGAGCAGAACGCAACCACCACCCTCCCCGTCCCCATCGCCCTCAACCAGCCCCCGGAACCCCTCCGCCTCGGCCCCTCCGACGACGCCGAATGGGCCGCCTTCACCGCCGAATCACTGCTCCGCGCAGCGGACGGAACGCTCGACCCCCAACTACCCCTGGACCGCCGGGTCCGCGCGGCCCTGGACCTCGCCTGGTCCGCCCTCGCCAGCGAAATCGCCGCCGCAGCGGCCCGCGCCCCCGAGGTCGAGTCCGCCGTACTCCCCCTCCGCGCCCGCATCTCCGTCCGCGCCGGCCTCGGCAACCTCGCCACAGGCCTGCGCCCACCCGCCACCGGCCACGACAACCCCCACTTCTTCGACGACGCCGCCTGCGTACGCGCCTGCGTCCTCGCCCTGGTCCACCCGGGCGATCCCGAACAGGCCGCCGCCCTCGCCGAGTTCGACGCCCGCTACACCCAGGACGGCGACGGCGTGCACGGCGCCCGCGCCATGGCCGCGGCGATCGCAGCCGCGCTCGGCGGCGCCGACGTCGACGCGTCCGTGGACGCCGCCCTCGCCCTGCTCCCCGAGCACACCGAGATCGGCCGCAACGCCTGGCACGCCGTCAAACTCGCCCGCACCCAGGCAGAGGAGGACGGCGCGTTCGGCATCGTCCCCCTCCTGGAGCACCAGATCGTCGACCACGTCTACAGCTACGGCATCGCCGCCGCCGAAACCGTCCCGGTCGCCCTCGCCCTGACCACCGCCGCCCGCGGCCGGATCCGCGACGCGGTGCCCGCCGCCGCGTGCCTCTCGCGCGTCGCGGACTCCGCACCCGCCCTCGCCGGCGCGCTGACCGGCGCGCTCGGCACGGCGACCGCCATCCCCGAAGCCTGGCGCGACGCCTGCCGCACCCTCTCCGGCTGCGCGCTCCCCCGCCTCGCCGGCACCGACCTGGTGGAACTCGCCGGGCACCTGGCAGCCACGGAACCGACCACCCCAGGAGGACAATCCCGACATGACGCAAGCAATGGAACCACCAGCGGTATCGCTCCCTGAACGCGTCACCGCCTGCCTCGTCGGCGCCGCCGTCGGCGACGCCCTGGGCGGCCCCGTCGAGGGCTACTCCCCCGAGCAGATCCTCGAACGGCACGGCGGCCGCGTACACGGCATCGTCGGCCCCTGGAACGCCGAGCGCTGGCGCACCGCGCGCCCCATCGCGCCGTACCACAAGGGCGACGGACACATCACCGACGACACCTTGATGACCCACGCACTGATCCGCGTGTACGCCGCCGTCCGCGACCACTTGGACGCCTACGCCGTCGCCGACCACCTGGTCCCCGACCTCATGACGAACCCCCGCTGGATCCCGGAACTCGAGGCCGAAGCCCTCCCCCTCCAGCGGATCTTCCTCGCCGAGAAGTGGCTCGTCGCCCGCATCCACTACGGCCACGTCGACCCGCGCGAAGCAGGCACCGGGAACATCGTGAACTGCGGCGCCGCGATGTACATGGCGCCGGTCGGCCTCATCAACGCGGCCAACCCGGCGGGCGCGTACGCCGAGGCGCTCGACGTCGCGGGCGCGCACCAGTCGTCGTACGGACGGGAGGCCGCCGGAGTCTTCGCGGCGGCGGTCGCGGCGGCGTGCGTACCCGGCGCCACGCCCACCTCGGTGATCGACACCGCCCTCTCCCTCGCGAAGGACGGCACCCGGTCCGCGATCGAGGAGGCGGCCGAAGTGGCCTCCCATCACCGGGAGTTCGAGTCGGCGCTGGTCCCCCTCCGCACTGCGGTCACCCCCTTCGACACGGTCGGCCCCGACTACCGCAACCCGTCCCTCGGCGCCCGCCGTCCGTCCCGCCTCCACTCCATCGAGGAACTCCCCATCGCCCTCGCCATGCTCCTGATCGGCGACGGCGACTACCGCCACACCGTCCTCGGCTCGGTCAACTACGGCCGGGACTGCGACTCCATCGCGACGATGAGCGGCGCGATCGCGGGCGCACTGGGCTCCGGCGCGCCGCCCGAGTGGGCCAAGACGGTGGCGGAGGCCAGCCGCCTGGACCTGCAGGCCCCCGCGACCACCCTGACGGAGGTCACCCAGGAGATCTTCACCCGGGACGTACACCGCCGCCGCGCCCACGAGTCGGCGTACACGGCCCTGACGGCAACAACATGATCCGCCTCACCTGGGTCCAGCCGGAGGACCTCATCGCCCACGAACTCCGCCAGTCAGAGGAGGAGGGCCGAGACACCACCACCATCCAGACCCGCTGGTTGGCAGCAGGAGGCACCCTCCCCCCACCCCAAGCCGGCGCGTCCCCAACCCCGGCTTCCCCACACCTACGAGCCCTGGCGGAACACCTGTTGACCGAACTGACCGCCCCGCCTCAGTTGTGGGCAGGCGTTCCGCAGGGCGGAACGGGTGGGCACAACGCCAACCTTCGAGCACCGACAGAACAGGCCCAGGGCGTAACCAGAAACCGCCTACACGCCGCCTGGCTCGGCAGAGCCGCAGGCTGCCTCCTGGGCAAACCAGTGGAGAAACTCCCCCTCGCCGGCATCCGAAGCCTCGCCAAAGCAACAGGCAACTGGCCCCTGAACACCTGGTTCACGGCAGAAGGCGTCCCCCAGGACCTCAAACAGGCCTACCCCTGGAACAAGCGCTCCGCAAAGACCTCCCTCGCCGAAAACATCACCGGCATGCCCGAGGACGACGACCTCAACTACCCCCTCCTCAACCTCCGCCTCCTCCAACGCCACGGCAAAACCTTCACCACCACGGACGTGGCCAGGCTCTGGCTGGACGAACTCCCCGCGGCCCGCACCTTCACCGCCGAACGCATCGCCTACCGCAACCTCCTCAACGGCATCGAACCCCCGCACACCGCCACCCACCACAACCCCTTCCGCGAGTGGATCGGCGCCCTGATCCGCGCCGACGTCCACGGCTGGACCAACCCCGGCGCCCCCGCGAAAGCCGCCGAACAGGCCCACCGCGACGCGGCCCTCACCCACACCGCCAACGGCGTGTACGGCGCGATGTTCGCGGCGGCCACCATCGCCGAGGCGGCGGCAGGCACTGACGACGTCCACCACTGTCTGCGCACCGGCCTCACCGTCGTACCCGAGGACTCCCGTCTCGCCCGAGCCGTCCGCCACGGCATCCAACTGGCCCGGGAACAGCGACACTTCGACCACGTCGTGGACGAGCTCCACGCCACCTACGGCCACTACCACTGGGTCCACGTCGTCCCCAACGCCGCCCTGCTCGCCGCGGCTCTCACCCACGCCGAAGGCGACTTCACCGGCTCCATCACCCGCGCCGTCTCCGGCGGCTGGGACACCGACTCGAACGGCGCCACCGCGGGCTCGATCGCGGGCCTGCTCGCCGGCCACCCGGACGCGCTCCCGGACCGCTGGACGTCCCCGCTCGAGAACCGTCTCGCCACCTCCGTCACCGGCTTCGACGGCATCGGTTTCGACACCCTCGCGGACCTCACCACCGAACTCGCCCACGAGACCAACACGGCCAACACGGCCAACACGACCCACGCGGCCGACCCGACCCACGCGCCCCAGGAGATCCCCCACCCATGACCCACATCGCCGTGCTCGGCAGCACGAACATGGACCTCATCGCGTACGTGGCCAAGGCGCCGCAACGCGGCGAGACCGTCACCGGGCGGGAGTTCCGCACGCTCCCCGGCGGCAAGGGCGCCAACCAGGCCGTCGCCGCGGCCCGCGCCGGCGCCGACAACGTCTCGATGATCGGCGCGGTCGGCGCCGACGCCTTCGGCACCCGGCTCCGCAGCACACTGGAGCACTCCGGCGTCGACACCGACCTGCTGCGCACCGTCGACACCGCGGCCACCGGCACGGCCCACATCGTGGTCGACGACGAGGGCGGCAATGCGATCGTCGTCATCCCCGGCGCCAACGGCACGCTCACCGCGCTCGCCCCCGGTGACGAGGGCCTGATCGCATCGGCCGACACCCTGCTGCTCCAACTGGAGATCCCCGTGGAAGGGGTGCTCGCCGCGGCGCAGGCCGCCCGCAGGCACGGCGTACGCACCATCCTGACCCCCGCACCCGCGCAGGCGCTGCCGCCCGAACTCCTCGCAGCCACCGACCTGTTGGTGCCCAACGAACACGAGGCGGCCACCCTCACCGGCATCACCGACCCGCACGCGGCGGCCAAGGCGCTGCTCGACCAGGTCCCCGAGGTCGTCGTCACCCTGGGCGCGCGCGGCAGCCTGTACGCGGCCCGCGACTCCGAGCCGGTCCTCGTGGAGGCCCCGCACGTCACCGCCGTCGACACGACCGGCGCGGGCGACACCTTCGTCGGCACCCTCGCGGTGGCGCTCGCCGAGGGCAGCTCGGTGCCGGAGGCACTCGCGTGGGCGTCGACGGCGGCGGCGCTCTCCGTCCAGCGGCCCGGGGCCTCGGCGTCCATGCCGTACCGCTCGGAGATCGACAACGAAGCGAACGGCGCAGCGTCATGACAGCACAGGCACCCCTCACGGGTCTGCGCGTACTCGATGTCGCGACCCTCTTCGCAGGACCGCTCGCCGCGACGATGCTCGGCGACTTCGGCGCGGAGGTCGTCAAGGTCGAGCACCCCACGCGCCCCGACCCGTCCCGCGGCCACGGCCCGTCGAAGGACGGCGTCGGCCTGTGGTGGAAGCTGCTCGGCCGCAACAAGCGCACCATGACCCTCGACCTCTCGACGCCCGGCGGCCGCACCACGCTCCTGCGGCTCGCCGCGACCGCCGACGTGATCATCGAGAACTTCCGTCCCGGCACCCTGGAGAAATGGGACCTGGGCTGGGAGGAGCTGAGCGAGACCAATCCCCGCCTGGTCCTGGCCCGCGTCACGGGCTTCGGCCAGTTCGGCCCGTACGCCCGCCGCCCCGGTTTCGGCACGCTCGCCGAGGCGATGAGCGGTTTCGCCGCGATCACCGGCGAACCGGACGGGCCGCCGACCCTTCCGCCCTTCGGCCTCGCCGATTCGATCGCGGGTCTTGCGACGGCGTACGCGGTGATGACGGCGCTCGCGGCACGCGACCGCACGGGCCGTGGCCAGGTGGTGGACATGGCGATCATCGAGCCGATCCTCACGGTCCTCGGCCCGCATCCGCTCTGGTACGACCAGCTGGGCCACGTACAGCCCCGCACCGGCAACCGCTCGACGAACAACGCGCCCCGCAACACCTACCGCACGGCGGACGGGAGTTGGGTCGCCGTCTCCACCTCCGCGCAGTCCATCGCGGAACGCGTGCTGCGGCTTGTGGGCCGCCCCGACCTGATCGCCGAGCCCTGGTTCGCGAGCGGCGCGGACCGGGCCGGCCACGCGGACGTGCTCGACGAGGCGGTCGGCGGCTGGATCGCCCGCCACACCCGCGCGGAGGTGATCGAGGCGTTCGAGAAGGCGGAGGCCGCCGTCGCCCCGATCCAGGACGTACGCGACGTCATGACGGACCCGCAGTACGAGGCCCTGAACACCGTCACCACCGTGCCCGACCCGGAGCTGGGGCCCCTGCGCATGCAGAACGTCCTCTTCCGGCTCTCCGAGACACCGGGCGGCATCGGCTGGGCGGGCCGCCCGCACGGCGCGGACACGGATGCGGTCCTGACCGAACTCGGCCTGTCCGAAGGGGAGATCACCGAGCTGCGCAAGGCGGGCGCCCTGTGAGAGACACCCCGCTGACCTGGCTGTACGCCCCCGGCGACCGTCCGGCCGTGGTGGCGAAGGCGCTGCTCGCGGGCGCCGATGCCGTCATCGTCGACCTGGAGGACGCGGTCGGCCCCGACCGCAAGGAGTACGCGAGATCGGCGACGGCCGACCTTCTCTCCGATCCTCCGCCCGTCCCGGTGCACGTCCGCGTGAACGCCCTGGACGGCCCGCTCGCCGGGGCCGATCTCCGGGCGATCGCGCACCTTCCCGGGGTCTCCGGGCTTCGCCTGCCGAAGGTGACGTGCGCCGCCGACGTCGTCCGCGTCGCCGAGCAGGCGGCCCCCGCGGACGGCGGCGCCCCGGCCCTGCACGCCCTGCTCGAATCGGCCGTCGGTCTTGAGCACGCGTACGCCATCGCCACCGCGCACCCGGCCCTGCACGGCCTGTCCATCGGCGAGGCGGATCTCCGCGCGGATCTGGGAGTACGGGACGACGCGGGCCTCGACTGGGCGCGGGCCCGCGTGGTGGTGGCCGCGCGGGCGGCGGGGCTAGCGCCGCCGGCGCAGTCGGTGTACCCGGACATCCTCGACCTGCCGGGGCTCGCCGCGTCCTGCGCCCACGGCCGCGGGCTCGGCTTCCTGGGCCGCGCGGCGATTCATCCCCGGCAGCTCCCGGTGATCGAGCGGGCCTACCTCCCCACCCCGGAGGAGGTGGACCACGCCGAACAGATCCTCAAGGCGGCGGCAACGGAGTCGGGAGCACTGGCCCTCCCGGACGGCACGTTCGTCGACGCGGCGGTGGTGGAGGGCGCCCGCCGCACCCTCTCCCTCACGCACCGCCAACTCTGACCCCGCAGCACACCCCCACCGAACAAGCTTTCCCACCCACCCACCCGATCACCCCGCACCACACCCCCACCGAACAAGCCTTCCCACCCACCCACCCACCCGATTGCCCGGGATGGGTGGGCGGTCATGTCCGCCGCAGGGCAATCGGGCGGGCGGCGAAGCGTCCGCCGCAGAGCAATCGGCTGGGGGGCGGAAAGTCTGTCGCAGGGCAATCGGGCGGGGGGCGAAACGTCCGCCGCAAGGCAATCGGGCGGGTGGGCGGGAAAGTCTGTCGTAACAGTGAGAAGCCCAGACGGCCCGCAGCGGTGATCCCGGACCCCCGCCCCTCCGCCCACGCGAAGGGGCCGCCGGATCAAACGATCCGGCGGCCCCGTCTACGTACGAAAAGGGCGGCTAACCCTTCTTGGCGGACCCGGACCCGGACTCCGCCTCGGCTTCGGCTTCACTCTCGGCCTCGGCCTCGGCCTCGTCCTTCTTCTCCAGCGACAGCTCGCCCTCGCCCTCAGACGGCTCTCCCTCGCCGGAGGCGGCCGGCTCCACCACTTCCTCCCGGCCAGGCCGCAGCTTCGCCGACAGGACGAAGTAGACGACCGCGAGGATGAACACCGCGATGGCGGTCCAGACGTTCAGGCGGAGGCCCAGGACATGGTGGGCGTCATCGACGCGCATGTACTCGATCCAGCCGCGCCCGGCGCAGTACGACGCCACGTACAGCGCGAACGCCCGCCCGTGCCCGAGCTTGAAGCGCCGGTCGGCCCAGATGACCAGGAAGCCGACGCCGATGCACCAGAGGGATTCGTAGAGGAAGGTGGGGTGGTACGTGCCCGGCACCCGCCCGTCCTCCGCCGAAGTGATCTTCAGCGCCCACGGCAGATCCGTGGCCTTGCCGTACAGCTCCTGGTTGAACCAGTTGCCCCAGCGGCCGATCGCCTGGGCGAAGGCGATGCCGGGGGCGAGCGCGTCGGCCCAGGCGGGCAGCGGGATGCCGCGCCGGCGACAGCCGATCCAGGCGCCGACCGCGCCGAACGCGATCGCGCCCCAGATACCGAGGCCGCCCTCCCAGATCTTGAAGGCGTCCACCCAGTCACGGCCCTCGCTGAAGTACAGCTGGTAGTCCGTGATCACGTGGTAGAGACGCCCGCCGACGAGGCCGAACGGCACGGCCCAGACGGAGATGTCGGCCACGGTGCCTGGGCGGCCCCCGCGAGCGATCCACCGCTTGTTGCCGAGCCAGACGGCGACGAAGACGCCGATGATGATGCAGAACGCGTAGCCGCGCAGCGGAATGGGTCCGAGTTCGACCACACCGCGCGACGGGCTGGGAATGAAGGCAAGGTCCATGGCAGGTCCGACGCTACCGTGCCGGGTGGTGCCCAAGGCAACCAGCCCGGCTACGGCTCCATAACTACGCCTCGCCGGCTACGCCGCGTTCGCCTTCTCCACCATCGCCTTCAGCTTCGCCGGGGTCAGCGGATTCTTCTGGTCCGCGAAGATGTTCTTCCCGTCGAGCAGCACGGTGGGCGTGCCCTGCAGGCCCGCGTCCTGGAAGGCCTTGTTCGACTTGTCGACCCAGCTGTCGTGCTCGCCGTCCTCGACGCACTTCTTGAAAGAGGCGGTGTCGAGCCCGTCGACCTGGCCCGCGAGCTCGAGCAGCCGGCTGTTCTTGGCGAAGGCGTCGTCCGTCTCCGCGGGCTGATTCTTGAACAGCACGTCGTGGTACGGGGTGAACTTCCCGGCGTCCTGGGCGCAGGCCGCCGCGTTGGCCGCGCGCAGCGAGCCGCTGCCGCCCATGTTCCCGTCGATGAGCGTGGCCAGGTGATAGTCGACCTTGAGCTGGCCCTTGTCGGTGAGCTCATGGATCGTCGTGCGGTACGCGTCCTCGAAGGACTTGCAGGCGGGGCAGCGGAAGTCCTCCCAGATGGTGAGGGCCGACTTGGCGCTGTCCTTGCCCACGGGGAGCGCGAGCTGATCCTTGCCGTTCGCCCCCTGCGGGATCGCGACGGGACCCGACTTTTCCTTGTCGTCTCCCGCGTTGGAGGCGAGCAGGCCCGCCACGGTGGCCAGCGCGAGGACGCCGACGACGGCGGCGCTCACGATCAACACCCTGCGCTGCTTCTCCCGCGACTTCTGCCGCTCTCGCTCTTCCGCCAGCCGGTCGCGGGCCGCGCGCTTTCCCTCACGGTTCTTCTCGCTCACACCCCGCCAACGAACCGGGGAGGCACGAGCATGCCCCCCCGGTCCCAGGTCCACCCGTACGAGTTACGCGTTCCCGCGCACACCCTTGGCAAGATCACCCGCGAGCGCGCGGACCGCGGCGAGACCGGCGGCCTCGTCCGGGGCGTCCAGCATGCGCTGGACGAACGCGGAGCCGACGATCACGCCGTCGGCGAAGCCGGCGACCTCGGCGGCCTGGCGGGCGTTGGAGACGCCGAGGCCGACACAGACCGGCAGGTCGGTGGTGGCCTTGGTGCGCCGCACCAGCTCCTGTGCCTGCTCGCCGACGGACTCCCGGGTGCCGGTGACACCCATCAGGGACGCCGCGTACACAAAGCCCGAGCCGGCCGCCGTGATGGTGGCGAGGCGCTCGTCCTTGCTGCTCGGCGCGACGACGAAGACCGTCGCCAGGCCGTGCTTCTCGGCGTGCTCCCTCCAGAGCGCGGACTCCTGGACGGGCAGGTCGGGCAGGATGCAGCCCGCGCCGCCGGCTTCGGCGAGCTCGGCGGTGAAGCGCTCGATGCCGTAGCGGTCGATCGGATTCCAGTACGTCATGACGAGCACCGGCTTGCCGGTCGCCTCGTGGGCCTCGCGGACCGTGCGCATCACGTCGGCGATCTTCAGGCCCGCCTTGAGCGCGATGTCGTCGGCGGTCTGGATGACGGGGCCGTCGAGCACGGGGTCGCTGTGCGGGAGACCGACCTCCACGACGTCCGCGCCGCCGTCGAAGACGGCCTTGATCGCCGCGATGCCGCCGTCCACGGTCGGGAACCCGGCCGGGAGGTAGGCGATGAGGGCGGAACGCCCCTCGGACTTCGCTGCCGCGAGGGTGTCGCTCAACAGCTGGATGTTGCCGCTCACTTGGCGTCCCCCTTGATCTCAGCGCCGTTGGCGGACGCGTCCGCCTCTACGGTGGCGTCCGTTTCGTACAGGCCGAAGTACCGCGCGGCCGTGTCCATGTCCTTGTCGCCGCGGCCGGACAGGTTGACGATCATCAGCCCGTCCTTGCCGAGCTCCTTGCCGACCTCGATCGCCCCGGCCAGCGCGTGGGCGCTCTCGATGGCCGGGATGATGCCCTCGGTCCGCGACAGGAGCCGCAGCGCCTGCATGGCCGCGTCGTCGGTGACCGCGCGGTACTCGCCGCGGCCGCTGTCCTTGAGGAAGGCGTGCTCGGGGCCGATGCCCGGGTAGTCGAGTCCTGCGGAGATCGAGTAGGGCTCGGTGATCTGACCCTCCTCGTCCTGGAGGACGTACGACCGTGAGCCGTGCAGGATGCCCGGCTCGCCCGCGGTCAGCGTGGCCGCGTGCTCGCCGGTCTCGACGCCGTGCCCTGCGGGCTCGCAGCCGATGAGGCGTACGCCGGCGTCCGGGATGAAGGCGTGGAAGAGGCCGATGGCGTTGGATCCGCCGCCCACACAGGCGACGGCGGCGTCGGGCAGGCGTCCGGCGCGCTCCAGGATCTGCCGCCGGGCCTCCACCCCGATGACCCGGTGGAAGTCGCGGACCATGGCGGGGAAGGGGTGCGGGCCCGCGACAGTCCCGAAGAGGTAGTGCGTGCGGTCCACGTTGGCGACCCAGTCGCGGAACGCCTCGTTGATGGCGTCCTTGAGGGTGCGGCTGCCGGACTTCACGGCCACGACCTCGGCGCCGAGCATGCGCATGCGGGCCACGTTCAGGGCCTGGCGCTGGGTGTCGATCTCGCCCATGTAGATGGTGCAGTCGAGGCCGAAGAGCGCGCAGGCGGTGGCCGTGGCGACGCCGTGCTGGCCCGCGCCGGTCTCGGCGATGACGCGGGTCTTGCCCATGCGCTTGGTGAGCAGGGCCTGGCCGAGCACGTTGTTGATCTTGTGCGAGCCGGTGTGGTTCAGGTCCTCGCGCTTGAGGAAGATGCGCGCGCCGCCGGCGTGCTCCGCGAAGCGGGACACCTCCGTGAGGCTGCTGGGCCTTCCCGTGTAGTTGACGAGGAGGTCGTCGAGCTCGGCGGCGAAGGCGGGGTCGTTCTTGGCCTTGTCGTACTCGACGGCGACCTCGTCCACGGCGGCGACGAGGGCCTCCGGGATGAATTTGCCGCCGAACGCGCCGAAGTAGCCCTCGGCGGTGGGGACTTGACCCTCCGGGTCGGGGATGAAGAAGTTGCTGGGCATGGCGTTACCTCGCTGGGGCGCTTGCCGGCGCCCCGGGTCCTGGGATTGACGGTGTCGTGGGTACGCCTTGACGCCGTTGCAGGTTGGGGTTCGGAGCGCGACTGCGGCCCGTCCTGGGCTGGTCGCGCAGTTCCCCGCGCCCCTGAAGGGGCGTTTCAGCTCGGGCGGCGCTCAAGGCGCCGTCGCCATCGCATCCCAGGGATCTGGCCGGGCTCAGATCCGATGTGGTAGCGGACCCGCCTGCCGCGCACGCGTCGCGCAGGCGCCCGGCAGCCGCGGGGGCGGCAGCCAGGTGCGAGGCGGGCGGCGATGGACATCGGCGGGGTCAGCTCCGTCCGTGGCGGAGGGCCGGGTGGGCGCCCGCGGCGACCAGGTCGGAGACGGCGGACTTCGGGTCGCGGCCGGTCACCAGGGACTCGCCGACGAGCACCGCGTCGGCGCCCGCGTTGGCGAAGGCGATCAGGTCGTGCGGCCCGCGCACACCGGACTCGGCGATCTTGACGACGCTGTCCGGCAGCTCGGGGGCGACGCGCTCGAAGGTGGAGCGGTCGACCTTGAGGGTCTTGAGGTCGCGGTTGTTGACGCCGATGACCCGCGCCCCCGCGTCGACGGCCCGCTCGGCCTCGTCCTCGTCGTGCACCTCGACGATCGGCGTGAGGCCGATCGACTCGGCGCGCTCGATGAGCGACTCCAGGGCGGGCTGTTCAAGTGCGGCAACGATCAGCAGAACGAGGTCGGCGCCGTACGCCCGTGCCTCCCACAGCTGGTACGAGGTGACGATGAAGTCCTTGCGGAGCACCGGGATGTCGACCCTGGCCCGGACGGCCTCCAGGTCGGCGAGCGAACCGCCGAAGCGGCGCTCCTCGGTCAGCACGGAGATGACGGCCGCGCCGCCCGCCTCATAGTCGGCGGCGAGACCCGCCGGGTCGGCGATCGCGGCGAGCGCGCCCTTGGACGGGCTGGAGCGCTTGACCTCACAGATGACCTTGACCCCGTCGCCGCGCAGTGCGGCGGCGCCGTCCTTGGCCGCCGGAGCCTTCGCCGCGCGCTCCTTGAGCTCGTCGAGGCTGACGCGCGCCTGCCGTTCCGCGAGGTCGGCACGGACTCCGTCGATGATCTCGTCGAGCACACTCACGCGAGCGGCCCCCTTCCCTGCTCATCAGGCATTCCGTTGGTCACTGCGATGGTATCCGCAGGAGAGCGAAGGCCCCGCATCCGGTTGACACCAGTCCCACGTCCTGGACACTCCGCACCCCCTCGGGCCTGCGCGTTCACCGTTCAATCAAGGGTGCAGCCATGCCCCGAACGGCAGATTGCGCACGAGGGTGAAAACGGCGATCAGCGCGCCGACGCCGTACAGCTGTGCGGTCCCCAACGCGATCCGCAGCGGCCGCCCACGCACCGCCCGCACCGCCCACAGGGTCCACACCACGGCGAACACGACGTACCCGGCGACGGCGAGCGCGTTGGCGCCGAGCGCCGCGCCGAGGTCGCCGTGGATGAAGGCGTGGGCGCTGCGCAGTCCGCCGCAGCCGGGGCAGAAGATGCCGGTGAGCCGGAGCAGCGGACAGGGCGGGTAGTGGCCCGGCTCGTTCGGGTCGACAGTCCCCACGTAGGCGAAGGCGGCCACGACCGAGCCGAGCACGCCGACGGGCACGGCGAGGCGCCGCAGCGCGAGGCCGGCGGCCGGTGCCGTGCTCCCGGGTTCAGCGTTCACCCGACGCATTCTGCCCTCCGGCGGCGCCCGCCGCCCTGCGGGGAGACACGAATGAGGCGGCCCGGCATCTGCCGGACCGCCTCATTCGTCTGCGTAGGAGAAAGCTGCGTACGAGAAACCCGTACGAGAAAAAATCAGCCCTCGGACGGCGCGAGCCGGGCGGCCTGCGGCTGGCGCTTGGGGGCCTGGCCCAGGCCCGCGGCGCGCATGGCGAGGCCGACGAGGCCGCCGACGCCGCAGATGACCATGCCGGCCCAGAAGCCGAGCGGGTTGGCCATCACCATGAAGGCACCCGAAACACAGAAACCGATGAAGACGATGATGGCACCGGTCCAGGCGGCCGGGGTGTGTCCGTGGCTCGTGCCCGCCATTACTTGCTCCTTGTTGCTGTCTGCGTGGTGGTGAGTCGAACGCTCACTGCTCCATTGTCCCGTACTCGCGGGAAAGCCGTGAGCGCGGGGGTCATGCCTCGCGCGTCGGGTCCTCGCCGCGGTCGAGTGCCTTCCACAGGTCCTCGGGCCGGTCGGGGTCCACCGTGGGGGCCGCCTTGCGGGGGCGGGGGGCGCCGTCGCGTTCGTAGCGCCCCGACATCGCGGGCCAGGACTTGCCGTACGTCAGGGCGAGCAGCCCGGCGATCAGGATCAGCGCGCCCGCGGCGGCCGCCGCGTACGGCCAGCCGGTGTGGCTGAGATCACCGATCCGCGCGGCCGTGTCGCCGGAGGCCTCGGCGGCCTTCTCGTCGAGCGCGCCGCTGTCGTTGGCGGCGAGCAGGGCGGCGGCGACCGTGCCCGCGCCGCTCAGCGCGAGCAGCAGCGAGACCAGCATCCGGCCCGCCTTGCGGACCGCGAAGACGGCGACGAGGGCGGCCAGGCCCACTATCGCCAGGGCCGCGGGCACGCCCGTGACATCGCTGCCCGTGGCGGTCAGTGGCAGGTCGCCGCCCGCCACCGACGTGGTGCCGTGGGCCCAGGCCCGGCGGGACGCGAGCAGCGCGAGAGCCGCGCCGACGGCGCCGAGCAGCAGGGCCACGGCGATGCTGCGCCGCCCGCCGCGCCGGGCCCGGGTCTCGGGTTCGGCGTCGGCGCGGGCGGCATCGGATCGTGGCGTTGGTACGGCAGAAGTCACCCCTCCACTATCCCTCACGTCCATCCGTGCGCCGCAGCCGGTTCGCGGTGTGGACGGCCCGCAGGACCGCGGCCGCCTTGTTGCGGCACTCGGTGTCCTCGGCGACCGGGTCGGAGTCGGCGACGACTCCCGCGCCCGCCTGCACATACGCCGTGCCGTCGCGCAGGAGCGCGGTGCGGATGGCGATGGCGGTGTCGGAGTCGCCCGCGAAGTCGAGATATCCGACACAGCCGCCGTACAGGCCGCGCCGGGACGGTTCGACCTCGTCGATGATCTGCATCGCGCGCGGCTTGGGCGCTCCGGAGAGGGTGCCCGCCGGGAAGCAGGCGGTGAGGACGTCGAAGGCGGTGCGGCCTTCGGCGACCTGTCCGGTGACCGTCGACACGATGTGCATGACGTGGGAGTACTTCTCGATGGACATGAAGTCGACGACCTCGACCGAACCGGGTTCGCAGACGCGCCCCAGGTCGTTGCGCCCCAGGTCGACGAGCATCAGATGCTCGGCGCGCTCCTTGGGGTCGGCGAGCAGTTCGTCGGCGAGCGCCTGGTCCTCCTGCGGGGTGGTGCCGCGCGGCCGGGTCCCGGCGATGGGGTGCACCATGGCGCGCCCGTCCTCCACCTTGACGAGGGCTTCGGGCGATGAGCCGACGACATCGAATCCGTCGAAGCGGAAGAGATACATGTACGGCGACGGATTGGTCGCCCGCAGCACCCGGTAGACGTCCAACGCGCTTGCCGAACAAGGGGTTTCGAAGCGCTGCGAGGGGACGACCTGGAAGGCCTCGCCCGCGCGGATGCGCTCCTTGATGTCCTCGACGACGGCCTGGTACTGCTCGCCGCCCCACAGCGCCGTGTACTCCGGGAGCTCGGACGGCGGCAGCGCGGCCGGGGGCTGGGCGACGGGCCGGGACAGATCGGCCTCCATCGCGTCGAGCCGGGCGACGGCGTCGGCGTACGCCTCGTCGACGCCGGTCTCCAGGTCGTTGTGGTTGATCGCGTTGGCGATCAGGAGCACGGACCCGTCCCAGTGGTCGAGGACGGCGAGATCGCTGGTGAGCAGCATGGTCAGTTCCGGCAGCTGGAGGTCGTCCCGCTCGCCGGGGCCGATCTTCTCCAGGCGGCGCACGATGTCGTACCCGAGATAGCCGACCATCCCGCCGGTGAACGGCGGCATCCCCGACCCCAGGTCGTGTGGGGTGTGCAGGGTCTGGACCGTGGCGCGCAGGGCGTCGAGCGGGTCGCCGGAGGTGGGGACGCCGATGGGCGGGGTGCCGAGCCAGTGGGCATCGCCGTCGCGCGTGGTGAGCGTTGCGGCGCTGCGGACGCCGACGAAGGAGTAGCGAGACCATGAGCGGCCGTTCTCCGCGGACTCCAGGAGGAAGGTGCCGGGCCGCTCGGCGGCGAGCTTGCGATAGAGCGCGACCGGAGTGTCGCCGTCCGCGAGAAGTCTGCGGCTGACGGGGATCACTCGGCGGTCGCTCGCGAACTTGCGGAAGGTCTCGAGATCCATGGGAGGAGCTTACGGCCGTGTGGGTGGGGGCCCGTGTTGGTGCCGCTCCCGTTCAAGGCGAGCCACTAGAAGGGGACGATGAAGACGACGACCGGGCGCCGCGCCCTCTCCCCTCTTGCCCTCGCCCTGCTGCTGGCCACGACCGCGTTCGCGGCCGCGGCGCCCGACCAGGTGGTGTGGCCCGCCCCCAAGGACGTACCGGAGCGGGTCCGGGCGGCGGGCCTGGAGATGCTCGACGCCGAGGCGATGGACATGCACATCCACACGACCCTGAAGGTGTACTCCGGCGGCCACCCCGTCACGGTCCCCGCGGACCTGGGCATCGACCGCTCGGGCCCGAAGCCGCGTTACAGCCCGCTGCACACGCACGACACGAGCGGCACGCTGCACGTCGAGTCGGAGCGGTGGCAGGACTTCACGCTGGGTCAGCTGCTGACCGAGTGGGGCGTACGCGATCGGGTACGGGAGGACAACTGCCACGCCGACGTCGCGGGGCACCGGCTGCCCGGCGACCCGTCCCGCATCGTGCTCAAGGACGGCGAGACGATCACGCTGCGGTGCCGGTGACGAGGGCTTCGGTCACTCCTCGGTGCCGGTGAAGGTGACCGTGAGGGTGTCGGTGTCGAAGCAGGTGCGGGTGCCCGTGTGACAGGCGGCGCCGATCTGGTCGACCTGGACCAGGACGGTGTCCGCGTCGCAGTCCAGGGCCACGGACTTCACGTACTGGAAGTGGCCGGACGTGTCCCCCTTGACCCAGTACTCCTGCCGGCTGCGCGACCAGTAGGTGCAGCGCCCCGTGGTGAGCGTGCGGTGCAGCGCCTCGTCGTCCATCCAGCCCAGCATCAGCACTTCGCCGGTGTCGTACTGCTGGGCGATGGCGGGGACGAGCCCGTCGGCGCCGCGCTTGAGGCGGGCGGCGATCTCGGGGGCGAGGCTGCTGGGCGGGGGCATGACGGTCATACGGCCATTGTGCCGCGCCGGTGTGGTCCGGTCGGCCCGCGTCCACTGCGCGGACGGGCTACTCGGTCGTAGGCTGGGGGTATGTCGACCCATGCAAAGCGTGAACGACTCCTCCTCGCCGATCTGTTGGAGGCGGCGGGCCCCGACGCGCCCACCCTCTGCGAGGGCTGGAACGCCCGCGATCTCGCGGCCCATGTGGTGGTGCGCGAGCGCCGCGCCGACGCCGCGGGCGGGCTCCTGATCAAGCAGCTCGCGGCGCGGCTCGAACGGGTGCAGGCCGAGTTCGCCGCGAAGCCGTACGAGGAACTGATCCAGCTGATCAGGACGGGGCCGCCGCGCTTCTCGCCCTTCTCCCTCAAGCAGATCGACGAGGCGTCGAACGCCATAGAGTTCTACGTCCACACCGAGGACGTGCGCCGCGCCCAGCCCGACTGGACGCCGCGCGAACTTGACCCCGTCTTCTCCGACGCGCTCTGGTCCCGCCTGGAGCGAATGGCCCGCCTGGTGGGCCGCAAGGCCCCCGTCGGCCTGGTCCTGCGCCGCCCGGACGGCCAGACGGCGGTGGCGCACCGGGGCACCCCGGTGGTGACGGTGACCGGCGAACCGGCCGAGCTCCTGATGTTCGCGTACGGCCGCCAGGACGCGGCGAACGTGGAACTGGACGGCGACAAGGACGCGGTGGCGAAGCTGCACGAGACGAAGCAGCTGGGGATCTGAGCCGGGGCTTTCCCTGCCGGGAAATTCAGCGTGGGAGTTCGGCTCGGCGCAGGGGGCCGGAGCAGAGGCCCAGTACTCCGCCCGCCGCGCTCACTGCCGCGCTCGCCGCGAAGACGGGCTCGACGCCCCAGGCGCCGATCGCCGCTCCGACCACGGGGAAGCTGAGCGGCGCGATCCCGACCGTGAAGAGCGTGGCCACCGAGGTGACGCGGCCCAGGTAGGCGGGCTCGGTGACGGTCTGCAGCATGGCGCCGATCAGCGCCCCGCCAAGGCCCGTGCACAAACCGACGCAGAGGCCGGCCACCGCTGCGGCGCCGACCGAGGGGACGAAGGCGATCGCCCCCAGAGCGATCGAGCCTGCCACCACTCCCCAGGACTGCACGGCTCCGGCCCTGGGGAGCCACCCCCGAACGGCGAGCAGCAGCGCCGCCGCGCCGGCGCCCACCCCGAAGCCCCCTATGATCCACGCCATCCCGGCGGCTCCCCAGCCCCGCTGGTCGGCGAGCAGCACGACGCCGATGTTGGCGGGTCCGGCGAAGCCCAGTTCCATGACCGCGGCCACCAGGAGCAGCGGGGCGAGCACCCGGTGCCCTCGGATGTACCGCAGCCCGTCCACGAGCTGACGCCAGGCGCTGTCGTCCGTCCCCGGCTCCTCGTCCGGGACAAGCTCCCGGACACGTACCGCCATCAGCAGTGCCAGTGAGACCGCGAAGAGCACCCCTGCCACACCAAACCCGGCCGCGGGCCCGCCCATCGCCACCGCGAGGCCGCCCACCGGGGCGGCGGTGACCGTCGCGACACGCTGCGCGAAACCCCGCATGCCCTGCACCCTGCCGAGCTGCCCCGGCGCCGTGATGCGTGCCGGCAGGGCACCGACGCTCGGCAGGAACAGCGCGTCGACGGCACCGAACACCAGGGCGACGAGGACCAGGAGCCAGATGCCCGGAGCTGTCACCAGGAGCAGCACGGCCACGGCCAGGATCACCGCGCAGCGCACCGCGTCGCTCCCGATGACCACCCGGCGGGGCCCGAAGCGGTCGGCGATCACGCCGCCCCCGAGCATGAGCACGGCGCGCGGCAAGGAGCCGACGGCGAGCACAAGGCCGGCCTGTGCGGGGCTGCCGCTGCGGGTGGCTGCCCAGGAGAGCGCCACGAAGTAGACGCTGTCGCCGATCATCGAGGCGGTGTAGGCGCTCAGCCAGCGCAGGACGTTGCCGTCGCGGTGAGCGGGACGCTCGATCGCGGGAGGCGCGGATATTGCAGCGGTCACGGGAGCGGCCCTCTCAGAGACGGAACGGGAAGCTGGCCAGATGCACGGCGACGTTCTCGCGCCCCTCGGTGTCGCCCGCCGCCTCGGCGGCCTTGCCCCGCTCCTCGTACGTCTTGATCAGGGCGTGGATCTCGGCGTTGAGGCGCGTGAGTTCGGCGGGGTTCAGGCGGGCGAGAAAGTCCGACTGGTCCGCCGCCCTGCGCCACTCGGCGCCCCAGGCCTCCTGCTGGTCCAGGTAGGTCTGTTCCAGCTCGTGCCGGTGCGCGATCAGCCGGCGGACGGTGACCGCGTGCGCCGCGACCCCCTCAGGGGTGTCCTTGAAGTCCTCGTGGCTCAGGCTCAGGGTCTCCTGCGCGGCCTGCCACCACCGCTCCCGCGCGTCTTCGCTCTGGACCTCGGCCTCCTCGATGAGGCCGTGCTCGGCGAGCTTGCGGAGGTGGTAACTGACCAGCGAGACGGCCTCGTCGACCTGGTCGGCGAGCTGGGACGCGGTCGCCGGACCCGCCACCCGCAATGTGCTGTAGATCTTCAGACGCAGCGGATGCCCGAAGGCCTTGAGCGTGCCGACATCGGTGATCTGGCGGGGCTCTGAGGGCTTGAACTGCTTGTCGTTCATGCCTTCACCGTAGATACGAAAGAAAACTTGCGCAATATAAATTGCGCAAGTTTCCCTTCCTATCGGCCAAGAGCAAAGCCCTGGCCACCCAGTGACCAGGGCTTACGCGAAAAGCACCTCAGCGAACCGGGTGCCCCGCCTCCCGCAACGTCTCCTTCACCTCACCGATCCGCAGATCCCCGAAGTGGAAGACCGACGCGGCAAGGACCGCGTCCGCGCCCGCGGCGATGGCCGGCGGGAAGTGGTCGAGGCGGCCCGCGCCGCCGGAGGCGATCACCGGCACCGTGACGTGGCGGCGCACCGCCGTGATCATCTCGATGTCGTAGCCGTCCTTCGTGCCGTCCGCGTCCATCGAGTTCAGCAGGATCTCCCCCGCGCCCAACTCGGCGGCCCGGTGGGCCCATTCGACGGCGTCGATCCCGGCGGACTTGCGGCCGCCGTGGGTCGTCACCTCGAAGCCCCCGGACGGAGTCCGCCTCGCGTCCACCGAAAGGACGAGCACCTGGCGGCCGAACCGCTCCGCGATCTCGCGGATCAGCTCGGGGCGCGCGATGGCGGCCGTGTTGACCCCGACCTTGTCCGCACCCGCCCGCAGCAGCTTGTCGACGTCCTCCGCCGTGCGCACACCCCCGCCCACCGTCAGCGGGATGAAGACCTGCTCGGCGGTGCGGCGCACCACGTCGTACGTCGTCTCGCGGTTGCCCGAGGACGCCGTGATGTCCAGGAAGGTCAGCTCGTCGGCGCCCTCGGCGTCGTACACCTTGGCCATCTCGACGGGGTCGCCCGCGTCGCGCAGGTTCTGGAAGTTGACGCCCTTGACGACCCGGCCGTTGTCCACGTCCAGGCAGGGGATCACTCGTACGGCCAGGGTCATGAGCTCTCAGCTCCCCGGTACGCCTCGACCTCGACCTCGACGACCAGGCTCGGGTCGATGAAGCCGGAGACGATGATCATGGATGCGGCGGGGCGGACGTCGTCGAAGAGCTCCTTGTGGGCCCGGCCGACCTCGTCCACGTCCCGCGCGTGGGTCAGATACATGCGGGTGCGTACGACGTGTTCGCGGCCCAGGCCCAGCTTCTTGAGGGCCTCGACGGCTACGTGGAACGCGTTGGCAGCCTGCTCGTACGGCGTCCCGGCGTCTATGACGCCGTTCACCACCGACGTACAACCCGACACCAGGACAAGGCCGTTGGGCAGCTCGACGGCGCGGGAGTAGCCGATGGCTTCCTCCCACGGTCCGCCCGAGCTCACCCTGCGGACGATGTCGCTCATGACGCCACCGCTGCGAGGGCCTCTTCCAGGGTGAAGGCCTTCGCGTACAGCGCCTTGCCGACGATCGAGCCCTCGACGCCCAGCGGGACGAGCTCGGCGATCGCGCGCAGGTCGTCCAGGGACGAGACGCCGCCCGACGCGACCACCGGACGGTCCGTCGCCGCGCAGACGTTGCGCAGGAGCTCCAGGTTCGGGCCCTGCAGCGTGCCGTCCTTGGCGATGTCGGTGACGACATAGCGGGCGCAGCCCTCGGAGTTGAGGCGCTCCAGGGTCTCGTACAGGTCGCCGCCGTCGCGGGTCCAGCCGCGGCCGCGCAGGGTCGTGCCGCGTACGTCGAGGCCGACCGCGATCTTGTCGCCGTGCTCGGCGATGACCTTGGCGACCCAGTCCGGGGTCTCCAGGGCGGCGGTGCCCAGGTTCACGCGGGTGCAGCCGGTGGCGAGGGCCGCGGCGAGCGTGTCGTCGTCGCGGATGCCGCCGGACAGCTCGACCTTGATGTCCATGGCGCCCGCGACCTCGGCGATCAGCGCGCGGTTGTCGCCGGTGCCGAACGCGGCGTCCAGGTCGACCAGGTGCAGCCACTCGGCGCCCGACCGCTGCCAGGAGAGTGCGGCCTCCAGCGGGGAGCCGTAGGAGGTCTCCGATCCGGACTCGCCGTGCACGAGGCGTACGGCCTGGCCGTCGCGGACGTCGACGGCGGGGAGGAGTTCGAGCTTGCTCACAGAAATCCCTGACATCCCTAGAGGGTTCCGATCCAGTTGGTGAGGAGCTGGGCGCCGGCGTCGCCGGACTTCTCGGGGTGGAACTGGGTGGCCCACAGCGCGCCGTTCTCGACGGCGGCCACGAACGGCTCGCCGTGCGTGGTCCAGGCGACCTTGGGGGCGCGGAAGGCGGGGTTGCCGACCTCGAAGTCCCAGGCGTGCACGGCGTACGAGTGCACGAAGTAGTAGCGGGCGTCGGCGTCGAGGCCCGCGAACAGCTGGGAGTCCTCGGGCGCCTTGACCGTGTTCCAGCCCATGTGCGGCACGATGTCGGCCTTGAGCGGCTCGACGGTGCCGGGCCACTCGTCGAGACCCTCGGTCTCGACGCCGTGCTCGATGCCGCGCGCGAAGAGGATCTGCATGCCGACGCAGATGCCCATCACCGGGCGGCCGCCGGCGAGCCTACGGCCCACGATCCAGTCGCCGCGCGCCTCCTTGAGCCCCTGCATGCAGGCGGCGAAGGCGCCGACGCCGGGGACGAGCAGACCGTCGGCGTTCATGGCTTTGTCGTAGTCACGGGTGATCTCCACGTCGGCTCCCGCGCGCGCGAGGGCGCGCTCGGCGGAACGGACGTTCCCGAAGCCGTAGTCGAAGACGACGACCTTCTTCTGCGGAGTCTGGGGAGTGCTCATGATCGCTGCGTCCCCCCTCAGTTCCAGTAGTCGAGCCGCAGGATGCCCGCGGTCAGGCACATGGCGGCGCCGATGGACAGGAGCGTGATCAGGCTCTTCGGCATCCCCTGCTTGACGAAGGAGATGATCCCGCCGATCAGGAAGAGGCCGACGACGATGAGGATGGTGTTGAGACCGGTCATGGCGGTTACAGCGCGCCCTTCGTGGAGGGGAGGATTCCGGCGGCGCGCGGGTCACGCTCGGAGGAGTAGCGCAGGGCGCGGGCCAGGGCCTTGAACTGGCACTCCACGATGTGGTGGGCGTTGCGGCCGTAGGGCACGTGCACGTGCAGGGCGATCTGCGCCTGCGCGACGAAGGACTCCAGGATGTGCCGGGTCATCGTCGTGTCGTACGTGCCGATCATCGGCGCCATGGTCTCGGGCTCGGTGTGCACGAGGTAGGGGCGGCCGCTGAGGTCGACGGTCACCTGGGCGAGCGACTCGTCGAGCGGGACCGTGCAGTTGCCGAAGCGGTAGATGCCCACCTTGTCGCCGAGCGCCTGCTTGAAGGCGGCGCCCAGCGCGAGGGCGGTGTCCTCGATGGTGTGGTGGGTGTCGATGTGCAGGTCGCCCTCGGTCTTGACCGTGAGGTCGAAGAGGCCGTGGCGGCCGAGCTGGTCGAGCATGTGGTCGTAGAAGCCGACACCCGTCGACACCTCGACCTTGCCGGTGCCGTCGAGATCGATCTCGACGAGGACCGACGTCTCCTTCGTGGTGCGTTCGACCCGTCCAACGCGGCTCATGCCTGCTGCTCCTTCTTCAGTTCGCGTACCGCATCGAGGAACGCGTCGTTCTCTTCGGGGGTTCCGGCGCTGACCCGCAGCCAGCCGGGCACTCCGTTGTCCCGGACCAGGACGCCCCGGTCGAGGATCCGCTGCCAGACCGTGTGGGCGTCTTCGAACCGCCCGAACTGCACAAAGTTCGCGTCCGAATCGGTCACTTCGTAGCCGATCGCACGCAGCTCGCCGACGAGCCGGTCGCGCTCGGCCTTGAGCTGCTCGACGTACTTCAGGAGCGTGTCGGTGTGCTCAAGGGCGGCGAGCGCGGTCGCCTGGGTGACGGCCGACAGGTGGTACGGCAGGCGTACGAGCTGCACGGCGTCGACGACCGCCGGGGCGGCGGCCAGATAGCCGAGGCGCAGACCGGCCGCGCCGAAGGCCTTCGACATGGTGCGCGAGACGACCAGATGCGGCCGTCCCTCGATCAGCGGGAGCAGCGAGTCGCCGTGGCTGAACTCGACGTACGCCTCGTCGACCACGACCATCGACGGCTTGGCGGCCTGCGCGGCTTCATAGAGCGCGATGACCGTCTCGGCCGAAACGGCGTTGCCCGTGGGGTTGTTGGGCGTGGTGATGAAGACGACGTCGGGCTGGTTCTCGGCGATGGCCTTCGCCGCCGCTTCGACGTCGATGGTGAAGTCGTCCGTGCGGGGGCCGGAGATCCAGCCCGTGCCGGTGCCGCGCGCGATGATGCCGTGCATCGAGTACGAGGGTTCGAAGCCGATGGCGGTGCGTCCTGGCCCGCCGAAGGTCTGCAGGAGCTGCTGGATGACCTCGTTGGAGCCGTTGGCCGCCCACACGTTGGCGAGGGTGACCTCGTGGCCGCCGGTGCGGGTGAGGTAACGCGCGAGCTCGGTGCGCAGCTCCACCGCGTCCCGGTCGGGGTAGCGGTTGAGGTCACGGGCGGCCTCGCGGACCCGCTCGGCGATGCGCTCGACGAGCGGCTCGGGGAGCGGGTAGGGGTTCTCGTTCGTGTTCAGGCGTACGGGTACGTCGAGCTGGGGCGCCCCGTAGGGGGACTTGCCGCGCAGTTCGTCGCGTACGGGAAGATCGTCGATGCGTACGTCGCTCACTGGCCCGGCACCTTCCATCCGCTGTGCCAGTTTTGTTCGCCTTCGGCAAAACGTGCCTTGATCGCCGCACCGTGCGCCGGCAGGTCCTCTGCCTCGGCGAGCGTCACCACGTGGTGGGCGACATCGGCGAGCGCGTCCCGCGTGTAGTCGACGATGTGGATGCCCCGCAGGAACGACTGGACGCTGAGCCCGGAGGAGTGGCAGGCGCAGCCGCCGGTGGGCAGGACGTGGTTGGAGCCGGCGCAGTAGTCGCCGAGGGAGACCGGCGCCCAGGGGCCGACGAAGATCGCGCCCGCGTTCTTCACGCGCTCCGCGACGGCGGCGGCGTCCGCGGTCTGGATCTCCAGGTGCTCGGCGCCGTACGCATCGACGACGCGCAGGCCCTCGTCCAGGCCGTCGACCAGGACGATCGCGGACTGGCGTCCGGCGAGCGCGGGGACGATCCGGTCCTCGATGTGCTTGGTGGCGGCGACTTGCGGCTCCAGCTCCTTGGCGACCGCGTCGGCCAGGTCGACGGAGTCGGTGACGAGCACGGCGGCCGCGAGCGGGTCGTGCTCGGCCTGGCTGATCAGGTCGGACGCGACGTGCGCCGGATCGGCGGTGTCGTCCGCGAGGACCGCGATCTCGGTCGGGCCCGCTTCGGTGTCGATGCCGATGCGTCCGGTGAAGTAGCGCTTGGCGGCCGCGACCCAGATGTTGCCGGGGCCCGTGACCATGTTGGCCGGGGCGCAGGTCTCGGTGCCGTACGCGAACATCGCGACGGCCTGGGCGCCGCCGACGGCATAGACCTCGTCGATGCCGAGGAGGGCGCAGGCGGCGAGGATCGTGGGGTGCGGAAGCCCGTCGAACTCCTTCTGCGGCGGGGACGCGAGAGCCATCGACTCGACGCCGGCCTCCTGCGCGGGGACCGCGTTCATGATCACGGAGGACGGATAGACGGAGCGGCCGCCCGGCGCGTAGAGCCCGACGCGTTCGACCGGCACCCACTTCTCGGTGACCGTGCCGCCGGGCACGACCTGCGTGGTGTGCGGGGCGCGGCGCTGCTCGCGGTGGACGATGCGGGCGCGGCGGATCGACTCCTCGAGCGCGTCGCGCACGGCGGGCTCGAGACCCGCGAGGGCCTCGGCGAGCGCGGCCGCGGGGACGCGGACCTGCTCGAGCCGTACGCCGTCGAACTTCTCCGCGTAGTCGATCAGCGCCGTGTCGCCACGATGATGCACGGCCTCGCAGATGGGCCGCACCTTCTCCAGGGCGGCCGCGACATCGAAGTCGGCACGGGGCAGCAGGGCGCGCAGGGCGGGGCCCTCGGGGAGGGCGTCGCCGCGCAGATCGATTCGGGAGATCACAGGCCCAATTCTCTCAGACCCGCAATCTCGCTCGGACGCCCGTATCACTGGCTGATATAGATCCCGGAAGACCACGTTCACCACTAGCGTTCAGGCCGTCACTGAGCGGGCATGAACAGGTGTACGAGGCACAAATACATTGCGGCATGGGGAGGACACCAGCAGTGGTCGACGGCACCGACACCGGAGAGCCGCCGGATTGGCTGACCGCCGCCGAGATGGGCATGTGGCAGGCCTTCCGCAACGGCAGCGTCTACGACCTCCGGTCGGGGGATCCGATGGCGGACGATCCGCACGGCGGCCATCCCTGGGGACCGGAGCGGAGCGTGCGCGCACGCATCGTGTGCATGCTGCTGCTCGACGGCCCGCCCTCGCTCTCCGGCCGGGTCTCCTCGCTGAAACTGGCGGGGCTGCAGATCACGGACGTACTCGATCTGGCGGGCGGCGAGATCCTCCCCTACGCGGAGCTGAAGCACTGCCGCTTCGAGAAGGAAGTGCTCTTCCCCGAGGCCAAGTTCACCACCCTGCGCCTCGTCAACTGCTCGATCCCGCGGGTGGAGGCGGCCCGCCTGCACACCGAGGGCGATCTGCATCTGCCGCGCTGCCGGATCCACAACGGCATGCGCCTCACGGACGCCCAGATCGGCACCGACCTGCTGCTCAGCCAGGCCGTGATCTACCGCGACCGGCGCGGCTACTCGATCATGGGCGACGGGCTCTCGGTCGGGCAGGACCTGCAGGCGGAGATGATCGAGTCGCACGGCCAGCTGAGCCTGCGCGGCGCGAAGATCGGCGTCTCCTTCAGCCTGCGCGGCAGCAAGCTCGCCAATCCGTACGGGCCGCGCGCGCTCAACGCCCCGCAGCTGACGGTGGAGCGCACGCTCTACCTGACGCCGGGCTCGCCCGGTGACGTGACCAGCGGCCAGACGCCCGCGCGCGGCACCCGCATGCAGCGCTTCGAGTCCCAGGGCGGCATCCGGCTCGACGACGGGCGGTTCGGGGACGCGGTGGACCTCGGGCAGGCGCGCTTCACCCTGGAGAACGACCAGGAGGTGTCGCTGCGCCGCGTCCAGACCCCCGAGCTGCGCTTCCTCGGCGAGGCCCCGCAGCGCGGCAAGGTCGTCCTTTCCGGCGCGAAAATCGTCACCCTGATCGACAAGTCGACCAGCTGGCCGGGCCCCGGCGGCCTCCAGATGGGCGGCTTCAGTTACGAGAACCTCGTCCCGCAGGGCAGTTTCCCGCTCTCCCGGCGGCTGAGCTGGGTGGCGGCCGCGACCGCCGAGTACAACCCCGAGCCGTACGAGAAGCTGGCCACCGTGCTGCGCAACGGAGGCGAGGACGCCGACGCCCGCGAGGTGCTGCTCGCCAAGCAGCGCAGACGCCGCGAGACCCTGCCGCTGGCGGCGAAGCTCTGGGGCTTCGCCCAGGACTGGACGGTCGCCTACGGCTACCGGCCCGGCCGTGCGGCGCTCTGGATGGCGGTGCTCTGGGCGGTGAGCGCGGTGGCCTTCACGCGCGCGGACCATCCGGCGATCAAGCCGGGCGAGCACCCGAACTGGAACCCGGCGCTGTTCTCCCTCGACCTGCTGCTCCCGGTCATCAACCTCGGCCAGGACAGCTACTGGCAACTGCGCGGCGGCTGGCAGTGGTTCGCGGCCATCCTCATCCTGCTCGGCTGGGTGCTCGCGACGACGGTCGCAGCGGGGGCGACAAGGCTGCTGCGGAGGAACTGAGGAGGGCCCCCGGGGGCGCCCAGGGGCTAACGGGGCTTCAGATTTTGCCTGCCCTTGACCAAGGTCCAGGCAACCGAACGACCGATGCGAAAGCGTCACCAACTACCCCCTGGTACTGCTCCCACCTGCGGTTTTCAATACCCACACCATGCACCTGCTGCGCGCTCTGATCCGCACCACCCGGATGGTCAAGCACACCCCGCTCCTCGCCGCCGGCCTGACCCCCGACGACGAGGTGCTCCTCGACGTGCCCGACGACCGGCTCGGCCCCGCGCTCGTCGCCGCGGGCCGGGGCGATCACGGCCCGGCCGCCAAGCTGCTCGCCATGACCCGCGAGGCCGCCGAGTGGGAGAACCGCGACCGCTACACCACCCGCCTCGCCGCCTTCGCCCGCTCCCGCTCCGAGTGGTTCGACGACTGGCAGTCCGCCGCCCCGCACGACCCGGACGCGCTGCTCGTCAAGGCCGAACTCGCGGTCGTCCGCGGCTGGGAGTCGCCCGCCCGCGCCGAACTCCTGCGCGAGACGGCACCGCTGCTCTCCGCGGCCGCCGAGGCCGACCCGCGCGACCCCGTGCCCTGGCGGATCGCCCTGGACCACGCCCGCGGCACGCACGCGTCGCAGACGGTCTTCGACGAGGTGTGGGCCGAGGCGGTGCGCCGCTCCTCGCACCACTACGGCTGCCACGCCTCGGCCCTGCAGTACCTCTCGGCCACCTGGTACGGCTCGCACCGCCAGTGCTTCGACTTCGCCGAGCGCGCGGCCCGTGACGCGCTGCCGGGCTCGCTGATCCAGGCGCTGCCCGCGCGGGCCGCCTTCGCCTATCTGACCAGCGCCTCGGGGAACGTGCCGCGCGAGCGCCTGGACGCGGCGGCCGACCTGGGCATCACCCTGTCCGCCGAGTACGAGGCCGGGGACCCCTGGCCGGCCGAGGTCCGCAACCTCCTCGTCTACGTCCTGGTCCGCCTGGAACGCTGGCACGACGCCCTCGGACAACTGCGCCTCATCGGGCCGTACGCGACGTCGTTCCCCTGGGACCGGCTCGCCGACGATCCGCTCGGCCAGTTCCTCGAACTGCGCGACGGCGTGCGCATCGAGGTGGCGTCCACGACCCCGCTGCGCACCGGGCGCGGACGTGCGCACCGCGGCGACCATTAGGCTTTTGGCTCGTGACCACCGTCCGGCTTCCGCTCTTCCCGCTCAACTCGGTGCTGTTCCCGGGGCTCGTGCTCCCGCTGAACGTGTTCGAGGAGCGTTATCGCGCCATGATGCGCGACCTGCTCAAGACCCCCGAAGAGGAGCAGCGGCTCTTCGCCGTCGTCGCGATCCGCGACGGCCTCGAAGTGGCGCCGAGCGCCCCCGGCCTCCCGGACCCGACCTCGCAGCCCGAGCAGGGTCCCGCCGCCGGGTTCGGTGACGACCCGCTCAAGGCCTTCCACGCGGTGGGCTGTGTGGCCGACGCGGCGACGATCCGGGAGCGCGCCGACGGCGGCTTCGAGGTCCTCGCCACCGGCACCACCCGGGTCCGCCTGCACTCGGTGGACGCGTCGGGCGCCTTCCTGACCGCCGAGGTCGAAGAGCTGCCCGAGGAGCCGGGCGAGGAGGCGGGCACGCTGGCCGCGGGCGTCCTGCGGGCGTTCCGCGCCTACCAGAAGCGGCTCGCCGGGGCGCGCGAGCGGTCCCTGTCGACCGGCGCCGAGCTGCCGGACGACCCGTCCGTGGTGTCGTATCTGGTCGCGGCGGCGGCCGTCCTCGACACCCCGACCAAACAGCGGCTGCTCGAAGCCCCCGACACCGCCGCGCGCCTGCGCGACGAGCTGAAACTCCTTCGCGCGGAGACCGCGATCATCCGTAATCTGCCGTCGTTGCCCGCGACGGACCTCACCCGCGGCACCACAAGCCTCAACTGACGTACGACGCATCTGACGTACGACGCATCTGACGTACGACGCATGACGTAAGGCGTGAGCGCTTTGGCGAAGAAGCAGAAGAAGCAGTCGGGCACGGGCGGCACCCCCGCCACGGTCGCCCTCACCGCGGCGGGCACCGGCTACACCGTCCACGCGTACGACCACGACCCCGCACACCCCTCGTACGGCGACGAGGCGGCCGAGGCGATGGGCGTCTCCCCCGACCGCGTCTTCAAGACCCTGGTGGCCGAGGTGGACGGCGAGCTGACGGTGGCCGTGGTCCCCGTGGCGGGCACCCTGAACCTCAAGGCGCTGGCCGCCGCGGTCTCCGGCAAGCGCGCGGTGATGGCCGACCCGGCGGCCGCCGAGCGCACCACGGGGTACGTACGGGGCGGCATCTCCCCGCTCGGCCAGCGCAAGAAGCTGCGCACGGTCCTGGACGACTCGGCGTCCGCCCACGCCACGATCTGTGTGTCGGCGGGCCGCCGTGGCCTCGAGGTGGAACTCGCGCCGGCCGACCTGGCGGCGCTGACCGGCGCGGTGCTGGCCCCGATCGGGCGCGAATAATCCCTTCGAGCCCCGTCGGCATCAGGCGTGAAGTGACCCTCGACGCCCGCCCGGTTCTCGACTAGTACCACCCTCATGTCGAAGAAGACGCGCAAGAGGAAGTGGCGGGTGAGGAAGGGCAAGGCGAACCACGGGAGGCGCCCCGCCTAACTGTTCGAGCTGTCCTCGGGCCGAGCCGGATCCCCGTAGGCGAGGGGGTACGGCTCGGGATCGCGCGGCCCGAACAGCGCGGTCAGCCCGAGGTGCACGAGCAGGGCCGCAACCGGCCACGCCAGCAGCGCGCCCTTGGCCTTGAGCTCCAGGGGCGCGTCGAACACCACGCCCTTGCCCACCGACTTCGCGTGCGCGACGACATCCGTCTCGGGCCCGAGGAAGATCCCGAGACGCCAGGCGAGCACGGCGCCGAGCAGACCGCCCGCCGTGAGGCCGACGACCAGCGGGATCCCGCCGCGCTTGCGCAGCAGGAAGACGACGAGTCCGCTCACCGCGCCGAAGCCGAGCGCGAGCAGAGTGAACGTTCCGTCGACCCCGATCGCCTGTTCACCCTCAGTGTCCTTGAGGTACACCGCTTCGCCGTCCGAGATCAGCGGCACACGCGGCGCGAGCCACAGCCACAGCAGCCCGAGCAGTACGCCGCTGACGGCCACCGCGACCGCGATGACCACGGCCTGCCGCACTTCGGTCTTCATGCCGGGCCCGTCCTCCTCGTGAGCCGACGGGGGAAAGTCTCCGGACGGCTTGGCGGCTTGCTGCCAGGGGTCGTGCGGGGACTCGCCGTGGGGCGGTTGGGAGGGCGTCAGCGGTGCAGTCACCCACACATGGTGCCAGTAGTGCCCACGGACCGCGTCACCGCACAGCCGCCCGGCGGTACGCCCAGGTGGCGAGCGCCAGGGAGGCGACGCCGACGCCCGCGCACACCGCCAGGTCGAACCCGACGGCCGCCCAGTCCGGGTCGGGCCCGAAGGTGCGGGCGAGCGCCTCGACCCCGTACGTCGAGGGCAGCAGGTCACGCGCGTACTGCAGGATCTCCGGCATCCGCTCGGCCGGAAGCACGCCGAGAAGGAGCGCCGCCGACATGCCCAACTGGCCGAGCAGTGTGGCCAGTTCGGGCCGCGGCGCGAGCAGCCCGAGGGCCGCGCCGAGCCCCGCGAGCGCGGCGCCCGCCAGCGGGATCACCGCGACGAGCACCCACAGATGGGTGAGCGGAAGGCCGAAGAGTCCGCAGCCGACGACGGCGGTGACCAGCGTGCCGGGCACGGTGAACGAGGCGTAGGCGGCCGCTGCGCCGAGGACCACCGCGGCGGGCGGCACGGGCAGCGTGGCGTAGTGGTCGAGCCCGCCGTCGGACCGCAGCTGCCCGAAGTACTGCGCGAGCAGGTTGAGCGCGACGAACGCGACGACGAGCACGGAGGACCCGGCGACGACGGCATGCGCCTCGCCGCCGCCGTCGACCACGCCGCGCATCAGGATCATGATCCCGACGGACTGGAAGGTCGCCACGAAGAGCAAGGGGATGCGGGCCACCCGCGCCCGGGAGAGCTGCGCACGATAGACGGCCGAGAGCGCGGGGAACAGCCGCGCGCGGGGCCCAAGGGGCGCGGGGGCTTCGGTCTGCCGCTCGTAGCCGTCGTCAGCCCGTACCGCGGCTTCCAAAGGAACCGCACTCATCGGACGCCCCTCCTGATCATGTGCCTGTCTCTTCGCCGGCTGGCAGACATCACGCCTTTACCAGCCCCTTGGCATTCCCGCCCAGGGCAAGGTAGACGTCCTCCAGGCTGGGCGTGGCCAGGGTGAAGTCGTCGAGCGACGCGAAAGCGGCCCCGCCGGTGATCGCCCCGACCGCGGCCCGCGCCTCGTCGGGGGCGAGCCGCAGCGACCAGCGCCGCCCGGATTCCACCGCGGACGAGCGCAGCGCCGCCACCTCGGGGACGTCCAGCGGCGCCCGGTCGCGCCAGACGAGCTCCACCCGCACCTCGCCCGCTACCTGCTCCTTGAGTCCGGCCGGGGTGTCGCAGGCGATGACCTTGCCGTGGTCGAGGACGGCGACACGGTCGAGGACCGTCTCGGCCTCGATGACGTTGTGGGTGACGAGCAGGACCGTCGTGCCGCGCTCGGCCCTGCGCCGGTCGACGGCGCCCCAGACGGCGCGCCGCGCGATGGGGTCCATGCCGGTCGTCGGCTCGTCGAGGACGAGCAGCGGCCGCTCCCCCACCAGCGCGGTGGCGAAGCAGGCGAGCCTGCGCTGCCCGCCGGAGAGTTTCTTCAGCGGCCGCGCCGCGAGAGGGGTGAGCGCCAGCTCTTCGAGTACGCCGTCGCGCTCGGCCCGCGCCTGGCGCACATCGAGGCCGCGAAGGCGTGCGGTCGTCTCGACGGCGAGCGAGACGGTCAACTCGTCGAGCGCGGTGGACTCCTGCCCCAGGTAGGCGAGGATCCGCGCGGCCCGCTCGGGGTGGCGCAGGATGTCGTGGCCGAGGATCTCGACGCCGCCGCTGTCGGGCCGCATCAGGCCGGTCAGCTGGCGTACGAGGGTGGACTTGCCGGCGCCGTTGGGCCCGAGCAGGCCGAAGATCTCGCCGCGCAGCACATCGAGGCTGATGCCGTCGGTGGCGCGCACCTCGGGCGTCGCGGGCGTGCCGCGCCGGCCACGGGCGGCGGGATACGTCTTGACGAGGTCGCGCACCGCGCAGACGGCATCGCTGCCGTGACCCTGTCGGAGCCCTTGGCGGACCACCTGTGCCGAGCGCGTACTCACGAAGGACGAGGGTACGGGGTCCCGCGTCCGCCGCGACGCCCGGGGCGCCCCGTACGCCCTGTATCGGTCATCTCCGTACGCGTGTGTCACTCCCCCGAGCGGTCGCCCACCGGCGCGTGTTCGACCGCCGTGTGGACGTCGATCTCGCGCCAGAAGCCCGCCCGGATCGCGTACCGGTCGTGTTCGTCGATCTGGTCGTCCTTGTGCGCGAGCAGGCCGAACCGGGCCGCGTACCGCAGCAGCTCGCCGTCGACGCGGTGCGGGATGCGCGGGTACATCGTCGAGAGCTTCTGCAGGTTGTGCTGCTCGGGCAGGCGCGCCATCCAGCGGCGCGCGAACACCTGTCCCACCTCGAAGGGGTCGCCGCCGACGGTGGTGATGTCCTCCTCGCGGTCGGCCCAGCGCTGCTCGGCCGTGGTCAGCTGGGCCAGCGTCGGCAGCGCCGCGGCCTCCGCGCTCTCGGCGGCGCCGCCGGGCCGCTCGACCCAGCCCTTGTCGGAGGACCAGCGCAGCGTCGCGTTGGTGGGGTGCTGCGCGGCGGCCGGGGCGCCGGGGCCGCGCAGGGCGGCCAGGTCCTTGGGGGTGGGGACGCCCTTGCCCGCGGGGATGTGGTGGGGGGCGCCGCTGTCGCCGTTGGCCGTGGTCTCCGTGTGCTGTACGCCGGCGGCCTCCTCGGCGGCCCGCTGGGCGCCGGCGGCGAGCGCGGACTCAGGAAGGGGCGCGGAGAGGATCGCGGCGATCTCCGGGCGCGGCGCGGGCGATGGCGCGCAGACGCCGGTGAGCTCCTTGGCGCGTACGGCCTTGGTGATCCAGGCCCGGTCGAGGACGCGGCGCTCGTCGGCCTCGGCCACCAGGTCCTCGGACTGGTTGTAGTCGCCGTCGGCGGCCTGCACGGCCCACAGGTGGACGGCGACGCCGTGCTCCTTGGCGGCCATCATGCCGGGCAGCAGGTCCCCGTCGCCGGTGACGAGCACGACGTCCGAGCAGGCGCGGTTGCGGGCCAGCTCCGTCAACTCGGCGTGCATGGCGGCGTCCACGCCCTTCTGGGCCCACCGCCCGTCGCTGCGGGTCAGCGCGCCGAGCCGGACCGTCACGCGCGGCATGACCCGCAGCCTGCGGTGCTCCGGCTGGGGCACGCGGTCGGGGGCGCCGTCGAACCAGTAGATACGCAGCAGGGGGCGCTCGGTGTCGGACTCGGCGCGCTCTCGGATGCCCTGGATCAGGGCGGCGTGATCGACGGTGATCCGGGACCGGGACGGCTCGCCCGCGAGGAGACTCGCGGCGGCACCCAGCAGATACCCGGCGTCCACCAGGACGATGCAGCGGTCCACGCGATCCACCCTCTTTCCCTGGAGATTCCCTGGAAGTCATGGCTCGGGAAGTAATGCTTCGGGTTTCCTTCGAGTCTGCCCGACCCTGCGGAGGTTAACGGCCGGAACTCGATCTTCGGCGTGGCGTGTCTCGACTTCGCCCCACGAGACAGCTTGTTACGCACGGTAATTCTCTGAAATGCGCGGTTTGCCGCCATATGTGAATCTGGTCCCGTCCTGGCCCCTAGATCCCCCTCAGGAGGAAGATCACAATGGCCAAGAAACAGCACCGCAAGACCGGTGTCTCGGACCGGGGTCGCGCTTCGGCCGCCGAGCAGGCGGGCGAGCAGGCGAAGACGTCCGCGGAGCAGGCCGAGTCGAGGATGAAGGACGCCGTGCAGTCGCAGGGCAGCCCCGCCGAGGTCGCCCGCAAGCACCAGCGCCGCTTCGGCCACAACTGACGTACAGGCAGGCACACATGAAGGGGCGCACCCGGGCTTCCGGGTGCGCCCCTTCATGTTCATGCGGTGGGCCGGGTGCTACCCCGCCAGGCAGGACGGGCCGAGCAGCACCTTCAGGTCACCGAAAAGGGCCGGATCGGGCTGCACCCGGTGCCGGTCGAGCCGCAGCACCGTCGTCTTCTGCGCCCCCTGGAGCTTGATCCGCACCTCGCTGTTGCCCCGGTGGTGGCTGAGGATCTCGCCGAGGCGGCTGACCATCGGCGGGGTCACCTTCACCGTCGGGATGGTGATCAGGACGGGCGCGTTGGTGCCCGCGTTCGACAGGTCGGGGACCTGGAGCTCCATCGCCACCAGGCGCGGTACGTCCTCGCGCTTGTCGAGGCGGCCCTTGACGAACACCACGGCGTCCTCGACGAGTTGGGTCGACACCAGCTGGTACGTCGCCGGGAAGAACATGCACTCGATGGAACCCGCGAGGTCCTCGACGGTGGCGATCGCCCAGGCGTTGCCCTGCTTGGTCATCTTGCGCTGGAGGCCGGAGATGATGCCGCCGATGGTGACGATCGAGCCGTCCGAGTAGTCACCGCCGGTGAGCTGTCCGATGCCCGCGTCGGCCTTGTCCGACAGGACGTGCTCCAGGCCGAAGAGCGGGTGGTCGGAGACGTACAGACCGAGCATCTCCCGCTCCTGGGCGAGCAGATACGTCTTCTCCCACTCGTCGGTGGAGAACTCCACGTCGAGCCCGAAGCCCGGCTCGTCACCGGAATCGTCGCCCCCTCCGAAGAGGTCGAACTGCCCTTCCGCTTCCTTGCGCTTGACCGCGACGACATTGTCGATCATCGGCTCGTACTGCGCGGTCAGGCCCTTGCGGGTGTGCCCCATGGTGTCGAAGGCGCCCGCCTTGATCAGCGACTCCGTGGTCCGCTTGTTGCAGGCGGTGGCCTCGACCTTGTCGAGGTAGTCGGGGAAGGAGGTGTACTTACCCTTCGCCTTGCGCGAGCGGATGATCGACTCGACCACGTTCGTGCCGACGTTGCGGACCGCCTCCAGGCCGAAGAGGATCACGTCGTCGCCCTGGGCGGCGAAGTTGTGCACCGACTCGTTCACGTTGGGCGGCAGCACCTTGATGCCCATGCGCCGGCACTCGTTCAGGTAGATGGCCGACTTGTCCTTGTCGTCCTTCACCGAGGTGAGCAGCGCGGCCATGTACTCGGCCGGGTAGTTCGCCTTGAGGTAGGCGGTCCAGTAGGTGACCAGGCCGTACGCCGATGAGTGAGCCTTGTTGAACGCGTATCCGGCGAACGGGACCAGGACGTCCCACAGGGCCTGGATCGCCGCGTCGGAGTAGCCGTTCTTCTTCGCGCCCTCCTGGAAGAGGACGAAGTTCTTCGCCAGTTCCTCGGGCTTCTTCTTGCCCATCACGCGGCGCAGGATGTCGGCCTCGCCGAGCGAGTAGCCGGCGACGATCTGCGCGGCCTTCTGCACCTGCTCCTGGTACACGATCAGGCCGTAGGTGAGGCCCAGCGTCTCCTTCAGGGGCTCTTCGAGCTCCGGGTGGATCGGCGTGATCTCCTGGCGGCCGTTCTTGCGCTCCGCGTAGTTCGTGTGCGAGTTCATGCCCATCGGGCCCGGCCGGTACAGGGCCGAGACGGCGGAAATGTCCTCGAAGTTGTCGGGCTGCATCTGGCGCAGCAGCGAACGCATCGGGCCGCCGTCGAACTGGAAGACGCCGAGCGTGTCACCCCGGCAGAGCAGTTCGAAGGTCTTCGGGTCGTCCAGTTCGAGGGCGAGCATCTCCAGGTCGATGCCCTTGCCGGCCCGCACCATCTTGACGGCGTCGTCCATGATGGTCAGGTTGCGCAGGCCCAGGAAGTCCATCTTCAGGAGGCCGAGCGACTCGCACTGGGGGTAGTCCCACTGCGTGATGGTCACGCCGTCGGTGTGCCGCACCCAGATCGGCGCGTGGTCCACGATCGGCTCGCTGGACATGATCACGCCGGCCGCGTGCACACCCATCTGCCGGACCAGGCCCTCCACACCCTTCGCGGTGTCGATGACCTTCTTCACGTCCGGCTCGTTCTCGTACATCCCCCGGATCTCACCCGCCTCGCTGTAGCGCGGGTGCTTCGTGTCCGTGATGCCGGAGAGGTCGATGCCCTTGCCCAGGACGTCGGCGGGCATCGCCTTGGTGAGGCGGTCGCCCATCGCGTACGGATATCCGAGCACGCGCGCGGAGTCCTTGATCGCGTTCTTCGCCTTGATCTTTCCGTACGTGCCGATCATGGCGACCTTGTCGGCGCCGTACTTCTCCGTCACGTACCTGATCACTTCGACGCGCCTGCGCTCGTCGAAGTCGATGTCGACATCGGGCATGGAGACGCGCTCGGGGTTGAGGAACCGCTCGAAGATCAGGCCGTGCGTGATCGGGTCGAGGTCGGTGATGCCCATCGCGTACGCGACGATCGAGCCGGCCGCGGAGCCTCGGCCCGGGCCCACCGCGATGCCGTTGTTCTTCGCCCACATGATGAAGTCGGCGACCACCAGGAAGTACCCCGGGAACCCCATCTGGATGATGATGTCCATCTCGTACTCCGCCTGCTTCTGGCGGTCTTCGGGGACACCGGCCGGGTAGCGGCGGTTCATGCCGACCCGGACCTCCTCCTGGAACCAGGTGACTTCGGTGAAGCCCTCCGGGATGTCGAACTTCGGCATCAGGTCGCGCTTCTCGAACATCCCGGTCGTGTCGATCTGCTCGGCGACCAGCAGGGTGTTGGCGCAGCCCTCCTGCCAGGCGTCCGAGGAGTCGATGGCGTACATCTCGTCCGTCGACTTCAGGTAGTAGCCCGTCCCGTCGAAGCGGAAGCGGTCCGGGTCCGAGAGGTTCTTGCCGGTCTGGATGCAGAGCAGGGCGTCGTGCGCGGTCGACTCGTGGGCGTAGGTGTAGTGCGAGTCGTTCGTGACCAGGGGCGGGATGCCCAGCTCCTTGCCGATCTTCAGGAGGTCGTCGCGGACCCGGCGCTCGATCTCGATGCCGTGGTCCATCAGCTCCAGGAAGTAGCGGTCCTTGCCGAAGATGTCCTGGTACTCGCCCGCCGCCTTGCGGGCCTCCTCGTACTGGCCGAGGCGCAGGCGGGTCTGGAGCTCTCCGGAGGGGCAGCCGGTGGAGGCGATCAGGCCCTCCGACCACTGGGAGATGGTCTCCTTGTCCATGCGCGGCCACTTCTGCAGCCAGCCTTCGGCGTACGCGTCCGAGGAGAGCCGGAAGAGGTTGTGCAGGCCGGTCTTGTTCGCCGCCCAGATCGTCTTGTGGGTGTAACCACCCGAACCGGACACGTCGTCACGCTTCTGGTGCGGCTGCCCCCACTTGATCTTCCGCTTGTTGCGCCGCGACTCCGGCGCCACATATGCCTCGATGCCGATGATCGGCGTCACGCCGGCCTTCTGCGCGGAGTGGAAGAAGTCGTATGCCCCGTGAAGGTTGCCGTGGTCGGACATGGCGATGTGCGACATGCCCATCTCTTTACACGCGTTGAACATGTCCTTCAGCCGCGCGGCACCGTCCAGGAGCGAGTACTGGGTGTGGACGTGGAGGTGCGTAAAGGGCGGCTTGGTCACGGCGGGAGGCCTCCGGAGAACGGTGGGTGACAGGCTGCGGGCAGTCTGGGGGGACAGCGTGGAAGTCTAATCCGCGGCACTGACAAGCGGCGGGCACTCGGGGGTACCGTCGAGCGTTGGACAGGACGGAACACCTGTCCCAAATGTCATGCACCACCTGGCACCACCTGTTACCTGGAGGCACCCCGCGATGTCGGTCCCGCAGCCCACCGCTGAGCAGCGCGGCGAGCAGATCCTCGCCGTCTTCGACACCGCGTTCGGTGAGCTGCTCGCCGCGGACCCCGCCGCGTTCCGGGTGAAGTTCCGGAAGATGGCCGCCTCCGCCTTCGCGTTCTACCGCGGCACGGCCTGCCTGTTCTACGCGGACCTGGAGCGCGAGCAGCACGGCGGGCCCTTCCTGGACGACCGCACGGGCCGGGTGTGGATCCACGGCGACCTGCACGCGGAGAACTTCGGCACGTACATGGACGCCCAGGGCCGCCTGATCTTCAACGTGAACGACTTCGACGAGGCGTACGTCGGGCCCTTCACCTGGGACCTGAAGCGCTTCGCCGCCTCCGTGGCGCTGATCGGCTACACGAAGGCGCTGAGCGACGAGCAGATCACCGACCTGGTGCGGATCTACGCCGCGGCCTACCGCGAGCGGATCCACGACCTGGCGACGGGCGCCAAGAGCGACGAGGTGCCGCCCTTCACCCTGGACACCGCCCAGGGCCCGCTCCTGGACGCGCTGCGCGACGCGCGTTCGCTGACCCGCTTCGGGCTCCTGGAGTCGATGACGGAGATCCGCGACTTCGAGCGCCGCTTCGCCTCCGGCGGCGGCTCCATCGAGCTGGACGCGGCCACCCGTTACAAGGTCCTCGCCGCCTTCGACGGCTATCTGGAGACGCTGCCGGAGTCCTCGCTCGCCCGCCCCGACTCCTACCGCGTGAAGGACGTCGTCGGCCGCCGCGGCATCGGCATCGGCTCGGCGGGTCTGCCCTCGTACAACATCCTTCTGGAGGGCAACAGCGACGCGCTGGAGAACGACGTCGTGATCTACCTCAAGCAGGCCCAGACCCCGGCCGTCTCGCGGCACATCACGGACGCCGCGATCCGCGACTACTTCCAGCACGAGGGCCACCGCACGGTCATCTCGCAGCGCGCGCTGCAGGCGCACGCCGACCCGTGGCTGGGCTGGACCGAGCTGGACGGCTCGGGTCAGCTGGTGGCCGAGGTCTCCCCGTACGCCGTGGACCTGGACTGGTCGGACATCGACGACCTGGACGAGATCGCCGCGGTCGTCGCCGACCTGGGCCGCGCCACGGCCACGATGCACGCGGCGGCGGACGACGAGAGCGGCCACTCCGACCTGGTGCCGTTCTCCACGGAGCGCGCGATCGACGCCGCCATCGCGGCCGACGAGGACGGCTTCGGGGATCTGCTCGTGGACTTCGCGCACGAGTACGGCGCTCGCGCCCGCCGCGACCACCAGATCTTCGTCGACCTGTTCCGCAACGGCCGGATCCCCGGCCTGTAGGCCGACGGGCGGCGTGCCCCCGTGCAACTCATAGGCACCCTTTAGGGCTGTCCTACAGAAGCACATGGCACACTCGCTTGCGCGATGGACATATCCGGGACCCACCTCAGAGTCGTGCGCGCGGCGCTCTTCACGGCGCTCGTCGTGATGCTCTCCGCCGCGTCGCACGTTCTGCTGTCCCGCGCCCCGCTGCCCCTTGCCACGGTCGCCGCGATCGCCACGGGTGTCTTCGTCATCGCGTACGCGCTCGCGGGGCGTGAGCGCGGCTATCTCCGCATCGCCGCGCTGCTGATCCCGCTGGAGCTGGCCGCCGACACGGTGTTCACCACCGGACAGCACGTCTGTTACGGCCAGGCGGGCGGCCCCGTCGCGGGACCGCTGCGCTCGGTCGGCTTCGACGTGCTGTGCGGCGGCAGCGTCGGCACCCCCCTGGCCCGGATGGCCGGCGGCGATGGGCACCGCGCCGCCGTCCTGCTCACCGACACCGATCCGCGCACCGCCTGGCTGCTCCTCGCCGCGCACATCGGCGTCGGCCTGCTCGCGGCCGCCTGGCTGCGGCGCGGCGAGCGCGCCCTGGCCCAGCTCCTTCGCGCGGTGACCGCAGCCACCTTCCGGCCGCTGCTGATCGCGGTCGCCGCGGTGAGCATCGGGCCGCGGCCCGTACGCCGCCTGCCGCGCCCGGCCCGCCGGGTCACGGTCGCGCGTACGCGGCCGCTCGTGCACTTCGTGGGACGGCGTGGACCGCCGTGCTCGGCCGCCTTCGCCTGAGCACGACCGTCCCCACGTACGTAACCCCCTACGGAGAACATCATCATGAGCAAGCGCAACAGCCAGGCGGCCAAGTCGGCGGCCCGCGAGCGGATCCGCGCCCAGCAGGAAGCCGAGCGCAAGCGCGAGCAGCGCAAGCGGCAGACGATCGTCGGCATCTCCGTCATCGCCGTCCTGGCGATCGCGGGCGGCGTCGGCTACGCCGTCATGCAGGCCAACAAGCCCAGCCACTGGGACGCCGCCAAGGACGAGAAGCTGGTCAAGCCCGCGAACTCCTCGGGCACGGACGGCACGACGGTCGTCATCGGCAAGGACAGCGCCAAGAAGACCCTCAAGGTCTACGAGGACCCGCGCTGCCCGATCTGCGCCAGCTTCGAGCAGACCGTCGGCCCGACCGTCGAGAAGGACGTCGAGGACGGCAAGTACAAGGTCCAGTTCATCGGCGCCTCGTTCCTCGACCGCAACCTCACCGGTGAGGGCTCCAAGAACGCGCTCAGCGCGCTCGGCGCCGCCCTGAACGTGAGCGACCAGGCGTTCGTCGACTACAAGAAGGCGCTGTTCTCCAAGGAGAACCACCCCGCGGAGACCTCCGACAAGTTCAAGGACGACTCCTACCTCCTCAAGATCGCCAACGAGGTCCCCGAGCTCAAGAAGAGCGCGTCCTTCAAGAAGGACGTCAAGGACGGCACGTACGACCGCTGGGCCATCGAGATGTCGAAGAAGTTCGACGACAACAAGGACAAGGTCGACGGAACGCCCTCCTTCGTCATGGACGGCAAGAAGCTGACCGGCGCCGACCAGAAGAACGCGCCCTCGACGGTCGAGGAGTACAAGACGGCCATCGACGCGGCACTCAAGGGCTGACCAACGGCTCATCAACAGCTGACCAAGGGCTGAACCAGCGCAAAAGTCGCACGCTGAGCGGCTGTTGGCGGAAGAGCGGGCGAACTTTTACAGGTCGCCCGCTTTTCGCGATTACTGATCAGTAAGGTGATCGCCCGTGACCAGTCGAAACGGCGCCCAGACGCCATTCAACTCCTCAGCCCCGCGCCGCCGTACGGTCGTCAAGGCCGCTGCCGCCAGCGCGGTCCTCGCGGCCCCGCTCGCCACAGCTCCCTCCGCGCACGCCTCCGAAGGGCCCGCGTTCCACCACGGGGTGGCCTCCGGCGATCCGCTGCCCGACGGTGTGCTGCTGTGGACCCGTGTGACGCCGGTCCCGGGGGCCACACCAGGGTCCGGCAAGGGGCCTGACACCGAGGTGAGTTGGGAGATAGCCGAGGACAAAGGCTTCACCCGGACAGTCAGCCGCGGGAGATCCACCGCGCGGGCCGCCTCCGACCACACGGTCAAAGCGGACGTAAGGGGCTTGCGCCCGGCCACCGCCTATTACTTCCGCTTCTCCGCGGGCGACACGCACTCCCCCGTGGGCCGCACCCGCACCGCCCCCGCGCACGACGCGGCCGCCCCCGGCGTCCGGTTCGGCGTGGTCTCCTGCGCCAACTGGGAGGCCGGCTACTTCTCCGCGTACCGCCATCTCGCGGCCCGCACCGAACTCGACGCGGTCCTGCACCTCGGCGACTACCTCTACGAGTACCCGACCGGCGAGTACCCGGCCGCCAAGTACGTCGTACGACAGCACGAGCCGCGGCACGAGATCATCACGCTCGCCGACTACCGCACCCGGCACGGCGTCCACAAGACCGACGCCGACGCGCAGGCGATGCACGCGACGCACCCCGTGATCGCGATCTGGGACGACCACGAGTTCGCCGACAACACCTGGTCGGGCGGCGCGGTGAACCACTCCCCCGAGACCGAGGGCGACTGGGCGCAGCGCGTGGCGGCCGCCAAGCAGGCGTACTTCGAGTGGATGCCCGTACGCCCTTCTACTGAAGGCACCGTCTACCGCCGTCTGCGCTTCGGCAAGCTGGCCGATCTGCACCTGCTCGACCTGCGCTCGTTCCGCTCCGAGCAGGCGGGCTTCGGCAGCGGCGACGTCGACGACCCGGACCGTACGCTCACGGGCCGCGCCCAGCTCGACTGGCTGAAGGCGGGCCTGGCCTCCTCGGACGCCGCCTGGAAGCTGGTCGGCACGTCGGTGATGATCTCGCCGGTCGCCTTCGGGTCCGTGCCGGCCCATCTGCTCGGCCCCCTCGCGGAGTTGCTCGGCCTGCCCAAGGAAGGCCTCGCCATCAACGCCGACCAGTGGGACGGCTACACGGACGACCGCAAGGAACTCATCGCGCACCTGGTCGACAAGGCCGTGCGCAACACGGTCTTCCTCACCGGCGACATCCACATGGCCTGGGCGAACGACGTGCCGGTCAGGGCCGCCACGTACCCCGGATCGCCGTCCGCGGCCACGGAGTTCGTGGTCACGTCCGTGACCTCCGACAACGTGGACGACATGCTGCACGTCGCCCCGCACACCCTCTCGCTGGTCGCGGTGGGCGCGATCAAGGCGGCCAACCGCCATGTGAAGTGGCTGGACATGGATTCGCACGGCTACGGCGTCCTGGACGTGACGGCCGAGCGCTCGCAGATGGACTACTACGTCCTGTCCGACCGCACGGACCCCAAGGCGACGTCGAAGTGGGCCCGTTCGTACCGCACGCTCAGCGGCACCCAGAAGGTCGAGCGGGCCGACGCCCCGGTGCGCTGACCTCAGACGACCCGCTCACGGGATGGCGCTGCCGCCCTTTACTCTTGCGGCATGAGTGGCCAGGGGGACGTGATCGACGGGCGCTTCGAGCTGCTGGAGCGGCTCGGCAGCGGAGGCATGGGCACGGTGTGGCGGGCGCGCGACACCGTGCTGCACCGAGAGGTGGCCATCAAGGAGGTGCGGCCCGCGGGGCCCGAGCTGACGGCCGAGCAGTCGCGCGTCCTGCGGGAGCGGGTGCTGCGCGAGGCCCGCGCGCTGGCCCGGCTCAATCACCCCCATGTGGTGACGATCCACCAGATCCTCGACACTCCCGCGTCCCCGCACCCGTGGCTGGTGATGGAGCTGTTGCCGGGGCGCACCCTCCAGGACCTCCTGGAGGAGGGCACGCTGACGCCGCGCGAAGCGGCACGCATCGGCCGTGAGCTGCTGTCGGCCCTGCGGGTCGCGCACGCCGCGGGCATCCTGCACCGGGACATCAAACCGGCCAACGTCCTGCTGCGGGAGCGATCGCCGCAGGACGCGGGAGGCACACCCTCGGTGGTCCTGACCGACTTCGGCATCGCCTCGCTGAGCGGCTCCACGCAACTCACCGCCACGGGCGACCTGATCGGCTCCCCGGAGTACATCGCGCCCGAGCGGATCCGCGGCACCGGCGAGGGTCCGGCAGGCGACCTGTGGTCACTCGGCCTGGTCCTGTACGTGGCCGTGGAGGGCGTCAGTCCGCTGCGCCGCGGCACATCGCTGGCCACGCTCGCCGCCGTGCTCGACTCCCCGGTGCCGCCGCCGGTCCGCTCCGGACCGCTCGCTCCGGTCCTGGGCGCCCTCCTGGTGCGGGACCCGGCACTGCGCCCGGACGCGGACCGGCTCGACGCGATGCTCGCCGCGGTGGCGGACGGGACCACGTGGCAGCCGACGGCGATTTCGCAGCGGCCCGCCACCGCCGTGGGAGCGCCCTCCACCCCTGTGGGACCAATCTCCACCCCCGTGGGAGCGCCCGACGCCACGATGGGACAGCCCGCCGCCACAGTGGACCCGCCGCCCGCCGAGCCTCGCAGACGTACGCCCGTGATCGTCGCGGCGGTTGCCGTGGCCTTCGCCCTGGTGGCCGGCGCCGCGCTGGTGCTCGCGCTGCGGGGCGGTGCCGGTACGGGCGGGGATGAGGACAAGGCCGGCAAGCGCCCAGGCCCGACCACGCCGCCGGCGTCCCCCGACGCCCCGCCCGCCTCGGGCACCTGGATCGCCCAGCTCTTCTCCGAGCCGGTCGGCTCGGGCGAGGCCGCCCGCGACCGCAGGCTCGCGGCGGTGCGCAAGGACGTGCCGGAGGCCGCGTATGTGCGCAGCGACGACTACGCATCGCTGCGGCCCGGCTTCTGGGTGATCTACGCTCCCGGGCCCTTCGCGGACGGCCGTGCCGCCCTGCGGTTCTGTGCCGAGCGCGGCAAGACCAGCGGCGACACCTGCGTCGGGCGGTATCTCAGCTCCAGCGGCGGTGACTACGGCCTGCAGTGCAAGCCGCCGGTGAGCGCCCCGGTGGGGCGCTGCACGCGCGCGTGAACCCTCAGAGGGTCTCCAGGAAGCCCAGCGCCGTCCGCCAGGTCGACTCCGCCGCCTCGGCGTCGTAGTCGTCCAGGTCGGGGTCGGTGTACAGATGCCCGGCGCCCGCGTAGCGGTAGACCTCCACGTCGGCCCCGGCCCGCCCCATCTGCAGGTACCACGCGCTCAGCCAGTCGTCCGTCTCGAACGGATCGGGCTCGGCGACGTGCAGCTGCACCGGCAGCTCGTCCACCGTGGCGCTCTCCGCGATGTCGGAGGTGCCGTGCAGGAGCAGCAGACCGCGCGCCTTGTCGTCACCGAGCGCGAGCGTCTGCGCGGTGGCGGCGCCGAAGGAGAACCCGGCGTAGACGAGACCCCGCTCGGAGTAGGGCGCCGCGGCCAGGATGGCCCGCTTCAGGAGCTCGTCCTTGCCGAGCTCCTCCTTGAAGGCCATGCCTTCCTCGACGGTGTCGAAGGTGCGCCCCTCGAAGAGATCGGGGGTCCACACCTGGTGCCCCGCCGCGCGCAGCCGGTCGGCCGCCGCGTGCACCGCGGGCCGCAGCCCGTACGTCGAATGGAAAAGCACGATGTTCATGGGGCCATCGTGCCACCTACCCTCTGAGGCATGGAGAACGTACTGCGTCCGTTGATCGTGGTCGGCGGCTCGGTCGTGCTCACGCTGGCCGTCGGGTGGCTCGCCGACGTGCTGCTGCGCAGGGCCGACGCCCGGCACCCCGAAGCCCCCGTGTGGGGCCTCCTGCGCCGCTGCCGGCTGCCGCTCCAAGTCGTCCTCTGCGTCGCCCTGCTGCGCGGCTTCTACGACCAGGCGCAGATCGCCGAGGACCACTCGGCGGGCATCGGCAGAACGCTCACCCTGGTGCTCATCGGGTCCATGGCGTGGCTCCTTGTCCGCATCGCGGCGGCCGTCGTCGAATCCTCGTACGCGCGCTACGCCGCCGCCCACCGCGACCCGGCCCGGGTGCGCAGGGTGCGGACGCAGGTCACGCTCATCCAGCGGGTGGTCACCGCGATCGTCGCGGTGGTGGCCGTCGGCGCGATGCTCCTGACGTTTCCCGCGATGCAGGCGGCCGGCACATCGCTGCTCGCGTCGGCGGGCGTGCTCGGCATCGTCGCGGGCGTCGCCGCGCAGTCCACGCTCGGCAATCTCTTCGCCGGCCTGCAGATCGCCTTCGGCGACATGGTGCGGCTCGGGGACACCGTGGTGGTCGACGGGGAGTGGGGCACGATCGACGAGATCACGCTGACCTTCCTGACCGTGCGGACCTGGGACGAACGCCGGATCACGATGCCGGTGTCGTACTTCACGTCGAAGCCCTTCGAGAATTGGTCGCGCGGCGGCGCCCAGATGACCGGCACGGTCTTCTTCCAGCTCGACCACACCGCGCCCGTGCAGGAGATGCGCGAGCAGCTCCGGGACATCCTGCGCGAGTGCGGCGCCTGGGACGGCAGGGACTGGGGCCTCGCGGTCACGGACACGACGCCGAACACGATCCAGGTGCGCGCCCTGGTCACCGCCAAGGACGCGGACGACATCTGGACGGTGCGGGTCACGGTGCGCGAGCAGCTGATCCGCTGGCTGGCCGAGCAGCATCCCTACGCGCTACCGCGGGTCAACACGGCCTGGGCCGAACTGCCGCCGGACGGCGAACGTCCGCACCCGGCCCCGCCGATCGTCCCGCGCACGGGCCGGGGCTGACACCCAGTCGGTCTCAGGGCCGCAGACTGCGTACGTCGAGATGGTGCAGGACGCGGTCGACGATCTCGGGGTCGGCGCCGGGCTCGCTGCGCGCCGCGAGCACCTCGTGGCGGGCGGCGGACATCATCTCGCGCTGGATGCGCTGGACCGCCTTGAGCCGGTCGACGCGCTTGGCGTACCGCTCCCGCCGCTCGTCGTCGACGATGTCGGGGCTGATTCTGGCGCCGATGTCGAACGCCCCGCGCTGCAGCCGCTCCTGGACGTCCTCCGGCAGCTCCTCGACCTCCTCGATCTCCTTGAGCCTGCGCTTGGCCGCCTTGGCGGCACGGACGGCGAGCTCCCGCTCGATGGCCCGCTCGACGTCGGTGTCCGCGCGCACGCCGAGCTTCTTCACCAGCCAGGGCAGGGTGAGCCCCTGGACCACGAGGGTCGCCATGATGACGCAGAACGCGATGAAGATGATCTCGTCGCGGGCCGGGAAGGGATCCCCGCCGTCCGTCTTCAGGGGGATGGCGAGCGCCAGCGCGACCGATGCGACCCCGCGCATCCCCGACCACCACATGACGACGGTCTCGCGCCAGGTCGTGGGAATGTCCTCGTCGTAGTCCCTGCGCTTGTGCAGCTTCTTGGCGAGCCACGTCGCGGGCAGCAGCCACATCAGTCGTACGCCGACGACGACGGCCACGACCGCCGCGCCCCAGCCGAGCATCTGCAGCTCGCGGCCTTCCGACGTACCGAAGACGTTGTGCAGTTCGAGCCCGATGAGCCCGAAGGCGACCCCGGTGACCAGGGTGTCGACGATCTGCCAGAACGTCTGCCCGGTGATCCTTCCTTGTACGTCGTCGGCGTCCGCGGCGTTCTCCGCGAGGTAGAGCGCGGTGGTCAGCACCGCGAGGACGCCGGAGCCGAGCAGCTCCTCGGCCAGCACATAGCTGACGAAGGGCACGAGCAGCGTGAGGCCGGTCTGCAGCGTGGCTTCGCCGAGGAGACCCATCAGCTTGTTGGTGAGCCAGCCGAGCGCGAGCCCCACGGCGACGGCGACCACTCCGGAGAGCACCAACTGCCCCACCGCCGACGGCCAGGAGAATGTCCCGCTGACCGCCGCCGCGATCGCCACGTGGTACAGCACGATCGCCGTGACGTCGTTGAAGAGCCCCTCCCCCTCCAGGATCGACACGAGCCGCCGGGGCAGCCCGAGCGACCCGGCGACGGCGGTCGCGGCGACCGGGTCGGGCGGCGCGACGAGCGCCCCGAGCGCGACGGCCGCGGCGATCGGAAGCCCGGGAACGACCGAGCTCGCGACCGCCGCCACCGCCGCGGTCGTCACGAAGACGAGCGCCACGGCGAGCAGAAAGATGGGGCGCCGGTTGGCCGTGAACTGCCGCCAGGAAGTGCGCTGGACGGACGCGTAGAGCAGAGGCGGCAGCACCAGCGGAAGGATGAAGTCCGGCGGGATCTCGACGTTCGGCACCCAGCTCACGAAGGCCAGGACGATTCCGGCGAGGGTCATCAGAACGGGCGCGGGCAGCCCGAGCCGCTCCCCCAGCGGCACGGTCACCACGGCGCCGAGCAACAGAACGAGCAGCAGCGCCAGTTGGTCCACGGTGCGCCCTCCGGCGGTTCGCGTGTCGGTCGATCAAGACCTCAACCCTGCCACGCATTCCACCCGAACCGGACAGGACGGGCCGCGCCGGAGGGCGACGACGATCCGTCGCGGCGCCCGGCTCTCGCTAGGCCAGCGCCTTCCGCATCGCCCGGTGCGGGATCCCCGCGTCGGGGAACTCCGGGCCGTAGACGGCATATCCGAGCCGTTCGTAGAACCCCAGCGCATGCGTCTGCGCGTGCAGGTCGACGGCGGCCAGGCCACGCGCGCGTGCCGCGTCCTCGATCGCCCGCACCAGGGCCGCCCCGACACCGAGGCCCCGCGCGGCCTTGGTCACCGCGAGCCGGCCGAGCGCGCCCACCTGGGCATCGCCGCCGTTCTTCGCCGCGGCGGCCGCGCCGGTCAGCAGCCGGCCGGTGCCCAGCGGCAGCCCGTCCGCGCGGATGGCGATGACATGCGCCGCCCCGGCGTCGTACGCGTCGTACTCGAGATCTTCGGGGACCTGCTGCTCGACGACGAAGACTTCCTTGCGGACCGCGAAACAGGCCTCCAGGTCACCGGGCTCCACGGCGACCCGGCAGACGAAAGCGGCCCCGGCGCTCAAGAGCTCTCCGCCCGCACCCGGTCGAGCGCCTGCTGGAGGTCGTCGGGGTACTGGCTCTCGAACTCGACCCACTGGCCGTTCCCGGGGTGCTCGAAACCGAGTCGCACCGCGTGCAGCCACTGGCGGGTCAGTCCGAGCCGCTTGGCGATCGTGGGGTCCGCGCCGTACGTCAGGTCGCCCACGCACGGGTGCCGATGGGCCGCCATGTGGACGCGGATCTGGTGCGTACGCCCCGTCTCCAGCTTGATGTCGAGCAGCGAGGCCGCGCGGAACGCCTCGATGAGGTCGTAGTGCGTCACAGAGGGCTTGCCCTCCGCCGTGACCGCCCACTTGTAGTCGTGGTTCGGGTGCCGGCCGATGGGGGCGTCGATGGTGCCGCTCATCGGGTCGGGGTGGCCCTGCACCAGCGCGTTGTAGCGCTTGTCGACCGTGCGCTCCTTGAACTGGCGCTTCAGGGAGGTGTACGCCCGCTCGGACTTGGCGACGGCCATCAGGCCGGACGTGCCGACGTCCAGGCGGTGCACGATGCCCTGGCGCTCGGCGGCACCGGAGGTGGAGATGCGGTAGCCCGCTGCCGCGAGGCCGCCGATCACGGTCGTCCCCGTCCAGCCCGGGCTCGGGTGCGCGGCCACGCCGACCGGCTTGACGATCACCACGATGTCGTCGTCGTCATGGATGATCTCCATGCCCTCGACGGGCTCGGCGACGATCTGCACCGGGGCGGGCGCCTGCGGCATCTCGACCTCCAGCCAGGCGCCGCCGTGCACACGCTCGGACTTGCCGACCACGCTGCCGTCGACCATCACCTTGCCTGCCGCCGCAAGGTCGGCGGCCTTCGTGCGGGAGAACCCGAACATGCGCGAGATGGCGGCGTCGACGCGCTCGCCTTCCAGGCCGTCCGGTACGGGCAGGGTGCGGATCTCGGGAATCGTGCTCACCCATTGAGTATGCAGGAGCCCACCGACACTCCCGCACCAAAGCCTCCCGCGGGAGGCCTCCGGGGGATCAGTCCTTGTGGACGGTCCCGTCCGGGTCCAGGCCGCGGAAGGACAGGATCACGATCAGGATGCCACCGCACACGATCGCCGAGTCCGCGAGGTTGAACACCGCGAAGCCCTTCGGGGCGATGAAGTCGACCACGGCCCCCTCGAAGACGCCGGGGGAACGGAAGATCCGGTCGGTGAGGTTGCCGAGGGCCCCGCCGAGCAGCATGCCGAGCGCGATCGCCCACGGCAGGCTGTAGAGCTTGCGGGCCAGGCGGGCGATCACGACGATGACGGCCGCCGCGATGCAGGTGAAGATCACGGTGAAGGCCTCACCGAACCCGAAGGCGGCGCCCGCGTTGCGGATGGCCTCGAACCGGAGCCAGTCACCCACGACCTCGATCGGCTCGTGGTGCTCGAGCTTCGCGACGACGATCATCTTGCTGACGAGGTCCAGGGCGTACGCGAACACGGCCACCGCGAACAGCACGAGAATCCGGCGCTTGCCCTTGGGCTTCTGCTCGTCCGCCGGGGCCTGCTCGTCCGACGAAGCCTGCTCGTCGGGCGAAGCCTGCTCGTCCTGCTCGCCCCGCGCGTCCTGACGCGCGGCGTCGGAGCCCGAGTCGGACTGCTCCGGCTCGGCCCCAGCCGCCTCAGGGATATCCGGCGTACCGATGATGCGCTCCGCCTCTGCCACGTGAGTCCCTCAACCTAGGTACCTGACTGGGGACGAGGGTACGGCACACACGTACGGCCCCACGTGGCCAGGCCGGGGTCAGTAGCGCCGTTCCTGCTTCTGCTTGCACTCGACGCACAGCGTCGCCCGCGGGAAGGCCTGCATGCGCGCCTTGCCGATGGGATTGCCGCAGTTCTCGCAGACGCCGTACGTCCCGGCGTCCAGCCGCTCCAGGGCGCGCTCGGTCTGGACGAGCATCTCGCGCGCGTTGGCGGCCAGCGACATCTCATGTTCCCGGGTGATGTTCTTGGTGCCGGTGTCCGCGTCGTCGTCGCCCGCGCCGTCCCCGGAGTCCCGCATCAGGCCCGCCAGGGCGTCCTCGGAGGACGTGATCTCGGCTCCGAGCCGCAGCGCCTCGCTCTGCAGCTCCGCGCGGGCCTCCTCGACCTCCTCCGGGGTCCAGGGATCCTCGCCGGGCCGGACCGCGAGCTCACCGGGCTCCGCGGCGGCGACACGCGCCTTGGGCACCGCGGTCGGCTTCTTCGCTGCCGTCGCCGTGCCCGGAGTCTTCTTCGCAACCACTGTCGTGGCTCCCGTCGTCTCCGCGGCCTGAGCCGCACCATCGGCCGCGGTCGCGGCCGTCTTCTTGGCCGTGCTCTTCTTGGCAGCCGTCTTCTTGGCCGGTGAGGCCGCTTCCGCCGCTGGCGCCTTCTTGGCGGCCGTCTTCTTGGCCGCCACCTTCTTGGCGGCAGCCTTCTTGGGGGCCGCCTTCTTAGCGGCCGTCTTCTTGGCGGTGGCCTTCTTCGCGGTCGTCTTCTTGGCCGCCACCTTCGCCACCTTCTCCGCCTTCTCGGGCTCCACCCCGTTCGCTCCCTGCGCGGCCGCGCCCGTGGATCTGCCCGACGCCGAATGCTGTACGGCGGTCTTCTTCGCCACCATGGCCGCGGCCCCTTCACATATTGTGATCTTGCTCGCGAATCGTGCTGGGACGATAAATCGACTCAACGCCCGCGGCAACGGGGCACGCCGCCCGATTCGCCCGCCCCGCGGGTCCCGCGCGGCAGGCATGCAAGCGTTGTGCCCAGCTCCCCGCCCGGTAATCCGCCAGGCACCGGCGGTCAGGATCCGGACGCTCCGCATGTCGCCATTCGGGTCAGTGCACCAGGTCTGACCCGCACCTGCCGCCCACCCCCGCAGGACCAGCTCCCAGACCCGCCCAGGACGGCCGTACAGGCATAAAATTGGATACGAGCTAGGAAGGTGTCCCATGCGCAAAATCACCGACTGCCGCGAACTCCCGAGCGAGACCCACTGCACCCTCGCCATCTCCGGCGAAGAGGAAGAGGTGGTCCGCGCCGCCAGCGAGCACGCCGTCTCCGTCCACGGGCACACGGACGGCCCCGAGCTGCGGAAGATGATCCGCGACTCCCTCAAGGACGAAGTCCCCCAGCACGCCTGAGCGGGCCCGTCGCCGACCGCCCCGCAGCCCACCCGAAAACCGGTCGGCCGGGTCCGCCGCGGCCCCGTACACTGGGCGGAGCGAAAAGCGTGGATGGGGACGAGTAGCGGCGTAAGCGGCCATGAGCGACCCGGGGACGGTGTGAGCCCGGGGGCAGGCGCGACGTGAAGATCACCCCGGAGCCGCCGGAAGAAGGCCGAAGCCCCCGCGGAGGCCAGTAGACCCGGCATCGCGACCCCAATGAGGGGGCTTTCCCGTGCGCCACAGGCGTGGGGAAGGCCAAGGAGGGTGGTACCGCGGGAGCGCGACAAGCGGCTCTCGTCCCTCCGACGGAACGGAATCGTCCGCCGGAGGAAGCGCGTTGAACACGCAGCCGTTGAATACGCAGCCGCAGTACCGCCAGGTGCCCGCCCAGGTCGACCTGCCCGCCCTTGAGCACGCCGTGCTCGAGTTCTGGGACGAGCAGAAGATCTTCGCCAAGAGCCTCGAGCAGTCCGAGGGCCGCCCCGAGTGGGTGTTCTACGAGGGCCCGCCCACGGCCAACGGCATGCCGGGCGCCCACCACATCGAGGCCCGCGTCTTCAAGGACGTCTTCCCGCGCTTCCGCACCATGCGGGGCTACCACGTCGCCCGCAAGGCCGGCTGGGACTGCCACGGCCTGCCGGTCGAGCTCGCGGTCGAGAAGGAGCTCGGGTTCAACGGCAAGAAGGACATCGAGGCGTACGGCATCGCCGAGTTCAACGCCAAGTGCCGCGAGTCCGTGACCCGCCACACCGACGCCTTCGCCGATCTCACGACCCGCATGGGGTACTGGACCGACCTCGACGGCGCGTACCGCACGATGAACCCCGAGTACATCGAATCGGTCTGGTGGTCCCTGAAGGAGATCTTCAACAAGGACCTCCTGGTCCAGGACCACCGCGTCGCCCCCTGGTGCCCCCGCTGCGGCACCGGCCTCTCCGACCACGAGCTGGCGCAGGGCTACGAGACGGTCGTCGACCCGTCCGTCTTCGTCCGCTTCCCGCTCACCGGCGGCCCCCTGGCGGGCGAGGCGTCCCTCCTGGTGTGGACGACCACTCCGTGGACGCTCGTCTCCAACACCGCGGTCGCCGCGCACCCCGACGTCACGTACGTCGTCGCGACGAACGGCGAAGAGCAGCTCGTGGTCGCCGAGCCGCTCGTCGAGAAGGCGCTCGGCGAGGGCTGGGAGACCACCGGCCAGACCTTCACCGGCGCCGAGATGGAGCGCTGGACCTACCAACGCCCCTTCGAGCTGGTCGAGTTCCCGGCCCCGGCCCACTTCGTGGTCAACGCCGACTACGTGACCACCGAGGACGGCACGGGTCTGGTCCACCAGTCCCCCGCCTTCGGTGAGGACGACCTCAAGGTCTGCCGCGCGTACGGCCTCCCGGTCGTGAACCCGGTCCGCCCCGACGGCACCTTCGAGGAGGACGTCCCGCTCGTAGGCGGTGTCTTCTTCAAGAAGGCCGACGAAAAGCTGACCGAGGACCTCGACAGCCGCAATCTGCTCTTCCGGCACATCCCGTACGAGCACAGCTACCCGCACTGCTGGCGCTGCCACACGGCGCTCCTCTACTACGCGCAGCCGTCCTGGTACATCCGCACGACGGCCATCAAGGACCGCCTCCTCCAGGAGAACGAGAAGACCAATTGGTTCCCGGACTCGGTCAAGCACGGCCGCTTCGGCGACTGGCTGAACAACAACGTCGACTGGGCGCTGTCCCGCAACCGCTACTGGGGCACCCCGCTGCCCATCTGGCGCTGCGAGGAAGGCCACTTGACGTGCGTGGGCTCGCGCGCCGAGCTCTCCGACCTGACGGGCACCGACCAGTCGGACCTCGACCCGCACCGCCCGTACATCGACGCGGTCACCTTCCCCTGCCCGACCTGCCAGGAGACCGCGACGCGCGTCCCCGAGGTCATCGACGCCTGGTACGACTCCGGTTCGATGCCGTTCGCGCAGTGGGGATACCCGCACAAGAACAAGGAGCTCTTCGAGAGCCGGTACCCGGCGCAGTTCATCTCGGAGGCCATCGACCAGACGCGCGGCTGGTTCTACACGCTGATGGCGGTGGGCACGCTCGTCTTCGACAAGTCCAGTTACGAGAACGTCGTCTGCCTCGGCCACATCCTCGCCGAGGACGGCCGCAAGATGTCCAAGCACCTGGGCAACACCCTCGACCCGATCCCGCTGATGGACCGGCACGGCGCCGATGCCGTGCGCTGGTTCATGGCGGCCGGCGGCTCCCCGTGGGCGGCCCGCCGGGTGGGCCACGGCACCATCCAGGAGGTCGTCCGCAAGACGCTCCTCACGTACTGGAACACGGTCGCCTTCCAGGCCCTGTACGCTCGTACGTCGAAGTGGGCCCCCAGCGACGCCGACCCGGCGCCCGCCGACCGCCCGCTCCTGGACCGCTGGCTGCTCAGCGAGCTGCACGCGCTGACCGACCAGGTCACCCAGGCCCTTGAGGGCTACGACACCCAGCGCGCGGGCAAGCTCCTGTCCACGTTCGTCGACAACCTCTCCAACTGGTACGTACGCCGCTCCCGTCGCCGCTTCTGGCAGGGCGACAAGGCGGCCCTGCGCACCCTGCACGAGGTCCTGGAGACGGTCACCCGCCTGATGGCCCCGCTGACGCCGTTCATCACCGAGCGCGTCTGGCAGGACCTGGTGGTCCCGGTCACCCCGGACGCCCCGGAGTCGGTCCACCTGACGTCCTGGCCCGAGGCCGACCTGTCGGCGATCGACCCGGACCTGTCGCGGCAGATGGTGCTGGTGCGCCGCCTGGTCGAGCTGGGCCGCGCCACGCGCGCGGAGTCGGGGGTCAAGACCCGTCAGCCGCTCTCCCGCGCCCTGATCGCGGCCACGGGCTTCGAGTCGCTCAACCCGGAGCTGCACGCCCAGATCACCGAGGAGCTCAACGTCTCCTCGCTGGCGTCGCTCTCCGAGGTCGGCGGCTCACTGGTCGACACGACCGCGAAGGCCAACTTCCGCGCCCTGGGCAAGCGGTTCGGCAAGGGCGTCCAGGCGGTCGCCAAGGCCGTCGCCGACGCCGACGCGGCGGCGCTGTCCCTGGCCCTGCGCGAGGGCACGGCCTCGGTCGAGGTCGACGGCGAGACGGTGACGCTGGCCCCGGATGAGGTCATCATCACGGAGACCCCGCGCGAGGGCTGGTCCGTGGCGTCCGACTCGGGCGCCACGGTGGCCCTGGACCTGGAGATCACGGAGGAGCTGCGCCGGGCAGGACTGGCCCGTGACGCGATCCGCCTGATCCAGGAGGCCCGCAAGAACAGCGGCCTGGACGTCGCGGACCGGATCGCCCTGCGCTGGACCTCCACGGACCCGGCCGTGATCACGGCCCTGTCCGACCACGCCGACCTGATCGCGGACGAGGTACTCGCCACGGACTTCGTCCAGGGTCAGGCGGACGACACCTACGGCGAGACGTTCACGGACGAGTCCCTGTCCCTGACGTTCCGCCTCCGCAAGGCGTAAACAACCGAACAACGCCGAAGGCCCGGCCCCGCCAAAGATCTTGGCGGGGCCGGGCCTTCGGCGTTGCGTACCCACGCACAGATGAACGTTTCTGCACCCGCCCCCGGCGAGCGGGCACACAAAAGGGCGGGGCCCCCAGAGAATCTGGGGGCCCCGCCCTGAACGCTGCCGACGCCTACGGCGTGGAAGTGCCCGTCAGTTGTCGTCCTCGTCGATGAGGAAGCCACGCATCGGCGACGGAGCCTGCTGCATCGGCTGCGGGCCCTGCGGCCGCACCGGCGCCATCGGCTGGGTCATCGCCGGGGACATCTGCTGCTGACCGCCGTAGGACGGACCAGCGGCCGGCTGGTTGCCGCCCATCGACTGGTTGCCGCCGTAGGACGGGGCACCCGCGCCGGCCGGAGCCATGGAGGGCGCCGGGGACGGCGGAAGGGAAGCCGTCGCCGGGGTCCGCGGCGGAGCCAGCGAGTCGTCGGCCTGGGTCTCCAGCTGACGGAGCTGCGACTCCAGGTAGGACTTCAGACGCGTGCGGTACTCGCGCTCGAAGCCGCGCAGGTCCTCGACCTTGCGCTCCAGCGTGGCGCGGGCGGACTCCAGGGAGCCCATCGCGACGCGGTGCTTCTCCTGCGCGTCCCGCTCCAGGGCGTCAGCCTTGGCACGGGCGTCACGCTCAAGACCCTCGGCGCGCGAACGAGCCTCGCCGACGATCTTGTTGGCCTCGGAACGGGCCTCCGCGATCGCCTGGTCAGCGGTCTGCTGGGCAAGGGAGAGCACGCGAGCGGCGCTGTCGCCGCCGGGGCCCTGACCGGGCTGCGGCATCTGCGGGCCGTGGCCGCCCATGGGACCGCCCATCGGGCCACCCATCGGACCCTGGCCCATGGGGCCGGGGCCCTGCGGACCGGGACCCTGCGGGCCGTGCCCACTGGGGCCTGCGGGCAGCTGCGGTGCGCCACCGGGAAGCTGCGGCGGGCCGCCCATCTGCTGGTGCTGCGGGTGCTGCTGCGGCGGCACCGGCTGCGGGCCCGATATTGCGGCGGGCACCGGGGCGCCGGGACCACGCTGGTCCTGCGGCCCGTCGGGACCCTTGCGCATCCCGCCCTGCTGCTGGTTCTGCGCAGCGGCGCGGGTGGCAGCGGCCAGCTTGGCGCGCAGGTCCTCGTTCTCGCGGAGCAAGCGAGTCAGTTCGGCTTCGACCTCATCGAGGAAGGCATCGACCTCGTCCTCGTCATAGCCTTCTCGGAGGCGGACGGTCGTGAACTGCTTGTTCCGCACGTCCTCGGGGGTCAACGGCATCTCTTCACCTCAACGTAATCGTCGGCATTCGGCAAGACCGTATCGTTCACACAGACACCGACCTGACGACGGTGATCAGGATGTAGACGATGATCATCAGTACGAAGAAGGACAAGTCGAGCGCCACGCCCCCGAGACGCAGCGGCGGAATGAATCGCCGCAGAAGCTTGAGCGGTGGATCAGTGACAGTGTAGGTGGCCTCCAGAACGACCACCATCGCCTTGCCGGGTTGCCATGAGCGGGCGAACTGGAAGACGTAGTCCATGACCAACCGGAAGATCAGCACGATGAGGAAACACATCAGCGCGATGTAAAGCACCTGCAAGACCACGCTCATGTTCGCGGTTCCCTCTCCCCTGTTTCTCGTGCTTCGTTGCCGGTTCTGCGTCTACTGCATCTGTTACGTCTCAGCTCTGGTTGAAGAACCCGCCCTCTGCGATGCGAGCCTTGTCCTCCGCCGTTACATCGACGTTAGCAGGCGACAACAGGAACACCTTCTGCGTCACTCGCTCAATGCTGCCATGCAGACCGAACACCAGACCGGCGGCAAAGTCGACAAGTCGCTTCGCATCCGTGTCGTCCATCTCGGTCAGATTCATGATCACCGGAGTGCCCTCGCGGAAGTGTTCCCCGATGGTACGGGCCTCGTTGTACGTCCGCGGGTGCAGCGTGGTGATGCGGTAGGGCTCCCGCTCGGACACGACCTTGGGCATGATCACCGGTGCGTTCTTCTCCAGGTTCTGGCGTTCAGGTGTGATGGATGCCACGGGGGCGATACGTGCCGGACGTCCGGATTCGGCGGGTACCGAAGCGGAATGGGCGACCGGCTCACGCTGAGCGGGGGGCTGTACCACTCGTACCGATTCGTCCCGTTCAGACACGTGCGCCTGGCGGGACTGGTGCGACTGATGTGGCGGCTCGTGCCGCCGGCGGTCCCGCTCGGGCTCCGGCTCGGGTTCGAACTCGTCATCGGGGTCGAACCCCGGACCGTCGTACCCATCGTCCTCCACGAGGCCGAGGTAGACCGCCATCTTGCGCATCGCGCCGGCCATGCTCTGAGTCCTCCGCTCTGTGGTGGATCGGCTGTCGTCACCAACTGCCCGAGATCCACGAGGCATCCCCGCCCAACAGCGAGAATGACCATATTTTCTGCTGTGGTCCGACTTCTTGGCGACGTTACCCGAGCCCGGGTCGGACTCCGAGTACCGCCGTACCGACGCGCACATGTGTCGCTCCGGCCGCCACGGCCTGTTCGAGGTCCGCACTCATCCCTGCCGACACCATGTTCGCAGCAGGATGAGCCGCGCGCATGAGGGTTGAGAATTCCATCAGCCGCTCGAACGCCGCCTGTTGCCGCCCCGCGTACGGCCCGGTGAGCGGCGCGACGGTCATCAGACCGTCGAGCCGCAGTCCGGGAGCTTCCGCCACGAGTCCGGCCAACTCTTCGATTCCGCCCGCTCCTACGCCCCCGCGCTCGCCCCGCCCGTGCTCATCGGCGTCGAGCGCGACCTGGATCAGACAGCCGAGTTCCCGCTCCGCGCGCACCGCGGCCGTCGACAGGGCCGTGACGAGCTTGGGACGGTCCACGGACTGCACCACATCGGCATAACTGGCCACAGAACGGACCTTGTTGGTCTGCAGCTGACCGACAAAGTGCCAAGTAAGGGGCAGATCCGAGCAGTCGGCGGCCTTGGTGGCCGCGTCCTGGTCGCGGTTCTCGGCGACATGGCGCACACCGAGTTCCGACAGGATCCGCACATCGCTCGCGGGATAGGTCTTGGTGACCACGATCAGGGTCACCTCCTCCCGCTTGCGCCCGGCCGCCGCGCACGCCGCGGCGATGCGCTCCTCGACCTCCGCCAGATTTGCGGCGAGTTGAGCCTTACGGTCCGTCATGTGCAATCAGTCCAGCCAGACATAGCCCGCGAGACGGCCGGTGTTCCGGTCGCGGCGGTAAGAGAAGTGGTCACCGGATTCCAGGGTGCACACCGGCGACTGCTCCCGGTCGCGCACCCCGAGCCGCTCCAGCTGGGCGTGCACCCCCGCGGTCACATCGACCGCCGGCGTGCCCCAGCTCGTCTCGGCGTACGCCGCGGGCTCCGCGGCGGCGACATCGGCGCGCATCGCCTCGGGCACCTCATAGCAACGCCCGCAGACGGCGGGCCCGGTGCGGGCGACGATACGGGCCGGGTCCGCGCCCAGCTTCACCATCGCCTCGACGGCGGCCGGTACGACCCCGGCGACCATCCCGGGGCGACCCGCGTGCGCCGCGGCCGCGACCTTGGCGACCGGGTCGGCAAGCAGGACCGGCGTGCAGTCGGCGGTGAGGACCGCGAGGGCCACGCCCCGGCGTGCGGTCACCACGGCGTCGACGGCCGGGATCTCGGCGCCGGCGCCCCAGGGGCCGTCCACCACCGCGACATCGTTGCCGTGCACCTGGTTCATCCAGACGACCCTGGCCGGGTCGATCCCGAGGGACTTGGCGGCAAGGTCGCGGTTGGTGCGCACGGCCTGGGGGTCGTCGCCGACCGCCCCGCCGAGATTGAGCTCTTCGTACGGAACGGCGCTCACCCCGCCCCACCTGTCGGTGAAGGCGAAGTGCGCGCCGCTCACGGTGCTGTGCGTGCTTATCACTTGAGGAAGTCCGGCACGTCCAGCTCTTCGGCCTGGCTGTCCTGGTACGGACGGGCCGGCGGAACCTGCGGCGGGGCCACGGGCGCGGACGGGGCCTCGCTGACCGGGGCGGCGTCCACGGGCTCCGGCGTCGCCGGCTCCTCGCGGGTCGTGACGCTGCCGAGGCCGCCGTAGGACGGGCGGGACTCCGCGGGACGGGCCGGGGCCGCCGGCTGCTCCTCGCGCTTGGCCGAAGCCGAACCAAGGACGTTGTCCCGCTTGGACGGTGGCTGACCGCCGTCGAAGCCCGCCGCGATGACGGTGACCCTGACCTCGTCGCCCAGGGCGTCGTCGATGACGGCGCCGAAGATGATGTTGGCCTCGGGGTGGGCCGCCTCGCTGACCAGCTGGGCCGCTTCGTTGATCTCGAAGAGGCCGAGGTCGGAGCCGCCGGAGATGGAGAGCAGGACGCCCCGCGCTCCGTCGATGGACGCCTCGAGCAGCGGCGAGGAGATCGCCATCTCGGCGGCGGCCACCGCGCGGTCGTCGCCGCGCGCCGAGCCGATGCCCATGAGGGCCGAACCCGCCTCGGACATGACCGACTTGACGTCGGCGAAGTCGAGGTTGATCAGACCCGGCGTTGTGATCAGGTCGGTGATGCCCTGGACACCGGAGAGCAGGACCTGGTCCGCCGACTTGAAGGCGTCGAGGACCGAGACCTGACGGTCCGAGATGGACAGGAGCCGGTCGTTGGGGATGACGATGAGGGTGTCGACCTCTTCGCGCAGCTCCGCGATGCCGTCCTCGGCCTGGTTGGCGCGACGACGGCCCTCGAAGGTGAACGGCCGGGTGACGACGCCGATGGTCAGGGCGCCCAGGGAGCGTGCGATGTTGGCGACGACAGGTGCGCCGCCGGTGCCGGTGCCGCCGCCTTCGCCGGCGGTGACGAAGACCATGTCGGCCCCCTTGAGGACCTCCTCGATCTCCTCGCGGTGATCTTCGGCCGCCTTGCGGCCGACTGCCGGGTTCGCTCCGGCGCCGAGTCCACGGGTGAGTTCACGGCCGACGTCGAGCTTGACGTCGGCGTCGCTCATCAACAGGGCTTGCGCGTCGGTGTTGATGGCGATGAACTCGACGCCCTTGAGACCGACCTCGATCATCCGGTTGATGGCATTGACACCACCGCCGCCGACACCGATGACTTTGATGACTGCGAGGTAGTTCTGCGGTGCTGCCACGTCGAAGGCCTCTCGCCTCGAGTTACGTGTCGCCGCCTCGCGGTCTCGCGCCGCGACGACTGATGCCGAATGGGACGGTCCGAACGCCGACCCGAACCCTAACGCTGAAGTTTAGGGTTACCAGTGTGTCTGTTCCTTGGACTCTTCCGAACAGGACACTAAGTCGACAAGTGGCGCACGTTCAACGAACACGCCGAACCTCCCGTTTTTCTTTTCACCCTATGTGATCAGCCGTAGCGCTGCCGAACCAGGGTGCTGGCCTGCGCAGATATGCGTCAACTCGCCGATGACGCAGGGGCGGTGGGAACGCTCACATCGAAGTGCCGTGCCTTGGGTGCGGCTTTCATCAGGGCGGTGAGTGTGCTCACCTTCGCACGGCCCTTCTCGCTGCTGCCCCAGTCCACAGTCCGCCCGTCGCTCAACTCCAGTGAGAGCGAGTCGTACGAACGGGCCTTGACCACCCGGGTGTCGCGGGCCACCGCGGCCGGCAGGGCGCCCGCGACGCGGACCGCCTCGCGCCGCAGACGGTCGCTGTCGAAACGGCGCAGACTCGCCGCCGCGTTCTCCTGATCCGGCATCAATTCCAGGAGCGGAACGCCCTTCGGCGCATGACCGACCGTGGCGAATCGCACTCCCTTGGCGTCCACTTCGACGAACTTTCCGCCCTTTTCGATCAGCAGGACCGGCTTGCGTTCCGTCACTTTCAGACCGATTCCGTGCGGCCAGGAACGGACGACGTCGACCGAGTCGATACGCGGCAGTTTCCTGCGCAGCCGGTCCTCGATGGCGTCGGTGTCGACCGAGATGAGCGCCGCCCCGACCGGGGCCGCGGCGGCCTCGCGCACCTCCGCGGGCGTCAGGACCCGGGTCCCCGAAGTCGTCACGCGCTCCAGGCGCAGCCACTGCGAGCCGTAGAGCGCCCAGACGCCCCCCGCACCGACCAGCACGAGTGCGATCAGCGAGAGGACGAGGGTGCGCGGCCGCGGCACGCGCACCCGGGAGCGTGGCGGGCGGGGCGGGCCGGAGTCGAGCTTCTGCCGTTCGGCGGTGGTCGGTCCGGCCACGGTCCCCTGCCTTCTAGGTGCCTGCTAGCACCTGCTCACGCGTGATGGCGTGAGGCGATCGCCTCGTACACCATGCCGACGAGGAGGTCGTCGGCGTCCCTGCGGCCGAACTCCGATGCGGCGCGGGACATCTCGCACAGCCGGTGCGGATCGGCGAGCACCGGGAGCACATTGCCCTGGACCCACTCGGGCGTCAGCTCGGCGTCGTCGACCAGGAGTCCACCGCCCGCCTTGACCACCGGCTGGGCGTTCAGCCGCTGTTCGCCGTTGCCGATCGGCAACGGGACGTAGGCGGCCGGCAGCCCGACGGCGGAGAGTTCGGCGACGGTCATCGCGCCCGCGCGGCAGAGCATCATGTCGGCAGCGGCGTACGCGAGGTCCATCCGGTCCACGTACGGTACCGGGATGTAGGGCGGCATACCGGGCATGTTCTCGACGTACGGCATTTCGTTCTTCGGGCCGACCGCGTGCAGGATCTGGATGCCCGCGCGCTGAAGGACCGGAGCGATCTGCTGGACGACCTCGTTGAGCCGCCGGGCGCCCTGCGAGCCGCCGGAGACGAGCAGCGTCGGCAGGTTGGGGTCGAGGCCGAAGGCGGCGCGCGCCTCCGGGCGGACCCGGGCCCGGTCGAGCGTGGCGATGGTGTGCCGCAACGGGATGCCGATGTAGCGGGAATTGCGCAGCTTGCTGTCGGGGGTGGCGACGGCCACCCCGTGGGCGTACCGCGAACCGATCTTGTTGGCGAGGCCGGGACGGGCGTTGGCCTCGTGCACGACGATCGGCGTCCCGGTCCGCTTGGCCGCGAGGTAGCCGGGCAGGGCGACATAGCCGCCGAAGCCGACGACGCAGTCCGCCTTGGTGCGCTCCAGGATCTGCTCGGCCGCCTTGATCGTGCCGCGCAGCCGTCCCGGCACGGTGATCAGCTCAGGGGTGGGCTTGCGGGGCAGCGGTACGGCGGGGATCAGCGCGAGTTCGTAACCGCGCTCGGGTACGAGTCGGGTCTCGAGTCCACGCTCCGTGCCCAGGGCCGTGATGCCCACGGTCGGGTCCTGCCTCCGCAGGGCGTCCGCGAGGGCGAGCGCGGGCTCGATGTGGCCGGCGGTCCCCCCACCGGCGAGTACGACATGCACCGAAATTCACCGCTCTCCGGACGAACGCGCCTTGACGCGCCGTCTCATCGTGTTCCATCTCACCCGAGGTTGCCGCATGGCAAGGGCCGCCTTCGCCGCGGGGTCCGATCGCGCGAAAGCGATGAGGAGCCCGATGGCGAACATGGTCGGCAGCAGGGCCGAACCCCCGTAGGAGAACAGCGGGAGCGGGACACCGGCGATCGGCAGCAGACCGAGCACCGCACCGACATTGATCACGGCCTGCGCCGTGATCCAGGTGGTCACGCCTCCCGCGGCATACCTCACGAAGGGGTCCTCCGTGCGTCCGGCCACGCGGATACCCGCATAGCCTAGAGCCGCGAACAGGGCGAGCACCGACAGTGTCCCTGCCAGGCCGAGTTCCTCCCCGGTGATGGCGAAGATGAAGTCGGTGTGCGGTTCCGGCAGTTGACCCCATTTTTCCACACTCGCGCCAAGACCGGAACCGAAGAATCCGCCGGAGGCCAGGGCATAGATCCCGTGCACGGCCTGCCAGCACTGGTCGCCGGGCCCCGGATCGGTCGCGCCGATACAGGCGAGCCTGGCCATCCGGTTGGGGCTGGTCTTGATGAGGATCACACCGATGAGGGCCGCGACCGACAACACCCCGGCAAAGAGCCGCGTCGGCGCCCCCGCGAGCCAGAGCAGGCCGAAAAGGATCGCGGTGAGGATGATCGCCGTGCCCATGTCGCCGCCCAGCATGATCAGTCCGAGCAGCATGAAGGCGACGGGGACGAGCGGTACCAGCATGTGCTTCCACTGCGTGAGCAGCCGCTTGTCCTGTTTGCGGGCCAGCAGGTCCGCGCCCCACAGCACGAGGGCGAGCTTGCCGAACTCACTGGGCTGCAGCTGGAAGGGGCCGCCCAGATAGATCCAGTTCTGGTTGCCGTTGACGCTGCGCCCTATCCCCGGGATCTGCACGAGCACCATCAGGAAGACGGTCACGGCGAGCATCGGATAGGCGAGCGCCCGGTGCAGCTTGACCGGCATCCGCATGGCGACGAGCAGCAGGATCGTACCGAGTACGGCGGCCACGAACTGCTTGCGGAAGAAGTACGAGGCGGGCAGGTCGAGCTGCAGCGCCTGGATCATCGACGCCGAGTAGACCATCACCAGGCCGAGCACGGTCAGCAGCAGGCTGCTGCCGAGGATGAGGTAGTACGCGGTCAGCGGCCGGTCCCAGGCCTTGCGGGCCCTGGTGTGGAACCGCCGCAGGGGGCTCTCCCGCGGCGGGCGCGGTGAGCCCGTGGAACGGACCGGCGCGGGCCTTCTGGCCACCCGCGCGGGCGCGCGCCCGCTACTGCCGGCCATCGGTGCCCCCACCCAGCCACGACGACGCTGCCACGTGCCCTCCTCCGGGTGCCGGGCGCCCCCGGACCACAGGGGTCCGCGTCAGGCGCTCGCGCCGAGTTCGCGGACCGCGTCCGCGAACGCGTCACCACGCTTGTTGTAGTTGGTGAACATGTCCATCGACGCACAGGCCGGAGCCATCAGTACGGTGTCCCCCGGCTCGGCGAGCCGTGCCGCCTGCCGTACCGCCTCGGACATCGCCCCAGTGTCGGTCCGGTCGAGGTCGACGACCGGGACCTCGGGCGCGTGTCGCGCGAGGGCTTCGCGGATCAGCGCGCGGTCGGCGCCGATCAGGACGACCCCCCGAAGTCGCTTGGCCGACTTGGTGACCAGCTCGTCGAAGGTGGCGCCCTTGGCGAGCCCGCCCGCGATCCAGACGATCGATTCGTACGCGGCCAACGAGGCTTCGGCGGCGTGGGTGTTGGTGGCCTTGGAGTCGTCGACGTACGCCACTTCGGCCACGTCCGCGACGTGCTCGATGCGGTGGGCGTCCGGACGGAAGGCGCGCAGACCGTCGCGCACGGCCGTCGCCGGAACGCCGTAGGCGCGCGCGAGAGCCGCCGCGGCCAGGGCGTTGGCGATGTTGTGCGGCGCGGGCGGCTTGACGTCGGAGATCTCGGCGAGCTCCTGGGCCTGCTTCTGGCGGTCCGGCACGAAGGCACGGTCGACCAGGATGCCGTCCACGACGCCCAGTTGCGAGGGGGCGGGCGCGTTCAGCGTGAAACCGATGGCGCGGCAGCCCTCTTCGACGTCGGCCTCGCGGACCAGGTCCTCGGTGGCCTTGTCCGCCACGTTGTAGACGCAGGCGACCTGATTGCCCTCGTAGATGCGGCCCTTGTCGGCGGCGTACGCCTCCATGGAGCCGTGCCAGTCGAGGTGGTCGGGCGCGAGGTTCAGGACGGTCGCGGAGTGAGCGCGCAGCGAGGGCGCCCAGTGCAGCTGGTAGCTGGAGAGCTCGACGGCGAGCACGTCGTACGCGTCGTCGCCCTCCAGGACCACGTCCACGATCGGCGTCCCGATGTTGCCGACCGCGGCCGTGCGCAGGCCGGCCGCCGTCAGGATCGAGGCCAGCATCTGCGTGGTCGTGGTCTTGCCGTTGGTGCCCGTGATGCCGAGCCAGGGCGCGGCGTCCGGGCCGCGAAGCCGCCAGGCGATCTCGACGTCGCCCACGACGTCGACACCCGCAGCCGCGGCGGCCGCGAAGAGCGGGCTGTCCGGCTTCCAGCCGGGCGAGGTGACGACCAGGTCGGTGCCGTCGGGCAGCATGGCCGCGTCGTCCAGGCGTACGGCGATGCCCTCGCCCTCCAGCGCGGCGGCGCGCTCACGGTGGCTCTCCGACGAGCCGCCGTCCACGACGGTCACCGAGGCGCCGAGGCCGGCCAGGGCGCGGGCGGCGCTGACGCCGCTCACGCCGAGCCCCGCGACGGTGACGTTCCTGCCCTGCCAGCTGGTCACTTCTTGGCTGCCCATCCTGCGTAGAAGAGGCCGAGACCGACGATCACGCACATGCCCTGGATGATCCAGAAGCGGACCACCACAAGGACTTCGGACCACCCCTTGAGTTCGAAGTGGTGCTGCAGTGGCGCCATCTTGAAGACCCGCTTGCCGGTCATCTTGAAGGAGCCGACCTGGATCACGACGGACATGGTGATCAGGACGAACAGGCCGCCGAGGAGCGCGATGAGCAGCTCGGTGCGCGAGCAGATCGCGAGGCCGGCGAGCGCGCCGCCCAGGGCGAGCGAGCCGGTGTCGCCCATGAAGATCTTGGCGGGCGAGGTGTTCCACCACAGGAAGCCGAAGCAGGCACCCATAAGGGCGGAGGCCACGACCGCCAGGTCAAGTGGGTCTCTGACCTCGAAACAGGCCTGCGGGTTGGTCAGCGTGACCGCGTTGGCGCAGGACTCCTGGTACTGCCAGACACCGATGAAGGTGTACGCGCCGAAGACCATCACGGAGGCGCCGGTGGCGAGGCCGTCGAGGCCGTCGGTGAGGTTCACGCCGTTCGACATCGCGAGGATCATGAACAGCGCCCAGACCACGAAGAGCACCGGGCCGATCGACCAGCCGAAGTCCGTGACGAACGACAGCTTGGTGGAGGCCGGGGTCTGGTTGCGGTTGTCCGGCCAGTTCAGCGCGAGCACGGCGAAGCCGATGCCGACGATCAGCTGGCCGAGCATCTTCGCCTTGGCGCGCAGGCCGAGCGAACGCTGCTTGACGATCTTGATGTAGTCGTCGAGGAAGCCGACGAGGCCCATGCCCGCCATCAGGAAGAGCACCAGGACGCCGGAGAGGGTCATCTCCGAGCCCGTGATGATCTTCGTGAGGAAGTACGCGATGAGCGTGGCCAGGATGAAGGCGATACCACCCATGGTCGGCGTACCGCGCTTGCTGTGGTGCTCGCGCGGGCCGTCGTCCCGGATGAACTGGCCATAGCCCTTGCGGGCCAGGAACTTGATCAGGAGCGGGGTTCCGACCAGGGTCAGGAAGAGCCCGATCACACCCGCGAAGAGGATCTGCCTCATCGGCCGGCGACCTGCCCCTCAGAAGACGCGGCGTCATCGAGCAGCGCCGTGGCGACCCGCTCGAGACCGACCGATCTGGAAGCCTTCACCAGCACGACGTCCCCTGGGCGCAGCTCGCTGCGCAGCAGGTCGATCGCCGCCTGTGCGTCGGACACGTGCACCGACTCCTCACCCCACGAACCCTCGTTGTATGCGCCCAGTTGGAGCCAGGACGCTTCCCTGCCCCCGACTGCCACGAGCTTGCTCACGTTCAGCCGGACAGCGAGCCGTCCGACCGCGTCGTGTTCGGCGAGCCCCTCGTCACCGAGCTCGGCCATGTGACCGAGCACCGCCCACGTACGACGTCCCTTGCCCATGGCCACGAGCGCGCGCAGGGCGGCTCGCATGGACTCGGGGTTCGCGTTGTAGGCGTCGTTGACGACCGTCACGCCGTCCGGGCGCTCGGTGACCTCCATCCGCCAGCGGGACAGCGTGCCCGCATCGGAGAGCGCGCGGGCGATCTCGTCTGCGGACATGCCCAGCTCATGGGCGACGGCGGCCGCGGCAAGCGCGTTCGACACGTGGTGCTCACCGTACAGCCGCAAGGTCACGTCGCTGCACCCGGAGGGTGTGTGCAGCGTAAAGGCGGGCTGTCCGATCGTAGTGAGCCGGACATTTTCGGCGCGTACGTCGGCGTCGGCGGCCTCTCCGAAGAGCAGGACGCGGGCCTTCGTGCGCGAAGCCATGGCGCGGACGAGCGGGTCGTCGGCGTTGAGGACTGCGGTGCCGTCGGCGGGGAGGCTCTCGACGAGTTCACCCTTCGCCTCTGCGATCTGCTCGCGTCCGCCGAACTCGCCGATGTGGGCGGTGCCGACGTTGAGGACGAGGCCGATCTTCGGCGGGGTGAGGCCGGTGAGGTAGCGGATGTGGCCGATGCCGCGGGCACCCATCTCCAGGACGAGGAACTTCGTCTCGTCGGTGGCGCTCAGCGCGGTCAGCGGAAGCCCGATCTCGTTGTTGAGCGAGCCCGGCGTCCAGACCGTGGGCGCCTTGCTGCGAAGCACCTGGGCGAGCAGGTCCTTGGAGCTGGTCTTGCCGACGGAGCCGGTCAGCGCCACGAGGGTCGCGCCGAGCCGCTCCACGACGTGCCGCGCAAGGGCGCCGAGCGCGGTCTGTACGTCGTCGACGACGATGGCGGGTACGCCGACGGGGCGCGAGGCGAGGACTGCCGCCGCGCCCGCTTCGACCACCGCGGCCGCGTAGTCGTGGCCGTCGACGCGCTCGCCGACGAAGGCGACGAAGAGGCTGCCGGGCTCCACTTCACGGGAGTCCCTGACGACCGGTCCGGTGACCTGGACGGACGGATCCGGTATGTCGTACGTCTGCCCGCCGACGACTTCTGCGATCTCGGCGAGGGAGAGGGCGATCACAAATTCATCCCTGGGTTTGCTGGATAGCTTCGCGAAGCACCTGGCGGTCGTCGAAGGGACGTACCACCCCGGCGATGTCCTGTCCCTGCTCGTGGCCCTTGCCCGCGACGAGCACCGTGTCGCCCGGTTCGGCCCGGGCGACGGCCGCGCGGATGGCGGCGGCGCGGTCCTCGAAGACGGCGACCTCGCCGCGCTCGTGGGCCGGCACGTCGGCGGCGCCCGCGAGCATCGTGGCGAGGATCGCGAGGGGGTCCTCGCCGCGGGGATTGTCGGAGGTCAGTACGGCGGTGTCGGCGAGGCGGGCCGCGGCCGCGCCCATCGGCATCCGCTTGGTCTTGTCGCGGTCGCCGCCGCAGCCGAGCACGATGTGCAGCTTGTTCTCGGTGACCTTGCGCAGCGCGCGCAGGACCGATTCGACGGCGTCCGTCTTGTGGGCGTAGTCGACGACCGCCAGGTAGTCCTGGCCCGCGTCGATGCGCTCCAGGCGGCCGGGGACGCCCGGCACCGCGGCGACACCGTCGGCGGCCTGCTGGGGGTCGATCCCGGCGACGGCGAGGGAGACGATCGCGGAGAGCGTGTTGGCGACGTTGAACGGTCCCGCCAGCGGGGATTTCGCGGTGATCCGCTCCCCCTGCGGGCCGACCGCGACGAACGTGGAGTCGAACGGCGTGACCTCGACGTCCTCCGCGCGCCAGTCGGCGTCGGGGTGCCCCTCGGCGGAGAACGTCGTGACAGGGACCTCGGACTCGCCGATGAGCCGACGCCCGTACTCGTCGTCGAAGTTGACCACTGCGACCTTGGAGCGCTCCTTGGTGAAGAGCTGCGCCTTGGCCTGGAAGTAGTCCTCCATGTCGGAGTGGAACTCCATGTGCTCCGGGCTGAGGTTGTTGAAGACGGCGACGTCGAAGACGCAGCCGTCCACCCGGCCGAGCACAAGCGCGTGCGAGGAGACCTCCATGGCGACCGCCTCGACGCCGCGCTCGCGCATCACCGCGAACAGCGCCTGGAGATCGGTGGCTTCAGGGGTCGTACGCTCCGACTTGATCCGCTCGTCGCCGATGCGCATCTCGACCGTGCCGATCAGGCCGGTCGACCGGACGCCCTTGAGACCGCCCTCGACGAGGTACGCCGTCGTGGTCTTGCCGGACGTGCCGGTGATGCCGATCTGCAGCAGATCGCGTCCTGGATGGCCGTACACCGTGGCCGCGAGCTCGCCCATGACGCCGCGCGGGTTGTCGACGACCAGGACCGGCAGGCCCGTGGCGGCCGCGCGTTCGGCGCCCGTCGGGTCGGTGAGGATCGCGGCGGCGCCGAGGTCGGCGGCCTGGGCGACGAAGTCCGCGCCGTGCAGCCGGGCACCCGGCAGTGCGGCGTAGATGTCGCCGGGCCGGACCGCGCGGGAGTCGTGCGTGATGCCGCTGACCTCCCCCGCGCCGGGGGCGGCGACGCCCAGCTGATCGGCGATCCGGGCGAGCGGCGTCGCGTCGACCTGGACCGGCCGTGGCGGTCCCGGATATGTCACGGGAACGCCCTTCTGGGTGGTTTGGGACTGATCAGCGTGTGGCACGGCGGTGAGCGTACCGGGCGCACCCGCCTCGGGGCGAAGCGGGCGGTGCGGCGGGGGCTGGTTCCCCGGCTTCGGAGTGATCGTTGTCACGGGTTTGTCCTGGTGGGGCTCAGAGGTGGTCGGCTCGGGGCCGGTCGGCTCAGGGTTAGAAGGTGACGGGCAGTCGGGCCGCGCCCTTGCCGGTGGGCGGCACCTGGAGGGTCTTCAGGGCGAACTGCATGACTTCCTTGTAGATGGGGCCGCAGATCTGGCCGCCGAAGTAGCTGCCCTTGGTGGCGTTCTGGATCGCGCAGTAGACGGTGACGCGCGGCTTGTCGGCGGGCGCGAAACCGGCGAACGACGAGGTGTAGCCCTTGTAGCGGCCGGTCTCGGGGTCGACCCGGTTGGCCGTACCGGTCTTGCCCGCGACCCGGTAGCCCGGGATGCGCGCCTTGGTGCCGGTGCCCTCTTCGTCGTCGACGACGGACTCCAGCATCTGCGCCACCGTCTTCGCGGTCTTCTCGCTCACCACGCGGGTCTTCTTGGGCTTGGGCGCGGGCGTGAAGCGGCCGTCGGGGCCCTTGGTGCCGCGCACCAGGGTCGGCTCGACGCGTACGCCGTCGTTGGCGATCGTCGAGTAGACGGAGGCCGCCTGCATCGCGTTGATCGAGACACCCTGGCCGAACGGGATCGTGTACTGCTGCGAGGTGGACCACTTGTCGGCCGGGGCGAGGATGCCGGACGTCTCGCCCGGGAAGCCGAGCCCGGTCTCCTTGCCGATGCCGAACTTGCGCAGATACGAGTAGAGGACCTCGTTGGCCTCCCGCTGCGTCTTGCCCAGCTCGCCGGTGGCCAGGATCGTGCCGATGTTGGAGGACTTGGCGAGCACACCGTTGAGCGTCAAATTCCAGGTCGGGTGGTCGACGTCGTCCTGGAAGAGCCTGTCGCCGCGGTGCAGCCGGTTGGGAACCGTCACATGGGTGCCGGGCGTGGCCGCGTTCTCCTCCAGGACCGCCGCCATCGACATGACCTTGGCGGTGGAGCCCGGCTCGAACGCGTCCTGGAGCGCGGCATTGCCCATCGCCGTGCCGTCGGCCTGCGAGAGGTCGTTCGGGTCGAAGCCCGGGGAGTTGGCCATCGCGAGGATCTCGCCGGTCCGGTTGTCCTGCACCATCACATAGCCGCGGTCCGCCTGGGACTTCTCGACCTGCTCGGCGATGGCGTTCTGCGCGGCCCACTGGATGTCGCGGTCGATGGTCAGCTCGACATCGGATCCGGGCACGGCGGGCGTCTCCGTGGAGCCCGCGGTCGGCACCTGACGGCCGCCGGACTGGGCGTAGCGGATCTTGCCGTCCTTGCCCGCGAGATCCTTGTTCAGCTGCTGTTCGAGGCCGCCCGCGCCCTTGCCGTCGGCGTTGACCCAGCCCAGTATCCCGGCGGCCAGGGTGTCGTTCGGGTACACGCGCTTGCTGCTGGGGTCCTGGAAGATGCCCGCGAGGACGTTCTTGGTGGTCTTGTCGGTGCGGGCCTTCTCGGCGAGCGCGCCGCGCAACTCCTTGATCTGCTTCCAGGCCTGCGGGGTCTGCCGGCGGGCCAGCAGGACGTAGCGCGTGTTCCGCTTCTCCAACTGCTTGGTGAGTTCGGCGGCGTCCTTGTCGAGGATCGGGGCGAGGAGCGCGGCCGCCTGCTCCGGCGCGTCCTTGATGCCCATCTCCTTCGCCGTGAACATCGTGGGGTCGGCCGTGATGTCGTACGCGTCGACACTCGCCGCCAGTTCGACACCGCTCCGGTCGGTGATGCCGCCCCGCTCGGCGGCCAGGACGTGGCTGAAGTAGCGGTTCTTCTCGGCCTTGGCGGTGTACGCGCTGGCGTCGACCGCCTGCACCTGGAGAAGGCGTACGACGAAGGCCAGCATCACAAGGGTCAGGCCGAGGCTCACCATGCGCAGGCGGGGTCGCGGGCTGCCGAGCCGGATCGTGCGGGCCTTGGGCGCGGCGGGGCGCGGGCGGCGGGCGGCCGGGCGGGCGCCTTGCGAGCCCCGTCCCGGACTGCGCTGGGCGCCGGGGCGCGAGGGCCTCGCGGGGCCCGGCACCCTGCGCCGCGGGGGTTGGCGGTCCGTCACTTACGTCACCTGCCGGAGGTCGTGGGGCCGGGCTTCGCGGAGGGGGTGGGGGCCGCCGGAGGCGACGAGGGCACGGGTGGGACCGGGATCGAGACCGAGGGAGCCGGGGAGGCCACCTCCTGGGGGCGCAGCTCGGGCAGCAGCTGCGCCGATGGCCTCACGGCGGCCCCCGGGACGCCACGGATGGTGCCGTCGGGGTTCAGGAAGGCCGGGTCGCCGCCGGGGACCATGCCGAGCTCACGGGCGCGCCGCTGGAGGGCGTCGGGGGCCGAGTAGGCGTCCACGTCCCGCTGGAGCTCCTGCTCCTGGTCGGTGAGCTCCGTCGTCTCCTTCTTGAGCTCGCTCAGCTGGAACGAGCCTTCGTTGAGCGAGGAGTTCAGGATCAGGAGCGTGATCAGGCCACCGCCGAGCAGCAGCACGACGAGCAGCACGAAGGGCGTACGGGCGGCCTGGCTCGGCCCCGACGGAAGCAGCTTCGCGAGCCGCGCGGCCCGCCCCCGCAGTTCGGGCTTCTTGCTCATGGGGCCTCCTCAGGAGTCATGGGGCCTCTTCAGGCGACCCGCTCACGGGGCCTCCTCGCGGATGCGCTGCGCACCCCGCAGCCGCGCCGGGGCCGCCCGGCGGTTCTCGGCGACCTCTTCCTCGGTGGGGAGCTCCGCGCCGCGTGTGAGCAGCTTGAGCCGGGGCTGGTAGCGCTCGGGGACGACGGGCAGACCGGGCGGCGCTGTGGTCGCGGCGCCGGCCGCGAACACCTGCTTGACCAGCCGGTCCTCCAGCGAGTGGTACGACAGGACGGCGATCCGGCCGCCGACGGCGAGCGCCTGCACGGCCGCAGGGACGGCCGACTCCAGGACGCTCAGCTCGCCGTTGACCTCGATGCGCAGGGCCTGGAAGGTGCGCTTGGCGGGGTTGCCGCCGGTGCGCTTGGCGGCCTGCGGCAGGGAGTCGCGGATCAGCTCGACGAGCCGTGCGCTGTTGCTGAACGGCTCCTTCTCGCGCTCACGCACGATGGCGCCGACGATCCGCTTGGCCTGCTTCTCCTCGCCGTACTGGCGCAGGATCCGCACCAGTTCGCCGGGGGCGTACGTGTTGAGCACCTCGGCCGCGCTGATGCCGGTCGTCTGGTCCATGCGCATGTCGAGGGGCGCGTCCTGGGCGTACGCGAATCCCCGGTCCGCCTCGTCGAGTTGCATCGAGGAGACGCCGAGGTCGAAGAGGACGCCCTGCACCTTCGGGATGCCCAGGCGGTCGAGCACATCGGGCAGTTCGTCGTAGACCGCGTGCACCAGCGTGGCCCGGTCGCCGAAGGGGGCGAGCCGCTCTCCGGAGAGGCGCAGTGCCTCCTTGTCGCGGTCGAGGGCGACGAGGCGGGCCGAGGGGAACGTGGAAAGGAGCGCCTCGCTGTGGCCGCCGAGGCCGAGGGTGCAGTCGACGACGACCGCGCCCGGCTCGGCGAGCGCGGGGGCCAACATGTCCAGGCACCGCTGGAGCATCACCGGGACGTGTCGGCTGTTGTCGCTCAAGGGGCCCTCTCAGGTCCGGCGCGGCGTTCGCACGCACTGCCGGGTCCCCGCCCGCTCCGTGAAGGGGAATGGCCCGCTGGCGCCGGGGAAGTGGCGTCAGCCGACCGGGAGCGGGAGGAGGCCGAGCCGTACGTACGCGCCGCGCACGTGGGGGGATTCGGGGAATCCCCGGGGTGAACAAGTCCAGCGGGGAACAGGTCACGTCTCCCACTTCGCGTCACTTTAGTCCACCCTGTCGCCCGGTCAATCAACTGGCCTGCGCGTCGCGGGCGGGCCTTTCGAGGAACCGGACATCCGCCGTCATCACCCGTTCGGACGTAGCCGCATTACTCCTGTGGGTTACCTCACAACAAGACTCATTGACGTTCTTTGTCCCTTCTCACAGCGGGCCCGAGCGATCAGTGACGACTACGGTCATAGCTATGTCGACTTCCGCATCCCCTACGGGCCACTCCCCCGCAGCGCCGATCGGTGACATAGCCACCGGCGGCACCGTCACGGACCGTCTCGTCGAGGCGAACCACCAGTACGCCGAAGGTTTCACCGATCCGGGCATGGACGCCCGCCCCGTCCTGCACGTCGCGGTCGTCGCCTGTATGGACGCCCGCCTCGACCTCCACGACGCGCTCGGCCTCGAGCTGGGCGACTGCCACACCATCCGCAACGCGGGCGGCGTGGTCACCGACGACGTCATCCGCTCCCTGACCATCAGCCAGCGGGCCCTGGGCACCAAGAGCGTCGTCCTCGTCCACCACACCGGCTGCGGCCTGGAGAGCCTCACCGAGGACTTCCGCCACGAGATCGAGCTGGAGGTCGGCCAGCGCCCCGCCTGGGCGGTGGAGGCCTTCCGCGATGTCGACCAGGACGTACGGCAGTCCATGCAGCGTGTGCGGACCTCACCGTTCCTGCTGCACACGGACGATGTACGGGGATTCGTCTTCGATGTGACCACCGGCCTGCTGCGGGAGATCGACCCTGCGTAACCGGATCTGCCGGGCGTCGCCGCCGCCGCTGCGGCGCCCAAAAGACCGTAAGACCCGACATACCGCCGCCAGTTATCCACAGGCGAGTGACACAACCCGGTACGCCCAACAAGAATGCGGTGTGGGACATCGCGCTGAACCATTCACGCGTGGTGTCCGTTATTCGGGGTGGGCCGGGCCGCACACACATGCGTCGGCCCGGAGAACGTGTCCGAGGAGGGCCGGGTGACGACCTATGACGATCGAGCGAGCCTCACAGATCTGACCACCACAGCGGAGAGTGTCCGCAGGTCGGTGGAGGGTGTGATCGAGGGCAAGCCAGAGGTCGTACGGCTTTCGCTGACCGTGCTCCTCGCCGAGGGGCACTTGCTGATCGAGGATGTACCGGGCGTGGGCAAGACCATGCTCGCCAAGGCGCTGGCGCGGTCCATCGACTGCTCGGTGCGCCGCATCCAGTTCACGCCTGATCTGCTGCCGTCGGACATCACTGGTGTGTCCATTTTCGACCAGCAGCGCCGGGACTTCGAGTTCAAGCCCGGCGCGATCTTCGCGCAGATCGTGATCGGCGACGAGATCAACCGTGCGTCTCCGAAGACGCAGTCCGCGCTCCTGGAATCCATGGAGGAGCGCCAGGTCACCATCGACGGGCAGACCTATGAACTGCCGAGCCCCTTCATGGTGGTGGCGACGCAGAACCCCGTCGAGATGGAGGGGACCTATCCGCTGCCCGAGGCGCAGCGCGACCGCTTCATGGCGCGCGTCTCGATCGGCTATCCGAACGCGGAGGCCGAGCTGCAGATGCTGGACGTGCACGGCGGCGTATCGCCGCTGGACGACCTCCAGCCGGTGGCGCACGCGCACGACATCGTGAAGCTCATCGACGCGGTCCGGAAGGTCCATGTCGCCGACGCCGTGCGGAGGTACGCGGTCGATCTGGTCTCCGCGACCCGCAACCACCCGGAGCTGAGACTCGGCGCCTCACCGCGCGCGACGCTGCACCTGGTGCGGGCGGCCAAGGCCTCCGCGGCGCTCAGCGGCCGTGAGTTCGCCCTGCCGGACGATGTGCAGGCGCTGGCCGTCGCGGTGCTCGCGCACCGGCTGCTGCCCACGGCACAGGCCCAGTTGAACCGGCGTACGGCCGAGTCGGTCGTCCTGGAGATACTCCAGCGGACGCCGGTCCCGGCCGCCGCCCAGCCGAACAGCGGCTTCTTCGGTCAGCAGCCGCCCGGCGCACGGAGGCTGTGATGGCGGCCGGGGGGCCGCAGCCGGCGCAGGCCGAGGAGGGCAAGGGCGGCATTCGGACCGCGCTCGCGGGGCTGACCACGCGCGGGCGTTCGTTCCTGGCGGCCGGGATCGCCGCGGCCGTCTGCGCGTACGTCCTGGGGCAGAGCGATCTGCTCCGGGTCGGCCTGCTGCTCGCGGTGCTCCCGCTGGTGTGCGCGACGGTGCTTTACCGCACCCGCTATCGCGTGGCGGGCAGCCGCAGGCTCTCCCCCGCGCGCGTGCCCGCCAGCTCGGAGGCCCGCGTCCATCTGCGGATGGACAACGTCTCGCGGCTTCCCACGGGGCTCCTCATGCTCCAGGACCGGGTGCCGTACGTCCTGGGGCCGCGGCCCCGGTTCGTGCTCGACCGGGTGGAGGCGGGGGGCCGCCGCGAGGTGTCCTACCGGGTCCGCTCGGACCTGCGGGGGCGCTATCCGCTCGGTCCGCTGCAGCTGCGTCTGACGGACCCCTTCGGGATGTGCGAGCTGACCCGCTCCTTCTCGACGTACGACACCTTGACGGTGATCCCGCGGGTGGAAGCGCTGCCTCCGGTGCGGCTCACCGGCGAGGCCAAGGGGTACGGCGACGGGCGGCACCGTTCACTGGCGCTCGCCGGCGAGGACGACGTGATCCCGCGCGGCTACCGCCACGGCGACGACCTGCGCCGCGTCCACTGGCGCTCCACGGCTCGCTACGGCGAGTTGATGGTGCGCCGCGAGGAGCAGCCGCAGCGGGCCCGCTGCACGGTGCTCCTGGACACCCGGGCGCTCGCCTTCCGGGGCGCGGGTCCCGACTCGGCCTTCGAGTGGGCGGTGTCGGGCACCGCGTCCGCGCTTGTGCACATGCTCGAACGGGGCTTCTCCGTAAGGCTGCTGACCGACACCGGCAACTCGGTGCCCGGCGAGGGCGCGGACGGTTTCGCGGGCGCGAGCCAGGAGTCGGCGGACGCCGCCGGACTGATGATGGACACCCTCGCCGTGGTCGACCACTCGGACGGCGCGGGGCTCTCGCGCGCGTACGACGTGCTGCGCGGTGGCAACGAAGGGCTGCTGATCGCCTTCCTCGGCGACCTGGACGAGGAGCAGGCCACGGTGGCCGCCAAGATGCGCCAGCGCAGTGGCGCCGCCGTCGCCTTCGTCCTGGACAGCACGGCCTGGGCGCAGGGCCCTGGCGGCGCTCCTACGGGCCCCGGAGAGGAGCGCCTTCGGATGCTCCGCGAGGCGGGCTGGACGGCCGTGGCGGTGCCTCCGGGGGCCGGTCTGGCGGACCTGTGGCGCCAGGCGGACCACCTGCGGGCGACCGCGGGCCCGGCTCCGACGGCGGGGACGACGGGGGGCTGGGCATGACCCAGCGCGCCCGGAACACACGTACGACAACGGGGGGACGCTCATGAGTGGGCGCGCACGACTGGCGCTCAGTGCCACGGCGGCCACGCTGATGGCGTCGGGGGCGCTGATTCCGCTCGTCGATCCGGCGACGTGGTTCGTCCAGGCGGCGATCCTGCTCGCGCTGCAGAGCGGCGTGGGCGCGCTCACCCGGCGGGTGCCGCTGGCCCGGCCGGTCACGGTCGCGGTGCAGGCCCTGGTGACACTGCTCCTGCTGACCCTGGTGTTCGCCCGCGAGCAGGCGATCGCCGGGGTGCTTCCCGGGCCCGACGTGTTCCGGGAGTTCGGTCTGCTGCTGCAGGCGGGCGGCGACGACGTCGGGCAGTACGCGATCCCCGCTCCGCTCAGCGACGGCATCCGGCTGATGCTGGTCGGCGGCGTCCTGGTGATCGGCCTCGCGGTGGACGCCCTCGCGGTGACCTTCCGTACGGCGGCGCCCGCGGGGCTTCCGCTGCTCGCGCTGTACTCGGTCGCGGCGGGCCTCTCCGGAGACGGCGCGGGATGGCTGTGGTTCCTGCTCGCGGCCGCCGGATATCTGCTGCTGCTCCTCGCGGAGGGCCGGGACCGGCTCTCCCAGTGGGGGCGCGTCTTCGGGGGCGCGGCGCGCGGTCCCGGCCGGATCTCGGGGGGCCTGGAGAGCGACACCGGTGCGGTCGCCCCGATCCGCACCGGGCGGCGCATCGGCGCGGTCGCGCTGGGCATCGCCCTGGTGGTGCCGATCGGCCTGCCCGCACTGGACGGCGGTCTTCTCGACGGCTCCGGCGGCCCCGGCGGCTCGGGTTCCGGCGGTGGCGGCACGATCTCCGCGGTGAATCCGCTGGTCGCGCTCCAGGACAGCCTGAACGAGCCGGACGACCGCGAGGTCATCTCGTACAAGACGAACGCCGAGTCGACCGAGAACCTCTATCTGCGGATCGTCTCGCTCGACCAGTTCGACGGGACGACGTGGAAGACCACCGTCCGGCGCATCCAGGACGTGCCGTCGCGGCTCGACGATCCGCCGGGGCTCTCCCCCGACGTGCCGAGGACGGAGATCCAGACCAACATCTCGGCCGCCGACAGCTACGCGCAGAACTGGCTGCCGATGCCCTACCCGGCGAGCGAGGTCGACATCAGCGGCCGCTGGCGGTACGAGCCGGTGGGGCGCGCCCTCGTCGGTGACCGCGGGCAGACGACGCGTGGTGCGCAGTACGAGGTCAAGAGCCTGGTCGTGAACCCGACGGCCGCGCAGCTCGCCGACGCGCCCGAGGCGCCCGAGGCCCTGCGGCGCGAGTTCACCAAGGTGCCCGACTCGCTGCCCCCGGTGGTGTCGACGGAGGCGCGCAAGATCACCCAGGGTGCGTCGAACGACTACGAGAAGGCGGTCAAGCTCCAGGACTACTTCGCGTCGGAGGGCGGCTTCACCTACAACACGCAGGTGCGTGCGGGCAGCGGCCCGGCGGCGATCGCCCGCTTCCTGGAGCAGAAGGAGGGCTTCTGCGTCCACTTCTCGTTCGCCATGGCGTCGATGGCGCGGACGCTGGGCATCCCGGCGCGCGTCGCGGTGGGCTTCACGCCCGGCGCGGCCCAGGCCGACGGATCGATGTCGGTCGGCCTGCGGGACGCGCACGCCTGGCCCGAGCTGTACTTCGAGGGCGTGGGCTGGACCCGCTTCGAGCCGACGCCGAACCGTGGCACGGTGCCGGACTACACCCGCTCGGACACCCCGTCCGACGATGCGAGCGACCCCGCGGCGCCGGAGCCGACGCAGTCCACCGCGCCGTCCAGTGAGCCCTCGGCGTCCGCGAGCTGCCCGGCCGACCAGCAGAAGCAGGGCGGCTGCGCGAGCACGGCGCCGGCGATCGCGGGCGGTTCGGGCGGCGACGGGCCACCGCTCGGCATGATCCTTGCTGTGACGCTGGGGGCGCTGGTGGCCGTCGCGGTGCCGCTGCTTCCGATGCTGTGGCGCAAGCGGATCCGGGCGGTGCGCCTGGGGTCGCCGGGCCGGACTGCCGAGGAGGCGTCCGCGCGGACGCTTGCCGCCTGGCTCGAAGTGACCGACACGGCCTGGGACCACGGCATCACGCCGGACGAGTCGCAGACCCCGCGCAAGGCGGCGGCCCGGATCGTCCGCGTCGGACAGCTGGGCGCGGCGCCCGCGGAGTCCGTCCATCGCCTCGCGGCGGCGGTCGAGCAGGTTCTCTACGCGCCGCGGCCCCAGCCGACGGCCGGCCTGGCCGACGACGTCCATCGCGTACGGGACGGGCTGCGGGCCACGTCGAGCCGCCCGGCCCGGCTGCGGGCGACGCTCGCGCCGCGTTCGGCCGCCCGGGTGGTGTGGGCCGTCTCCGAGCGCTGGGCGACGGTCAGGACCCGGTGGGCCGAGCGGGTGGCCAAGCGCTGGGCCGCGCTGCGCAGGCCGTCACGGCCGTCCCAGCAGGAGGGCTGAGGGCCCCTGCGGGGGCGCTTGAGCGATGTGTAAGGGGTGACCGCCCAGGGCGGTCACCCCTTACACATGACATGAGGCTCGCTCGGGCTCATGGCCCGCAAGGCTCCGGAAACACGTCAGCCGTCAGCCCCACGAATGAGGCCGACGGCTGACGGAAAGATCAGCTACGGAGAGATCGGCTGGGCTAAGCCCAGAAGTTCATTGCCCCTGTTGCTCGTCGCGGCGACGCTGCCACCGCTGCTCGATCCGGTCCATCACCGACCGGCGTTGCCTGGTCTGCCGACGGGCGGGAGCGCCGCCCGGCGCCGTGGCAGCACCGGCTGCGGGCTGTTCGCCAGGCTTGGGTGCTTTGCGCCATCCAGTGACCGCGAGCACCGCACATCCCAGCATGACGAGGAATCCCACCACGCTGACCCAGATCAGCTGGGCGACCATTCCGGCCATGAGAAGGGCGATACCCACAAGGAAGCCCGCGACCGCTTGGTAGACCCGTCGCCGGGTGTACGTACGCAGCCCGCTTCCCTCGAGCGCTGTCGCGAACTTGGGATCTTCGGCGTACAGCGCTCGCTCCATCTGCTCGAGCATGCGCTGCTCGTGCTCCGAGAGCGGCACGGAGTCCTCCTCATCGTGCAGTCGCCGGGGCGACCGGGGGTCCCCTTCAGGATAGGCAGGGAATCGCCCCCGTGAAACCCGCCCCTCTGCGCCAACTTCGCCAAACCGGACCGCCCTGCCGCTCCGGCTCGCTGAAGCGTGCATTCCCCAGCTGCCGGTCCGGCATGCCGGACGGTCTGCCTCGATCATACGGCGCCCGTAGCCCGTTCGGAGGGTGTGTGCCGTACTCCATGTGCCGCTGCGCCCCTGATCAGCGCGGCGGCCAGGGCGAACATCAGGCCTCGTCGGCATCCCCGGTCTCACCGAGCACATGCAGCTGGGTGGCCACGGCGTGGAAGGCGGCGAGCTCCGCGGCGGCCGCCTCCAGCTTGAGCAGGGCCTCCAGGGCGCCGGGCTCGGTGTCCACCAGGACGCCGGGGACGAGGTCGGCGAAGACCCGCACGCCATGCACCGCGCCGACCCGCACACCTGCCGCCTCGACCAGCCCGGTGAGCTGCTCGGCGGTGAACCGCCGGGGCACGGGGTCGCCGTCGCCCCAGCGGCCCGCGGGGTCGCCGAGTGCCTGCCTGGCCTCGGTGAAGTGCCCGGCGAGCGCCCTGGCGAGCACGGCCCCGCCGAGGCCCGCGGCGAGCAGGCTGAGGGTGCCGGAGGGGCGCAGGGCGCCGACGGCGTTGCGTACGCCCTCGGCGGGGTCGTCCACGTACTCCAGGACGCCGTGGCACAGCACGGCGTCGTACCCGCTGCGCTCCACGACGTCGAACAGGCCGTGTACGTCGCCCTGGACGCCGCGCACGCGGTCGGCGACGCCGGCCTCGGCGGCCCGGCGCTCGAGGGCGAAGAGCGCGTTCGGGCTGGGGTCGACGACGGTGACGGTGTGGCCGAGGCGGGCGACGGGCACGGCGAAGTTGCCACTGCCGCCCCCGGTGTCGAGCACATCGAGCGACTCGCGGCCCGTGGCCTTGACCCGGCGGTCGAGAGCGTCCTTGAGGACATCCCAGACCACGGCGGTACGGAGAGAAGCGCGGGGGCGCATCGGGTCCGACACGGCAGTTGACTCCTCGGCGCGTCCACCGCGTGGTCCGCGGCGGAGCTAGGGGGGGTTCCCTCCTCTCGGCCGATGAGCGGCGGAGGAGGGTGCGGGCGTTCCCACCCTATTGCCTTCGGCCGACTGCCCCGTCACCCGGCGTCCGGCGGCTCCTGCCTGGGCTGGGGCAGCACGGGCTGCAGCACCAGCATCCGCTCGACCAGGCGCAGGAACATCGCGGTGTCACGCATCAGGTCGTCGGCGTCGCGGGTGGTCGCCGCGCCCTGTATGCCCGCCTCGGCGCGGGCCCTGCGCGCGGCGCCCGATGCGAACAGGGCGCTCCACTCCGTCAGTTCGGGCGCTATCTCCGGGAGCACTTCCCAGGCGCTGCGGATCCGCTGCCTGCGGCGCGGTGTCGTCTCGGGGCGGCCACGGGCGGCGAGGACGGCGGCCGCGGTGCGCAGGGCGGCGAGGTGGGCGGTGGCATAGCGCTCGTTCGAGGTCTCCAGGTGCGCCGCCTCGTCGAGTCCGGCGCGGGCCTGGGCGAGCAGTTCGAGTGCGGCGGGCGGGGCCGTGGCCCGGCGCAGGACGGGGTGGACGTCGCTCGCGGGGCCGGTCAGTGAGGGGGCAGGGCCGACGGGGCGGTGCCGACGTGCGGCTGCTGCGGAAGTGCTGGCCATGACGAACCTCCTGTCGTCGCGTGACGGCGCAGTGGCCGTATGTGCCCATCGTGAAGTACGCCACTGACAATCGACTCTGACCTGCGACTTTGCCTCGATCGCGGCTTCGCGCTAGTTTTTGCACTGACCAGTCAGTTCAAAAGAGGGTGCGAGGGGGGACCGTGGACGGTCCGACGGACGACGGTCGGCGGGGAGCCGCTGTCACAGCCAAGGGCTTCGGCCTGAAGGGGCCGCGGGGCTGGGCGTTCCGCGGGGTCGATGTCGACGCGGAGCCGGGGGCACTGATCGCGGTCGAGGGGCCATCGGGGTCGGGCCACACCTGTCTCCTCCTCGCACTCACCGGACGTATGCGCCCGACCGAGGGCGATGCCTCAGTGGGCGGCTTCCGGCTGCCCAAGCAGCTCGCGGCGGTGCGCCGGATCAGCGCGCTCGGACCCGTGCCCGGCGTCACGGATCTCGACCCGGCACTGACCGTCGCCGAGCATCTGCACGAACGGGCGCTGCTGCAGCGGCGGTTCGGCGGATCGCTGCGGGATCTGCTGAAGCCGCGGGCCGAGCGGGCGACCGAGGCACGGCTGCGGATCGACACGGCCCTGACCGCGGCGGGACTCGACATGGAGTCGCTGCCCAAGGGCCGGCGCACCTCCGTACGCGATCTGGAACGCCTGGAGGCGCTGCGGCTCTCCATGGCCCTCGCGCTGATCGGGCGGCCGCGGCTGCTCGGCGTCGACGACATCGACCTCAAGCTCTCGGACGCCGAACGGGTGGCGGCCTGGGCCCTGTTGAGGTCGATCGCCGAGCGCGGCACCACGGTCGTCGCGGTGTGCAGCGAGGCACCCGATGACGCGGTCGTCGTGTCCACCGAGCGTCCCGCCGACGCCGACGCCGAGCCCGAAGCCGAGGCCGCATCCGAAGGCACCGAGACCGACGACAAGGAGGCGGCCGATGCGCGCGCCTAAGCTGGCCTCGCTCGAGCTCCGGCGCTTCGGCAGGGGGAAGCTGCCCCGAGCGGCGCTCGTCGCCCTCCTGCTGCTGCCCCTGCTGTACGGCGCCCTGTACCTGTGTTCCTTCTGGGACCCGTACGGCCGTCTCGACCGGATACCCGTCGCGCTCGTCAACGACGACAAGGGGGCCACCGCCGGGGGCAAGAAGCTCGCGGCGGGCGACGGCATCGTCGACGGGCTGCGGGACAGCAAGACGTTCGACTGGCACGAGGTGAGCGCCGCCGAGGCGCGCGACGGCGTCGAGGACGGGACGTACTACCTGTCCCTGACGATGCCGTCGGACTTCAGCAAGCGCATCGCGTCGAGTTCGGGCGACTCCCCGGAGACGGGTGCCCTGCAGGTCAGGACGAACGACGCCAACAACTACATCGTCGGGCAGATCTCGCGGACGGTCTTCTCCGAGGTGCGTACGGCGGCCTCCACGAAGACATCCCGCTCCTTCCTCGACAAGATCTTCATCTCGTTCTCGGACATCCACGGGGCGACCGAGAAGGCCGCCAAGGGCGCCGACAAGCTCGACGGCGGCATCGGCAAGGCGAAGAAGGGTTCGAAGGACCTCGCGAAGGGCCTGAAGGACGCCAAGGACGGCAGCGGCGATCTGGCCGGCGGCATCAAGAAGCTCCACAAGGGCGCGGGCGAGCTGAAGGACGGCTCGAAGAAGGTCTCGGACGGCACCCAGAAGCTGGCCGACAAGGTCAACGGCACCGCGGACCAGGTGCGGCCCTTCCTGAAGGACAACGGCAAGACCATCGGGGACACGGCGCAGCTCGTCGCCGACTCCTCCAAGGCGATGCGCCACAACCTGGACACCTGGGTCAAGCTCGCGCCCGGGGCGGCCAAGGGGGCGGCTGACGGCTCCAAGGTCATCGGCGACCTCTACACGGAGCAGTGCGAGGAAGCCCCTCTTCCCGCCCCCTCCTGCCCGAAGCTCAAGGAGGCCAAGAAGTCCGCGGAGAACGTGTCGACCATCGCGGACGACATGAACACCTTGATCAAGGACCAGAACAGCGACGTCAAGGCGCTCGACAAGCACCTCGCCACGCTGCAGAAGAAGTCGCAGGCACTGGCCGACCGCGCACCGCACCTCGACGAGGACCTGGAGACCGCGGTCACCCAGATCAACGACCTCAACAAGGGCGCGGGGAAGGTCGCCAAGGGCGCCAAGAAGCTGCACACGGGCCTCGGCACCGCCAAGACCGGCTCCGTCGACCTCGACGAGGGCGTCGGCAAGCTCAAGACGGGCGCGAACGACCTGGAGGGCGGCCTGTTCAAGCTGGCCGACGGCTCCGGGAAGCTGGCGAGCGGACTGCACGACGGCGTCGAGCAGATCCCCGACTACGACAAGAAGGACCGCGACCAGCGCACCGACGTGATGGCCGACCCCGTGCAGCTCGCCTCCCAGTCGATGCACAAGGCGCCCAACTACGGCACCGGTTTCGCCCCGTACTTCATCCCGCTCTCCCTGTGGGTCGGCGCGATGGTGGCGTACATGCTGATCCAGCCGCTGAACCGGCGCGCGCTCGCCGCGGGCGCGTCCGCCTGGCGGATCGCGTTCGCGGGCTGGCTGCCGGTCGCCGCCCTGGGCGTGCTGCAGACGGCCGCCCTGATGTCGGTCCTGCACTGGGGCCTCGGCCTGCAGATGGCGCGGGCGGCCGGGACCGTGGGCTTCCTCTGCCTGGTGACGTGCTGCTTCGCGGCGATCGTGCAGTGGCTCAACGCGCGCTTCGGAGCGGCCGGGCGGATCCTCGTCCTGGCGGTCCTGATGCTGCAGCTGACCTCGGCGGGCGGCACGTACCCCGTCCAGACCAGCCCGTCCTTCTTCGGCGCGATCCACCCCTTCCTGCCGATGAGTTACGTCGTCGACGCTCTACGGAGGCTCATCACGGGCGGCGGACTCGGCCCCGTCTGGCAGGCGTGCGCGGTGCTCACGGCCTTCACCCTGGGCGCCCTCGCGCTCACCGCGCTCTCCGCGCGCCGCAAGCAGGTGTGGACGCTGGACCGACTGCACCCGGAGCTGAGCCTGTGAGCACCGCAAGACCTGTGAGAATCGGGCCCATGGACAGCAGCGCAACCAGCACCCGGCGCGAGGCCACCCGGCAGAAGCTCTACGAGGCGGCCGTCACGCTCATCGCCGAGCAGGGCTTCTCGGCCACGACGGTCGACGAGATCGCCGAGCGGGCCGGGGTGGCGAAGGGCACGGTCTACTACAACTTCGCGAGCAAATCGGTCCTCTTCGAAGAGCTCCTTCGACACGGCGTCGGCCTGCTCACCGCCTCCCTGAAGGAGGCGGCCGAGAAGGCCGACGCGAGCGGCGGCAGCAAGGTCGACGCCCTGGACGCGATGATCCGGGCCGGCCTGGTCTTCATCGACCGCTATCCGGCCTTCACCCAGCTGTACGTCGCCGAGCTGTGGCGCACCAACCGGGCCTGGCAGTCCACGCTGATGGTGGTCAGGCAGCAGGCGGTCGCCGTGGTCGAGGACGTGCTGCGCGGAGGCGTCGAGAACGGCGAGCTCAGCGAGGAGATCGACATCCCCCTGACGGCCGCCGCGCTCGTCGGGATGGTCCTCGTCGCGGCGCTCGACTGGCAGGCCTTCCAGCCGGAACGCTCGCTCGACGACGTGCACTCGGCGCTCTCACGGCTGCTGCAGGGCCGGGTGAGCGGAGGCCGCTGAGCGGCACACAGAAGGCCGGGCAGCACACAGAAGAGCGCCGGTCCGGTGCCACCTGATCTCCAGGCGGCGCCGCACCGGCGCTTCTCGTTCCCCCGAAACCCCCGTTCGGCCCCGGGCGGTCATCCCCGAGTCCCCCGGTCCCCCGAGTCACCCCCGTGTCTCGCTCCCACCTTCGGTGGGGTGGGAGGAGCGGCCAAGGGCGCTGCGCGGTTCCGCCGCCCCGTGTCGGCGGTACCGGCGCCGCGCCCTTCTCCGTGCCCCTCACTCTTCCGTCATCGCAGGTCGGGACCCATCCGCGTACATACTCATCTCCCTCACTAGGTACGGATACTCAGGCCTGGGTGCTCAACCCCACGCCCGGGGGAACGCCACTGGTTACGATCGCGTCCGTGTCCGTACTCCCCCTGGTGTTCACCAGTGGCTGGGCGAGCGGGATCAACGCGTACGCCGTGGTCCTGCTGCTCGGTGTCTTCGGCGCGACCGGGGTCACCGACGAGGTGCCCGAGTCACTGCAGCGAACCGATGTGCTCGTCGTCGCCGGGGTGCTGTTCGCCTGCGAGGCCGTCGCCGACAAGATCCCGTACGTCGACTCGATATGGGACTCCGTGCACACCGTGATCCGGCCGGTGTCCGGCGCCGTGGTCGGGGCACTGCTCGCGGGGCAGAGCGGCTCGCTGCCGGATCTGGCTGCCGGGGCGGTGGGCGGGTCGACGGCGCTGGCCAGTCACTGCGTCAAGGCCGGGACGCGGATGGCGATCAACAGCTCCCCCGAGCCGTTCAGCAACATCATCGTGAGCACGGCGGAGGATCTCGGGGTCGGCGGGATCATCAGCTTCGCGATGTTCTACCCGGAGGCCGCGGCGATCATCGCGGCGGTGCTGCTGCTCCTCGGGCTGCTGATACTGGTCTTCCTGATCTCGCGGATCCGGCGGTTCCTGCGGCGCAGGGCCCAGCGGCGCGAGGAGAAGCGGATCGCGGCGCGACTGGGCCGGCCGCCGGACTGAGGGCTCCCGGCGTGACTGTCAGTGGTGGCCGATAGGGTTTTTCGCATGGCACGGATTGTGGTGATCGGCGCCGGGATGGGCGCGATGGCGGCGGCCGCCCGGCTGGCCGTCGCGGGCCACCGGGTGGTGGTGCACGAGCGGTCGGGGACGTACGGCGGCGCGCTCGGCCGCGTGGAGCGGGACGGCTTCGCTTTCGACACGGGCCCGGGCCTGCTCCATCTCCCCGCCGTCTACCGCGACTTGTTCGTGAAGACGGGCAAGGAGCCGCTGGAGAAGGTCGTCGAGCTGTCCCAGGTGGAGCCCGCGGTCCGGCACATCTTCGCGGACGGCACCACGGCCGATCTGCCGAACGCGTCCCGCGCGGGCGTCGGCGAGGCCCTCGACACGGCGCTCGGCGGCGGCGCGGGCGTCCGTTGGTCGGCGTTCATGAACCGCGCCCGTGAGGCCTGGGACCGCACCCGCCGCCCCCTCCTGGAAGAGCCGCTCTGGCCGAACTGGCAGGTGCTGGCCGACCGCGAGCCCTACCCCTCGCTGCCGCACAAGCGCCTCCTGCGCCGCGAGCGCCGCGCGGCCACCCTCACCGAGGTCGCCGAGCTCGAACTGGGCGGGGACGCCCGGCTGCGCGCGCTGCTCGAGCAGTACGCCCTCGCGTACGGCCTCGATCCGCGGACGGCCCCGGCGAGCGCGGCCGTCCTGCCCTACCTGGAGCACACCTTCGGCGCGTGGTCCGTGCGCGGCGGGATGCGCGCCCTCGCCCAAGCCGTGTACGAGCGGTGCCTGGCCCGCAGGGTCGAGTTCGCGTTCGACTCCGCGGTGACCCGGATCGTCGAGAAGGACGGCCGCGCGGCGGGCGTGGAGCTCGCGGACGGGACGGCGCACGGGGCGGACTTCGTGGTCGCCGGTGTCGCGCCCGGCGTACTGGACGGCCTGCTGTCCGGTGTATCCGGCATGTCCGGGGCATCCGGTGTGAACATACGAGCGGAGGGTGAGGTGCCGGCCAGGTCCGGACTGCCCAGCCGCCTCACGGTGCTCCTCGCGCTGCGCGGAGCGCGGCCCGCGGGGACGCCGCACCGGACCGTGCTGCACACCCCCGACCGGCAGGACGAGCTCGACCGGCTCTTCGGGGACCGCCCGGGGCTGCCCGCCACGCCGACCGTCACGGTGCTGCGCCCCGACGACCCGTCGCTCACGCCCGACGCCGGGCACGAGGCGGTCACCCTCACGGTCACCGTCCCCGCGCACACGGAGATCACCGAGGCGGACGTGGACCGGCTGCTGACCCGCGCCGAGACGGCCGTGCCAGGGCTGCGGGAGAGGCTGCTGTGGCACGAGGTCCGCACCCCGGCCGACATCGCGGAGGCCACCGGCGCCGAAGGCGGCGCGGTCCCGCCCCCGTCCCTCGCGGCGGGCGAAGGCCGGCTGCTTCACCCGGCCAACAGCACGCGCGTGCCGGGGCTCTTCGCGGTCGGCGGCTGGTCGCACCCGGGCGGCGGGCTTCCGCACGCCGGCATGTCGGGCACGCTGGTCGCCGGGCTGATCGTGGAGGGACCGGAGTTCCGCGGCTCGCAGTGAGCCCCGGGGTCAGTAGCGGTACTGCTCGTTGTAGCCCGCGTCGTACCCGTGCCCCTGGGCATGGTCGCCCTGGTTCGGATACGGCTGCTCGGGCGGCAGCTCGCCCCCGTACGCCCCGTAAGGGTCGTCGACGCCGCGCTGCTGGGGCACCCAGACCCCGCCGGGCGGCGTCTCGCTGTAGCCACCGCCGCCGTTGCCATTGCCGTACGGATCGGCGGCGGGATAGGGCGGGTACGGCTGCTGGTCGCCGTAGGTGTCGTAGCTCTGCTGGCCGCCGTAGGTCTGCGTCCCGATGTACGGGTCGGAGTACGCGGCGTACTGCTGCTGTCCGGTCTCCCCGTAGGCGTAGGGCTGCTGCGGGTCGTAGCCCGCCGTGGCGTACGTGTCGTAGCCGTAGCTGCTGTCCTGGGCGGGCTGCTCCTGTGCGTACGCGGCGTCGCTGTACACGCCGTACTGCCCGGTGTCGTCCGGCATGGGCTCCGGTGCGTAGACCCCCTCGCCGGGCGCGTGCGCGGGCGGCTCGGGCTGCTCGTACGCGAGGTCGGAGACCTGGAGCGTCGGGTCCTGGGCGGCGGCCCGTGGCGAGGTCTTGCGGCGCTTGCTCATGCCGGGCTGGCCGCCGAGCGCCCAGCCGGTCGAGAAGCCGCGGCGGAACGACAGCGTCACGTACGTCTGCCCCGTCGCGAAGGCGATCGCGCCGGCCCCGATGACGACCACCGACGGCATCAGGACGCCGACGACCACCCCGAGGAAGCCGCCGAAGGCGAGCAGCCGCCAGCGCAGCCGCGCCTTGTACTGCAGCAGCACCTCGCCCAGCAGCCACAGCGCGACGCATCCGAACGCGATGTAGAGGACCGTCCAGCCCATGTACGCCCCTCTCCCCACGGCCGCCGCCCCGTGGGTACGGCCGTTTCAGGCCTGGTGGTGATGCAGGCCCAGATTCTCGTAGATTTCCAGCGTCGCCGTGGAGTTGTTGAGCGTGATGAAGTGCAGCCCCGGCACACCCTCGGCCAGCAACCGCGCGCAGAACTCCGTCGCGAACTCGATGCCAATGGAGCGTACAGCCGCCGGATCGTCTTTGGCTGTGAGGATGCGCTCTTTGAGCGCCGGCGGGAAAGAAGCGTTGCTGAGCTGGGGCAGCCGCTCCAGCATGCGCACGTTCGTCACCGGCATGATCTCCGGGATGATCGGCGTCGAACAGCCCGCGGCCTCGACCCGGTCGCGAAGGCGCAGATACTCCTCCGGATAGAAGAACATCTGTGTGATCGCGTAGTCGGCGCCCGCGCGGCACTTGTCGACGAAGTGCCGGACGTCCGTGTCCCAGTCCTCCGACCGCGGATGCATCGCGGGGAAGGCCGCGACGCCCACGCAGAAGTCACCCGACTCCTTGATCAACTGGACCAGTTCGGCGGCGTATGTGAGGCCTTCGGGGTGCTTGACCCAGTCGGCGAGCGGGTCGCCGGGCGGGTCGCCGCGGACCGCGAGCATGTTCCTGATCCCGGCGTCCGCGTACTGCCCGATGATGTTGCGCAGCTCGGCCACGGAGTGGTCGACCGCGGTCAGGTGGGCGACAGGCGTGAGCGTCGAGTCGGCGACGATCTGCTCCGTCTCCTTGACCGTGCCCGCACGCGTCGAGCCGCCCGCTCCGTACGTCACGGAGACGAAGCTGGGGGCCACCGCCTCGACCCGGCGCAGCGCGTTCCACAGGTTCCGCTCGCCCTTCGGGGTCTTCGGCGCCGAGAACTCGAACGAGTACGTGGTCTTGCCGGTCGCGAGCATGTCGCGCACGGTTCGTGCGCGATCTGTCCTGGTGGAAGCAGTGCCTAGGGCCATACCGGCAGGTTAGCGACGGGGTGCCGCACCGGCTAATCCCCGTCCACCTTACGGACAGCTTCCCCGGAGGATGGCCGAAGAACGCCGATCAGGCCGTACGCAGCCGCTTTGCGAAGTCCGCCGCCGCTGCGGCCGGATCGTCGGCCTCGGTGATGGCCCGGACGACGACGACGCGGCGGGCGCCCGCTTCGAGCACCTCGTCCAGATTGCCCGCGTCGATGCCGCCGATCGCGAACCACGGGCGGTCCGTGCCCAGCGACGCCGTGTACCGGACCAGGTCGAGACCGGGGGCGTGCCGTCCCGGCTTGGTGGGGGTCGGCCAGCAGGGGCCCGTGCAGAAGTAGTCCACGCCGTCCTGGACGGCCGCCGCTGCGGCCTCGGACTCGGCGTGCGTGGAGCGGCCGATGAGGACGTCGTCGCCCAGGATGCGGCGGGCCGCGGGCACGGGCAGGTCGCCCTGGCCCAGGTGCAGCACATCGGCGCCGATGGCGTGCGCGACGTCCGCGCGGTCGTTCACGGCGAGGAGCTTGCCGTGCCGGCGTGCGGCGTCGGCGAAGAACTGGAGGTGCTCGAGCTCCTCGGCCGCCTCCAGGCCCTTGTCGCGCAGCTGCACGATGTCGACGCCGGCGCCGAGGACCGCGTCGAGGAACTCCGGGAGGTCTCCCTGGCGCTTGCGGGCGTCCACGCACAGGTAGAGGCGGGCGTCGGCGAGCTGCTCGCGGGCAGGCGTGATGGCCATGGAGTGTTCCCCCCGGGTGTCGGTGGCGGTGGCGTACGGGCCGCGTGGAGCGCGCTGCGGCCCGTACACCGCACGGTTCGGATCAGGTCAGACGGCGAGCGCCTGGGCGCGGCGCTTCACCTCCGTGCCGCGATTCTCGCTCAGCGCCTGCGCGGGCGTGCCCGGCAGGGTCGGGTCGGCGGTGAAGAGCCACTCCAGCATCTCTTCGTCGGAGAAGCCGTCGTCCCTCAGGAGCGTCAAGGTGCCGGTCAGGCCCTTGACGATCTTGTCCTCGTCGATGAAGGCGGCAGGCACCTGGAGCGCGCGGTTCTCACCACGGCGCACGGCGATCAGCTGGCCCTCCTTGACCAGCTGGCGCACGCGCGTCACCTCGACGTCGAGCATTTCGGCGATGTCGGGGAGGTGGAGCCATGCGGGGACGAGAGCATCAGTCTTTGCGTCAATCTCGGTCACAGGACAAAGCGTATCCCCGGCGACTGACAGAGGGCGGCACGGCCGGCGCGGCTACTCCAGGACCGCCATCTTGAGCGGCACCGACGGATCCGCCGCCTTGGCCGGATCGAGCCGTGCGCCGCTCTCGATCAGCTTGCGGCCCTGGGCGAGGTCCCGGGGGCGCCCCACCGCGAGGACGGCCACCAGGGCGCCCGCGCGCAGCCAGCACACCGTCCAGGCCGCGCCCGCCGGGTCGCCGCGCCACACCAGTGCGTCGGCGGAGCCGTGGTGTCCCGCGTACTGGACGAAGCGGCCGAACTGCTCGGACCAGAAGTACGGGACCGGGTCGTACGCCGAAGGGGTCTCGCCGATGATGTTGGCCGCGACCGTGCGCGGGCCCTGGAGGGCGTTGTCCCAGTGGTGGACGAGGAGACGCTCGCCGTACCTTCCCGAAGGGAAGGAGGAGCAGTCCCCGACCGCGTACACGTCCGGTTCCGAGGTCCTCAGGTGATCGTCGGCGACGACCTCCCGGTGGGCGCCGAGGGCGATCCCGGAGTCCGCGAGCCACTGCGTGGCGGGCCGGGCGCCGATGCCGACGACGACCGCGCCGGCGGGCAGCCGGGTGCCGTCGTCGAGGAAGACGGTGCCGGGCTCGACGCGCTCCACGCGCGCGTGGGTGCGCAGTTCGGCCCCGGAGTCCGCGTACCAGGCGGTCATCGGCGCCGCGACCTCGGCGGGCAGCGCCCCCGCGAGCGGCCGCTCGGCGGCCTCGACCACGGTGACCGCGCAGCCCGCCTCGCGCGCGGCGGTGGCGAACTCGGCGCCGATCCAGCCCGCCCCGACGACCACGATGTCGTGCTGCTCGGCGAGCACCGGGCGCAGCCGTTCGGCGTCGTCCAGGGTGCGCAGCAGATGCACGCCGGGGACTCCGGATGCGCCCGGCAGCAGGATCGGCTCGGCGCCGGTGGCGATGACGAGGACGTCGTACGGGACCGGGCCCCGCTCGGTGTCCAGTTCGTGGTCCGCGGGGCGCACGCCCGTGACCTCGTGGCCCAGGCTCAGTTCGATGCCCAGCGCCTCGAAGTCGACGTCGAAGGCGGAGCCCTCCGCCTTGCCGAGCAGCACGGCCTTGGACAGCGGCGGCCTGTCGTACGGCTGATGGGGTTCCGCCCCGATGAGGGTGACCGCACCGGTGAACCCCTGATCGCGCAGGGCCACGGCGGTCTGCACCCCGGCCATCCCCGCGCCGACGATGACGACCTGGCGCTCTGCCTGCCTCTGCTGCTCGCTCACCCGATCACTGTAGGGCGGCACAGGACGCCGACTTCAGGGCGCGACGAGGAGATCTCTGACACACCGTCACCGCCCATACCCGGACAGCTCCCCCTACTGCCACCGGACACTACGGGCTAGGGTGGCCGGTGCAGAGCACTCGCGGGAGCCCGGACGCACCGGGCTGAGAGGGAGGCTGGGACGGCCTCCGACCGTACGAACCTGATCCGGGTCATGCCGGCGAAGGGAGGGGCTGGACACCCATGCATCCACATACACCACCCCATGCGACGACGGACGTCCTCGTCGTCGGGGGCGGCATCATCGGCCTGGTCACGGCCTGGCGGGCGGCGCAGCGCGGCCTGTCCGTGGCGGTCGTGGACCCCGAGCCCGGCGGCGGCGCGGCGCAGGTCGCCGCGGGCATGCTGGCCGCGGTCACCGAGCTGCACTACGGCGAGCAGACGCTGCTCGGCCTGAATCTGGCCTCCGCGAAGCGTTATCCGGAATTCGCGCAAGAACTGACGGAGGCGAGCGGTCGCGATCTCGGCTACCGCGCGTGCGGCACGCTCGCCGTCGCGCTGGACTCCGACGACCGCGCCCATCTGCGCGAACTGCACACCCTTCAGCGCCAGTCGGGGCTCGCATCGGAGTGGCTGAGCGGGCGCGAGTGCCGCCGCCTCGAACCGATGCTCGCGCCCGGTGTGCGCGGCGGGCTCCGCGTGGACGGCGACCACCAGGTCGACCCGCGCAGGCTCGCAGCGGCGCTCCTGGTGGCGTGCGAGCGGGCCGGCGTGGTCTTCCACCGGGCGTGGGCTGAGCGCCTGACGGTCGTACGCGACCGGGCCACCGGTGTCGTCCTCGCGGACGGCGCCGCCCTGGAGGCCAGCCGGACCGTGCTGGCCGCGGGCAGCCTCAGCGGACGCCTCACAGGGGTCCCTGAGGGGGTTCTGCCGCCCGTTCGCCCGGTCAAGGGGCAAGTGCTGCGGCTTACGGTGCCGGAGCGCTACGCGCCGTTCCTGAGCCGTACGGTGCGCGCCGTGGTCCGGGGCAGCCAGGTCTATCTGGTGCCGCGCGAGAACGGCGAGCTGGTGGTCGGCGCGACCAGCGAGGAGCTCGGCTGGGACACGACGGTCACCGCGGGCGGCGTGTACGAGCTGCTTCGGGACGCCCACGAGCTCGTACCGGGCATCACGGAACTGCCGCTGACCGAGACCCGCGCGGGACTGCGCCCCGGCTCCCCCGACAACGCGCCGATGCTCGGCCCCACCGCCCTGCCCGGCCTCCAGCTGGCCACCGGCCACTACCGCAACGGCGTACTCCTGACGCCCGTCACCGGCGACGTCATGGCGCACGCCCTGGTCACCGGTGAACTGCCCGACGAGGCACGGGCGTTCACTCCCAGCCGGTTCGCGACGGCCCCCTCGGCACCGGCCCCCTCGGCACAGTCCCTCATGGAGCAGCCCGCATGACCCACTCAGCCGTCTCAGTCAACGGAGAAGTCCGCGAGGTGGCCGCGGGCACCACGCTCGAGTCCCTGGTCGCCACGCTCACCGCGGCCCCGTCCGGCGTCGCCGCGGCGCTCAACGAAACCGTCGTCCCGCGCGCGCGGTGGTCCACCACGGCGCTCGCCGACGGCGACCGCGTCGAAGTGCTCACCGCCGTCCAAGGAGGCTGAACCGACATGGCAGACGACCCTTTCGTCATCGGCGGGCTCACGCTCTCCTCACGACTGATCATGGGTACGGGCGGTGCGCCCAGCCTCGACGTGCTCGAGCGGTCCCTCGTCGCCTCCGGAACGGAGCTGACCACAGTCGCGATGCGCCGCCTCGATCCGGGCGTACAGGGCTCGGTGCTCTCCGTGCTCGGCCGGCTCGGCATCCGGGTCCTGCCGAACACGGCGGGCTGCTTCACCGCGGGCGAGGCCGTCCTGACCGCCCGGCTCGCCCGCGAGGCGCTCGGCACGGATCTGGTGAAGCTGGAGGTCATCGCGGACGAGCGCACCCTGCTCCCCGATCCGATCGAGCTCATCGACGCCGCCGAGACCCTGGTCGACGACGGCTTCACGGTCCTTCCCTACACGAACGACGACCCGGTCCTCGCCCGGAAGCTGGAGGACGTGGGCTGTGCGGCGATCATGCCGCTCGGGTCGCCCATCGGCTCCGGGCTCGGGATCCGCAACCCGCACAACTTCCAGCTGATCGTCGAGCACGCGCGCGTGCCGGTGATTCTGGACGCGGGGGCGGGCACGGCGTCCGACGCGGCGCTCGCGATGGAGCTGGGGTGCGCGGGTGTGATGCTCGCCTCGGCCGTGACGCGGGCGCAGGAGCCGGTGCTCATGGCGGAGGCCATGCGGCACGGCGTCGACGCGGGGCGCCTGGCCTTCCGGGCGGGGCGGATTCCGCGGCGGCATTTCGCCGAGGCGTCTTCTCCTGCGGAGGGCCTGGCCAGGCTGGATCCGGAGCGGCCGGCGTTCTGAGCGGCTGCGCCTGTTACAGGTCGGCTGCAGTCGGGCCCCAGGGCCGCCCGCGCGGGCATCGGTGTCAGCGGTGGCTCGTAGACTCCCTCCGTGGACACGACCCTTCAGGACCCGCTCGTCGGGCAGGTGCTCGACGGCCGTTATCGCGTGGACGGACGGATCGCGGTAGGCGGGATGGCCACGGTCTACCGGGCCGTGGACACCCGCCTCGACCGCGTGCTCGCGCTCAAGGTGATGCACCCGACGCTCGCCGCCGACGTCTCGTTCGTCGACCGCTTCATCCGCGAGGCGAAGTCGGTCGCCCGGCTCTCGCACCCGAACGTGGTGGGGGTCTACGACCAGGGCGCCGACGGTGCGTACGTCTATCTGGCGATGGAGTACATCGCCGGGTGCACCCTGCGCGACGTCCTGCGCGAGCGCGGCGCCCTGCAGCCGCGGGCCGCGCTCGACATCCTGGAGCCGGTGCTCGCCGCGCTCGGCGCCGCGCACCGCGCCGGGTTCGTGCACCGCGACATGAAGCCGGAGAACGTCCTCATAGGGGATGACGGCCGGGTCAAGGTCGCCGACTTCGGCCTCGTGCGCGCGGTGGACACCGTCACGAACACGACCGGCACGGTCCTCGGGACGGTCTCCTATCTCGCGCCCGAGCAGATAGAGCACGGCACGGCCGACACCCGTGTCGACGTGTACGCGTGCGGTGTCGTGCTCTACGAAATGCTGACCGGCGCCAAGCCGCACTCCGGTGAATCTCCGGCCCAGGTGCTCTACCAGCACCTCCACGAGGACGTGCCGCCCCCGTCGGCGGCCGTCCCGGGGCTCCCCGTGGAGCTCGACGAACTGGTCGCCTCCGCCACCGCCCGCACCCCGGACGTCCGTCCGCACGACGCGGTGGCGCTCCTCGGGCAGGCCAGGGAGGCGCGGGCCGCGCTCTCCCTCGAGCAGCTGGACGCGGTGCCGCCGCAGGCGCGCACCACGGAGCACGACAACGCCGACGACCGTACGAGCGTGATTCCGCGCGCGGCGCGGTCCGTGCAGCTGTCGCTCCCCGCGGACGGCGATGACCAGCAGCAGGACCCGCTCAACCGCACCAGCATCCTGGCGACACCGCCGCCGGCCCCGCCGCAGGCCCCCGGCCGCGGACGCGGGCGGTCCAACCCCCGCCGCGGGGTCCTGGCGATCGTCGCCGCCGTGCTCCTGGCGCTCGGCCTCGGCGCGGGCGTCTGGTACATCAACTCCGGCCAGTTCACGAACGTCCCGCCGCTCCTGGCGAAGACCGAGGCGGCGGCCAAGCAGCGGCTCGACGAGGCCGGGCTCGAGGTGAAGGACGTCAAGCGCGCGTACAGCGACACCGACAAGCGGGGCACGGTCATGGCCACCGACCCCAAGGCGGGCGAGCGCATCCGGGGCAACGACGGCGTGACGCTGACCGTCTCGCTGGGCCCGGAGATCGTCAAGGTCCCTGAGCTCAAGGACACCCCGCTGGCCGCGGCGAAGAAGGAACTCAAGGACGCGGGGCTCGCGCCCGGCATGACGACAAGGGCCTTCAGCAAGGACGTCCGCAAGGGCTCCGTGATCAGCACGGACCCGGGCACGGGCACCAAGCGCAAGGCGGGCTCCGCCATCGCCATCGTCGTCAGCAAGGGCTCCCCGATCGACGTCCCCGACGTGACGGGCGAGTCCGAGGCCGACGCGACCGCCGAGCTGGAGGACGCCGGGCTCAAGGTGAAGATCGCCACGGCGCGGGTCCACTCCGAGGAGGACAAGGGCGATGTCGCCGCGCAGTCCCCCAAGGAGGGCCAGAAGCGGCTCGCCGCGGGTGACACGGTCACGCTGCAGATCTCCAAGGGCCCGCAGATGGTCGAGGTCCCGGACGTCGAGGGCATGAAGGTCGACGAGGCCACGCAGGAGCTGGAGGACGCGGGCTTCCAGGTCGAGGACGACAAGGGTCTGCTCGGCCTCTTCGGGGACACCGTGAATGATCAGTCCGTGGAGGGCGGCGAGGAGGCCCCCAAGGGGTCGACCATCACCATCGAGATCCGTTAGCAGCCGCTGCCCCGTCTGCGGGTCGTTTGTGGCTGGTCGCGCAGTTCCCCGCGCCCCTGAAGGGGCGCTGTCGCCGGCCCGCGAGGATGCGCCACCGTCGGGATCCGCCGCAGGACCGGCCTCGCACGCATGCCACCCTGGACCCTGTGAGCAGCAACAAGTCCCCCAGCGCAGCACCCCGCAACCCCGTCGGCGGTCATGTCCCCGTGGCCGGCGGGCTCGCCTCCGTAGGGCTCTCGTACGCCCGTGAGATGGGCGCCGAGGCCGTCCAGGTCTTCGTCGCCAATCCGCGCGGCTGGGCCACGCCGCCCGGCAATCCGAAGCAGGACGAGGAGTTCCGCGCGGCCTGTGCCGCCGAGCGGATTCCCGCGTACGTCCACGCGCCCTATCTCATCAACTTCGGCTCGCACACCGAGGCGACCGTCGAGAAGTCCGTGGAGTCCCTGCGCCACTCGCTGCGCCGCGGCCGCGAGATCGGCGCGCTCGGCGTCGTCGTGCACACCGGCTCCGCGACCGGCGGCCGGGACCGCTCCGTCGCTCTGAAGCAGGTGCGCGACCGGATGCTGCCGCTGCTCGACGAGCTGACGCACGACGACGATCCGTATCTCCTCCTGGAATCGACCGCCGGGCAGGGCTTCTCGCTCTGCTCCCGCACCTGGGACTTCGGCCCGTACTTCGAGGCACTCGACGCCCACCCGAAGCTGGGGATCTGCCTGGACACCTGCCACATCTTCGCGGCGGGCCACGACCTGACCGGGCCGAGCGGCATGCACCAGACCCTCGACCTCCTGGTCGACACGGTCGGCGATGGCCGGCTGAAGCTGGTGCACGCCAATGACTCCAAGGACGTGGTCGGCGCCCACAAGGACCGCCACGAGAACATCGGCACCGGCCACATCGGCGAGGACCCGTTCCGCGCGCTGATGGCCCACCCCGCGACCGACGGCGTACCGCTGATCATCGAGACACCGGGCGGCAAGGAGGGGCACGCGGCGGACGTGGCGCGGCTGAAGAAGCTCAGGGACGGCTGAGGGCTTCTCATGCAGCAGCACGCGCACGGCATCGGCAAGGTCAGCTGGCGCATGGCGGCCCGGGCGACGCTGCACTGCCTCACCGGGTGTGCCATCGGCGAGGTCCTCGGCATGGTGATCGGCACCGCGCTCGGCTGGGGCAACATGGAGACGATGATCCTCGCGATCATCCTGGCCTTCTTCTTCGGCTACGCCCTGACCCTGCGCGGCGTTCTCAAGGCCGGGGTCGATTTCAAGACGGCGTTCCGGGTCGCGCTCGCCGCGGACACCCTGTCCATCGCGGTGATGGAGCTGATCGACAACGCCGTGATCGCGTTCTGGCCGGGAGCGATGGACGCCCATCTCTCGGATCCGATGTTCTGGTGGATCCTCGCCATCGCGCTTGCCGCCGCGTTCGTGATCACCACTCCGGTCAACAAGTGGATGATCGGCCGCGGCAAGGGCCACGCGGTGGTCCACCAGTACCACCACTGACCAACGAAATCAGCGGCGTACGCAGGACTAGAGCTCGGGGCCGTCCCCAGGCTCTTCCTGGTACGAGTACCGCTGCTCGGCCCAGGGATCGCCGACGTTGTGATAGCCGCGCTCCTCCCAGAAGCCGCGGCGGTCTGCCGTCATGTACTCGATGCCGCGGACCCACTTGGGGCCTTTCCAGGCGTACAGATGGGGCACCACGAGCCGCAGCGGGAAACCATGCTCAGCGGTGAGCAGTTCGCCGCCCTTGTGCGTGGCGAAAATCGTGCGGTCGGAGGCGAAGTCGGCCATCCGCAGATTCGAGCTGAAGCCGTACTCGGCCCAGACCATCACATGCGTGGCATTGGGCGCGGGCGGCGCGATGTCGAGCAGCGCACGCGCGGGCACCCCGCCCCATTCGGCGCCGAGCATGCTGAATTTCGTGACGCAGTGCAGATCGGCGACGACGGTGGCGTACGGAAGAGCCGAGAACTCCTCATGCGTCCAGCAGTGCTTCTCGCCGTCGGCGGTGGCCCCGAAGACCCTGAACTCCCAGCGCTCCGGGCGGAACTTCGGCACCGGGCCATAGTGCGTGACCGGCCAGCCGCGCTGCAGGCGCTGTCCCGGTGGAAGCTCCGGCTCCGCTGCTCTCCGAGATGCGTGATCCGCCGGCTGACCCATGCCTCCATCCTGACAGACCCGGGGCAGTGGACGTGACCAGGCAGCCCCCGCCCAAACGCCGATTCGGGCAACTCCTACTAAGCGTGCACTTACTGGACGACCTCCGAACACCGGTGCAAAGATGCGCGCTACCTGGCCAGTCAACACACTTGGAAGGAGCCTCTGCGATGCAGGGCGACCCCGAGGTCATCGAGTTTCTCAATGAGCAGCTGACCGCCGAACTGACGGCGATCAACCAGTACTTCCTTCACGCGAAAATGCAGGAGAACTTCGGCTGGCCGAAGCTCGCCAAGTACACCCGGGCCGAGTCGTTCGACGAGATGAAGCACGCCGAGACGCTGACCGACCGGATCCTGTTCCTCGACGGCCTGCCCAACTATCAGCGGCTCTTCCATGTCCGGGTGGGCCAGACGATCACCGAGATGTTCCAGGCCGACCGGCAGATCGAGGTGGAGGCGATCGACCGCCTCAAGCGCGGTGTCGAGGTGATGCGCGGCAAGGGCGACATCACGTCCGCGAACATCTTCGAGTCGATCCTCGAGGACGAAGAACACCACATCGACTATCTCGACACCCAGCTCGAGCTGATCGAGAAGCTGGGCGAGCCGCTTTACATCGCGCAGCTCGTCGAGCAGCCGGAGAGCTAGACGGCTCCGGGAAGCTAGGCGGCTTCCGGAAGTTCCGCCTCCGGAGCGAGGGCCACCGCGGGGGTGCCCTCCTTCACCAGCTCGCGAGTGGGGCAAGCGCCCCGGCCGAGCAGTGCCTGGATGCGTCGTACGCACGAACCACAGTCCGTGCCCGCCTTGCAGGCCGACGCTATCTGACGGGGGGTGCACGCACCGTCGTCCGCATGCTTCTTCACCTGCTCTTCGGTGATGCCGAAGCAGTTGCAGACGAACATGCGGTTCACCTCCCCGGTGCGTCATCGATCGGGATCGACGGCAGATCAATAAGTTATGCCCGTCCCGATTGATCGGTGAGGCTAACCTAACCTTACCCGCCGCTCCCTGCTCGCAAAAGCCCCGGATACGCCGGTGGGGCGCGGATCACATGGATCCGCGCCCCACCGTTGCGTACACGAGGGAATTACTGGTCCCGGTACATCTCCGCCACCAGGAACGCCAGGTCCAGGGACTGGCTGCGGTTCAGGCGCGGGTCGCAGGCCGTCTCGTAGCGCTGGTGCAGGTCGTCGACGAAGATCTCGTCGCCGCCGCCCACGCACTCGGTGACGTCGTCACCGGTGAGCTCGACGTGGATGCCGCCCGGGTGGGTGCCCAGGCCCTTGTGGACCTCGAAGAAGCCCTTGACCTCGTCGAGCACGTCGTCGAAGCGGCGGGTCTTGTGGCCGGAGGCCGCCTCGAAGGTGTTGCCGTGCATCGGGTCGGTGACCCAGGCGACGGTCGCGCCGGACGCGGTGACCTTCTCGACCAGCTCCGGGAGCTTGTCCCGGACCTTGTCGGCGCCCATGCGGACGATGAAGGTGAGGCGGCCGGGCTCGCGGTCCGGGTCGAGGCGCTCGATGTACTGCAGCGCCTCCTCCGTGGTCGTCGTCGGGCCGAGCTTGATGCCGATCGGGTTGCGCACCTTGGAGGCGAACTCGATGTGCGCGCCGTCCAGCTGACGGGTGCGCTCGCCGATCCAGACCATGTGGCCCGAGGTGTCGTACAGCCGGCCCGTGCGCGAGTCCACGCGGGTCAGGGCCGATTCGTAGTCGAGGAGCAGCGCCTCGTGCGAGGCGAAGAACTCGACGGTCTTGAACTCCTCCGGGTCGGTCCCGCAGGCGCGCATGAAGTTGAGGGCGTTGTCGATCTCGCGTGCCAGCTGCTCGTAACGCTGGCCGGAGGGCGACGACTTCACGAAGTCCTGGTTCCAGGCGTGCACCTGGCGCAGGTCGGCGTAACCGCCGGTGGTGAAGGCGCGCACCAGGTTGAGCGTCGAGGCGGATGCGTTGTACATCCGCTTCAGGCGCTCGGGGTCCGGGATGCGGGCCTTCTCGTTGAAGTCGAAGCCGTTGACCGAGTCGCCCCGGTAGGTCGGCAGGGTCACGCCGTCGCGGGTCTCGGTGCCCTTGGAGCGGGGCTTCGAGTACTGCCCCGCGATGCGGCCCACCTTCACGACGGGCACGGAGGCGGCGTAGGTGAGGACGGCGCCCATCTGGAGCAGCGTCTTCAGCTTGTTTCGGATGTGGTCGGCGGACACGGCGTCGAAGGCCTCGGCGCAGTCGCCACCCTGGAGCAGGAACGCCTCGCCCTTGGCCACAGACGCAAGGCGGGCGCGCAGCTGATCGCACTCGCCCGCGAAGACGAGCGGCGGATACGACTCGAGGTCCGCGATCACATCGCGCAGAGCCTCGGCATCGGGGTACTCAGGCTGCTGCGCCGCGGGAAGGTCTCGCCAGGTGTTGCCACCGGTCGGGGTGCTCTTAGCGTTCACGGTCACCCCGACAACATTACGGGGTCGTGTCCGCCGTCCATTCACCCGCTCACCAAGTGAGACGGAGGCGACACAGCCGAGCGGCGGCGCGCCAGCTCCCGCTCGCCCGCGTTCGGCGTCGCGAGGGCAAGCCTGCGGTGGGTGCGGCGCAGCATCGTGCGGGCCATGAAGGGGTGGACGCGCCGCACCACCGCCCAGTAGACCCGGCCGCGCAGAGTGTCGGCGCGGGCGGCGGTGCTGAGCGTGACGTACCGCTCGTCGACCAGGATCGAGGCGCGGGCGGTCAGGCCGGCCGTGTCCACCTCCAGGAGCAGTTCGTCGCCCTCGCGGGCGAGCACCGGGAAGGCGTCGCGCAGGATGCCGGTCCAGGCCTCCGGGTCGCGCGGCTGCCCGGGGAGCAGGGGCATGCGGTACGCGTCCTCGTAGCCGGGCCGGTCGATCGCCGAGCGGATCAGGGCGGCCGCCTCCGGTGCGCCGACGGTCTCCGGGCGGGCCCAGGCGAGCCGGTTGTAGAGCCGCACCAGGGGTGACCACCGGACGGGGCGGGCGCAGCCGCCGGTCGCGACACGCTCGATGTTGTCGAAGACCTCTTCGATGATCGTGTTGTGCAGCGGCCTGATGAGGGTGGGCCACAGGACGCGGTTCATGCCCTCCGGCCGGGTCCGCAGCACGTGCCGCACGCGGCAGCGCCGCTCCCCTATCGGCTCGACCGTCAGCTCGTGGAAGCCGTTGTCGGGCGGGGTGAAGTCGAAGCGGACGCGGTGGCCCGGCTCGTACTCCCTGACGCTGTAGCGGACCGGGCCGTGGCCGCCCGTCGCGCCCACGCCGAGCGGGCGGTCGAAGATCATCCCCGCCCAGGCGGGCGTCGGGAAGATCGGGTCGTCATCGGCGGAGAGACGGTCGAGCAGGGCACCGACCACCTCCGCCGGAGCCTTGATCACGCGCTCGTGCTCATTGAGTACCGCACTCATCACGCACCTCCATACGCTGGCGTATGGTCGACCATACGGTACCGTACGGACATGGTGCAACGGCAGCAGAAGAAGACCGCGGCGAAGCCCCGCCTGACCGCCGACGACTGGGCGGACGCCGCGCTCACCGCGATCGGCGAGGGCGGTATCGCCGCCGTCGCCGTGGAGCCCCTCGCCGTCCGCCTCGGCACCACCAAGGGCAGCTTCTACTGGCACTTCGCCAACCGTGACGCGCTCATCGAGGCAGCCCTGAACCGCTGGGCGGAGATCAACACCGAGGGGACGATCCAGGAGGTCGAGGCCGAGCCCGACCCCCGGCAGCGCGTCCGGCTGCTCTTCGCCGAGGCCATCGCGTCGGCGACCTCCGACCCCCTGGAGGTCGCCCTCCTCGCGACCGCCTCGCACCCCCAGGTCGCTGATGTGATGCGCCGCGTGACTGAGCGCCGGGTGGCGTACGTCGCCGAACTCTTCGCCGCGCTCGGCTTCCCCGAGGCGGAGGCACGGCGGCGCGGTCTGCTCGCGTACACGGTCTATCTGGGGCACGCCCAGCTCGGGCACGCGGTGCCGTCGGCACTGCCCGCGGCCGACGAGTTCGGCGCCTATCTCAACGAGGCCCTTGACGTCCTGATGATGCGCTAGGGTGCCTGGCATGTACTCGCAGCAGACCCGTAACTGGTGGTGGCCCGCTCATCCGGCGGCCCACTGAATCTGCGCGTACCCAGACTCGCGAAGGCCGCCCGAGGGGCGGCCTTCAGTGTTTTCCGGACCAGGAATTCCGGACCGGGCCGTTCCTCTCCGAGTGAGAAGGAACCAGACCGATGCACCTGACAGACCTCCTGTCCGACGACCGCCCCTTCGCCGTCCTGCGCCGCCGCACCCCCGGCCGCGGCCACGACACGGTGGAGGTCCTCTTCGGCTCCGTCGGCACCTACGACCGGCTCGCCGACATCCCCGACGAGGGCCTCGCGCTCATCCCCTTCCGGCAGATCAGGGAGCGCGGCTTCGACGTGCGCGACGACGGCACACCGCTGGCCGTCCTCACCCCCGACGAGACGTACGAACTCCCGCTCGCCGAGGCTCTGTCGGCGCTGCCCGCCCACGACGTGCGGGTCGAGGGCGGCGCCTTCGACGTGGCCGACGACGCGTACGCGGACATCGTCGGGCGGGTCCTGCGCGAGGAGATCGGGCGGGGCGAGGGCGCGAACTTCGTCATCCGCCGTACGTACGAGGGTGAGATCCCCGGCTTCGGCAGGGCGGACGCCCTTGCCCTCTTCCGCAGGCTGCTCGTGGGCGAGCGGGGTGCCTACTGGACGTATGTCGTGCACACCGGGGACCGCACGCTGGTCGGGGCGAGCCCCGAGGTGCATGTGCGGATGTCCGGCGGGACGGTCGTGATGAACCCGATCAGTGGAACGTACCGCTACCCGGCCGATGGCCCCACCGCGGACGATCTGCTCACCTTCCTCGCCGACGGCAAGGAGACCGAGGAGCTGTCGATGGTCGTCGACGAGGAGCTCAAGATGATGTGCACGGTGGGCGACATGGGCGGTGTCGTCGTGGGCCCGCGCCTGAAGGAGATGGCCCATCTCGCGCACACCGAGTACGAGTTGCGGGGCAAGTCGTCGCTGGACGTGCGGGAGGTCCTGAAGGAGACGATGTTCGCGGCGACCGTCACCGGATCGCCGGTGCAGAACGCCTGCCGGGTCATCGAGCGGCACGAGACCGGGGGCCGTGGCTACTACGCGGGCGCCCTCGCCCTCATCGGCCGTGACGCGGGCGGCGCCCAGACCCTCGACTCCCCCATCCTGATCCGCACCGCCGACATCTCCCCCGCGGGCCGCCTCCGCGTCCCCGTAGGCGCCACGCTGGTGCGCGGCTCGGACCCGGCGGGCGAGGTCGCGGAGACCCACGCGAAGGCGGCGGGCGTGCTCGCGGCCCTGGGGGTACGTCCCGGACGGCCCCGCCACGAGGACGTACGCCCAGCGCTCGCCGACGACCCGCGGGTGCGGGCGGCACTGGACAGCAGGCGGGCCGGGCTCGCACCGTTCTGGCTGCGGATGCAGGAGCAGCTGACCGAACTGTCCGGGCACGCCCTGGTGATCGACGGCGAGGACACGTTCACGGCGATGCTGGCGCACCTGCTGCGCTCCTCCGGCCTCGACGTGACGATCCGGCGCTACGACGAGCCGGGCCTGCGGGAGACGGTGCTCGCCCACGAAGGCCCGCTGGTCCTCGGTCCCGGGCCCGGCAACCCATCGGACCCCACCGACCCGAAGATGGCCTTCCTGCGCTCCCTGGCCGCCGAGGTGATCCGCGATCACCGCCACGGCGTCCTCGGCGTCTGCCTCGGCCATGAGCTGCTCGCCGCCGAACTCGGCCTGGACATCGTCCGCAAGGAGGTCCCGTACCAGGGTGCGCAGACCCGGATCGAGCTGTTCGGGCGGCCGGAGACGGTCGGCTTCTACAACAGCTTCGTGGCCCACTGCGACGAGGAGACGGCGCTGGAACTCGCGGCGCACGGCGTCGAGGTCAGCAGGGACGCGGCGACGGGCGAGGTGCACGCGCTGCGGGGGCCCGGCTTCGCGGGCGTCCAGTTCCACCCGGAGTCGGTGCTCTCGCTGCGCGGCACGGCGATCGTGCGGGAGCTGCTGTCCGGCGTACTGGTCTAAGCCGTTGTGGGGGCCGCCGGGACCAGCACGTTCTCGCCGCGGCGGCCCTCCCGGTAGTCCAGGACGTTCTTCACCGTGGTGTCGATGATCTGGCCGACCGCGTCCCGCGTGTAGTACGCCTGGTGCGAGGTGACCACCACGTTCGGGAACGTCACCAGGCGGGCCAGGGTGTCGTCCTGGACCACTTCGAGGGACTTGTCGAGGAAGAAGAGCCCCGCCTCCGCCTCGTACACATCGAGCCCGACACCCGTGAAACGGCCCTCGCGCAGCTCCCTGACGAGGGCCTCGGTGTCGATGAGCCCGCCCCGGCTGGAGTTCACCAGGATCGCGTCGTCCTTCATCATCCGCAGCGCGTCGGCCCCGACGATGTGCCGGGTGGCGGGGAGCAGCGGCACATGCAGGCTGATCAGGTCGGCCTCGGCGAAGAGCTGGTCCTTCTCGACGTACTTCATGCCGAGCTCGACGCACACGGGGTTCTGGGCGATGTCCCAGCCGAGGAGATTCATCCCGAAGCCGTGCGCGATCCGGGTGAACGCCTCGCCGATCTTCCCGGTGCCGAGCACGCCGACCGTGCGGCCCCGCAGGTCGCGGCCCATCAGGCCGTCGAGCCGGAAGTCGAAGTCGCGGGTGCGGTTGCTGGCGCGGACGATGCGGCGGTTGACGGCCATCGCGAGGGTCCAGGCGAACTCGGCTACGGAGTACGGCGAGTAGTACGAGACGCGGGCGACGGTGAAGCCGAGGCGTTCGGCGACCTGGAGGTCGATGTTGTTGAACCCGGTCGAGCGCTGGGCGATCATCTGCGTCCCGCCGGCGGCGAGGGTCTGCAGGACGCGGTTGCCGAGGTCGGCGTTGACGCTGGTGGAGATGATCTCGTAGCCGGCGGCGATGGGGGCGGTGTCCTCGGTGAGGAAGACGTCCAGGCAGCGGACGTCGTGGTGGGCGGCGAAGGCCTTCTCGATCAGCGGCTTCTCGTCGGCCTGCACGCCGAAGGCGAGGATCTCCATGGGGCCGAGTGTAGGTACCCACGGCCAGAACGGCACTGCGGAGAAACGGGTGGGCGGGCGGGAAAAAATCCGCCGCGAAGCGGCGGCACAGGGCGCGCCCGCCCACCAGACATCAGCCGAAGAACACCCCCACCTCGGAGTACAGCTTCGGGTCCACGGTCTTCAGCTTCGACGTCGCGTCAGCGATGGGCACCCGCACGATGTCCGTCCCCTGCAGCGCGACCATCTTGCCGAAGTCGCCGTCCCGTACGGCCTCGATCGCGTGCAGCCCGAAGCGGGTGGCGAGCCAGCGGTCGAAGGCGCTGGGCGTGCCGCCGCGCTGGACGTGACCGAGCACGGTCGTCCGGGCTTCCTTCCCCGTCCGCCCCTCGATCTCCTTGGCCAGCCACTCACCGACCCCGGAGAGCCTGACGTGCCCGAAGGAGTCCTGCGTACCGTCCTTGAGGACCATCTCGCCGTCCTTGGGCATGGCCCCTTCCGCGACGACGACGATCGGGGCGTACGACGCCTTGAAGCGCGAGGTCACCCAGGCGCACACCTGGTCGACGTCGAAGCGCTGCTCCGGGATGAGGATGACGTTCGCGCCGCCCGCGAGGCCCGAGTGCAGGGCGATCCAGCCCGCGTGCCGCCCCATGACCTCGACCACGAGGACCCGCATGTGCGACTCGGCGGTGGTGTGCAGGCGGTCGATCGCCTCGGTCGCGATGCCGACCGCCGTGTCGAAGCCGAAGGTGTAGTCGGTGGCGGAGAGGTCGTTGTCGATGGTCTTCGGGACGCCCACGACCGGGACGCCGTACTCGTCGGTCAGGCGCGCGGCGACACCCAGGGTGTCCTCGCCGCCGATCGCGATGAGGGAGTCGACCTCGTGCTTGGCGAGGTTCTCCTTGATCCGGCGGATGCCGTTCTCGACCTTGAGCGGATTGGTGCGCGAGGAGCCGAGGATGGTGCCGCCACGGGGCAGGATGCCCCGCACGGCAGGGATGTCGAGCTGGACGGTGTCGCCCTCCAGCGGACCGCGCCAGCCGTCCCGGAAGCCGACGAAGCCATAGCCGTACTCCTGCACGCCCTTGCGGACGATGGCCCGGATGACGGCGTTGAGCCCGGGGCAGTCGCCGCCTCCGGTCAGTACGCCAATTTTCTTGGCCCCCATGGAAAGTCCCTTCGCCTCAGTGACCTGATGCGAGTCACGCTAATGGTGATCCAGGTCACTGAGGGACGGTGCGGACGGTCAATTCCGTTTCTCCGCAGGGGAGTTGATCAAGCATGTTCACTCGAATGAGGGCTACTCGTCGTCGAGCCCGCGCTCGATCGCGTACCGCACGAGCTCCACCCTGTTGTGCAGCTGGAGCTTGCCCAGGGTGTTCTGCACGTGGTTCTGCACGGTGCGGTGCGAGATGACCAGGCGCTCGGCGATCTGCTTGTAGCTCAGCCCCTTGGCGACCAGGCGAAGGACCTCGGTCTCGCGGTCGGTGAGCTGCGGGGCCTTCGGCTCGTCCGGGGTGCCGGGCGCCGGATCGGACGCGAGGCGGCGGTACTCGCCGAGGACCAGGCCCGCGAGGCCCGGCGTGAAGACCGCGTCACCGACGGCCGTACGGGCCACCGCGTCGGTCAGCTCGGCGGTGGAGGCCGACTTCAGGAGATAGCCGGTGGCCCCCGACTTGACCGCCTCAAGGACATCGGCGTGCTCGCCGCTGGCCGAGAGGACGAGCACCCGCAGCGCCGGGTTGGCGCCGACGAGTTCCTTGCAGACCTGCACGCCCGGCTTCAGGGGCAGATTCAGATCGAGTACGAGGACGTCCGGTGCGGCGGCCTGCGCGCGGCGTACGGCCTGCTCGCCGTCGCCCGCCGTGGCGACCACGTCGAAGCCGGCCTCGGCGAGGTCGCGGGCGACCGCGTCCCGCCACATCGGGTGGTCGTCGACGACCATGACCTTGACTGCGCCCTTGCCGTCCCGGCCGTCCTGCTGTTGCTGCTCGCTCATCGTTCCTGTCCTGCCTTCCCCCGTGTGCTGCCCACGTTCTCCGGTTCCCCCGAGTTCCGCGGGACCCTCATTTCCACTTCCGTGCCCTGCCCCGGCACCGAGATCAGCTCGGCCGTGCCCCCGATGTCCCGCAGCCGCCCCCGGATCGACAGGGCGACGCCGAGCCGCCCCTCGCCCTCGGCCTCGGCGAGGCGGCCGTCGGGGATGCCGGGGCCGTCGTCCCGCACGGTCACGATCACCGCGTCCGGCTCGTCCTCGACGAGGATCCAGGCGGCGGCGTCCGGGCCCGCGTGCCGGTGGACGTTGTCCAGGGCGGCGCCGACCGCGGCGGCCAGCTCCCGTGCCGTCTTCGGCGGGAGCCCGACGGGGGCGCCCGGCTCGGAGACGGTCACCTTCGCGCCCGCGTACGGGAAGAGCAGCGAGCGCAGGTCACAGGGGTCGGCGTCCTCGTCGGGCTCATCAACCGCGCGGACCACTGCCCCCAGCGAGGCGTCCTCCGACACATGAGACGTGCGGACCAGGCCGCCCGCCACCAGCGTGCGCAGCGCGACCTCCTGCTCCCCCGCGAGCCGGCCGAGCTCCGCGGCCTCGCCGCCGAGCGCGCTGCCGCGCCGCTGCACCATCGCGAGGACCTGCAGCACGCTGTCGTGGATGTCGCGGGCGAGCCGCTCGCGCTCGCGGGTCGCGGCCTCGATCTCCAGGGCGCGGGCGAGGGTGCGCTCGGAGGCGCGGGCCACCTCGACGACGTAACCGATGGCGATGGAGGCGATGCAGACCAACAGGACGTTGTGCAGCGTGTCCTGGGTGGGCCTGCCACGCTGCGCGATGTTGGCGACGCCGACCAGCGCCGACGCGAAGGCCGCCCACCGCCAGCCGCCCTTGATCGCGAAGGCGAGCACCGCGCCCGCCGTCCATATCGACGGCAGCGTCGGGCCGTCGTGGACGATCCGCTGGTGCGAGTCGGCGACCGGCGTGAGCAGGATCCCCGTGATCGCGACGGTCAGGTCGATGACCAGGAACCGCTTGGTGCAGCTCGCGGCGCCCGCGACCTTCGGCAGCGTGCCGAGCGTCCACCCGGCGAGCACCGCGTAGTACGCGATGGCCACCCACGGGCGGTCGAAATTCTCGTGTGCGGCCACGAAAAGGCCGATGGCGTAGAGCATGGTCAGCACGCGGTAGCCGGTCAGCGCACGCCACAGCGGCTGCTCGACCGACATCCTCATGACGCGTACGCGCTTGGTCATGCTCCCCCACCCCAGGAGGCGCCCGCCGGCTCCCCCGCTGCACCGACGCCGCTAGGCGCCGGACCGTTCCTTCTCGGCCGCCGCAGCCTTCGCCGCCGCTTTCTTCTCGGCTTCCTTCTCGGCCTTCGCCTCGTCCGCGAGACGGCGCTTCGCAGCGGTCGCGTACTCGTCGACGTACTCCTGGCCGGACAGCTTCATGATCTCGTACATGACCTCGTCGGTCACCGCCCGCAGGACGAAGCGGTCGTGCTCCATGCCCTGGTACCTGCGGAAGTCGAGCGGCTCGCCGATCTTGATGCCGGGCCGCATCAGCTTCGGCAGGACCTTGCCGGGCGGCTGGATCTTCTCGGTGTCGATCATCGCCACGGGAAGCACCGGCGCCCCGGTGGCGAGCGCCACGCGGGCCAGCCCGCCGGGCTTGCCACGGTAGAGCCTCCCGTCGGGCGAACGGGTGCCTTCCGGGTAGATGCCGAAGAGCTCGCCGCGCTCCAGGACCTCGATGCCGCTCTTGATGGCCGCCTCGCCCGCGCCGCGCCCGCCGGAGCGGTCCACGGGCAGCTGGCCGACGCCCTTGAAGAAGGCCGCGGTGAGCTTGCCCTTCACACCGGGTGACGTGAAGTACTCCGCCTTGGCGATGAAGGTGACCTTCCGGTCGAGCACCGCGGGCAGGAAGAAGGAGTCCGAGAAGGAGAGATGGTTGCTCGCCAGGATGGCCGGTCCTTCGGCGGGTACGTTCTCAAGGCCTTCCACCCAGGGCCTGAAGCCGAGCTTCAGCGGCCCTCCGATGGCGACCTTCATTGCGCCGTAGATCAAACCGAGTGCCTCCTGTTATGTGTGGATCAGACCTTAACCCGCTGTAAGGCCAAAGGGCCCGACGGCCCTGGTCGGTGTCAGTCCGGTCGCGTACCGTGAAGTACTCCGCGTAACCCCGCAGCCACATCTCACGAAGGAGACCGAAGTGCCGGTCCTCCCCGGAGCCGAGCCGTACCGCCACGAGGGCGGCGAGGTCGGCGTCCTCCTCTGTCACGGCTTCACCGGATCCCCGCAGTCCCTGCGCCCCTGGGCCGAGTACCTCGCGGAACAGGGCCTGACCGTCTCCCTCCCGCTGCTGCCGGGCCACGGCACGCGCTGGGAGGACCTGCAGATCACCGGCTGGCAGGACTGGTACGCGGAGGTGGAGCGCGAGCTGGCCGGGCTCCTCGAGCGGTGTGCGGAGGTCTTCGTCTTCGGGCTCTCCATGGGCGGCGCGCTCGCGCTGCGGCTCGCCGCGAAGCACGGCGACGCGGTCCGCGGCATCGTCGTGGTGAACCCGGGGAACAAGGTGCACGGCCTCGCCGCGCGCGCCCTGCCGGTCGCCCGCCATCTGGTGCGTACGACGAAGGGCATCGCGAGCGACATCGCCAAGGAGGGCTCGGACGAGGTCGGCTACGACCGGGTGCCGCTGCACGCGGCGCACTCCCTGCGGCGCTTCTTCCAGCGGGTCGACGGTGAGCTGCCGCAGGTGACCCAGCCGCTGCTGCTTCTGCACAGCCCGCAGGACCATGTGGTGCCGCCGGTCGACTCGGCCAGGATCCTCAGCCGGGTGTCCTCCACGGACGTCACCGAGATCCTCCTGGAACAGAGCTACCACGTCGCGACGTTGGACCACGATGCGGACCGGATTTTCGAGGAGAGCCTCGCGTTCATCGGCCGGCTCGCCCCCAGTGTCGGCAAGGAAGGGACGGCCACCGGTGGCTGAGCAGGACCGACGTGAACCGGACCACGACGAGGACCGCGAGCCCGAGGAGAAGGCGGAGCCGGAGGGCGGCGTGCCGCTGGACGAGGACGCGGTCTGGCAGGAGATCGTCGCGGGGTACGGACAGGAGCCGGCGGACCCGCCGGGCGCCAAGCCGTTCAAGTCCGTGGAGGACCTGGCGCTGCTCGAGCCCGAGACGAACGAGCCTCCGCAGACGGACGGCAAGCGCGGCAAGGACTCCGAGGACACCGACGCGTCCGGCACGAAGACACCGCTCGGCGGCTCCGTCTCCTTCGCGCCCGGAGTCGGCGGTCCGCGTGACTATGACGCGCCGGAGGCCTCCGACGACGACCTGGACGCGGACGACGAGGGCCACTTCGTCCCGCCGGAGCCGCCGCCGCTGCCCGAGGCCGATGTGACGGCGAAGTTCGCCTGGCTTGCCGTGATCGGCGGCCCGGTGCTGCTCCTGCTCACCGTGCTCCTCGGCTGGAACATGACGTGGTGGATCGCCACGCTCAGCATCGGCGGCTTCCTCGGCGGCTTCGCCACGCTGGTGACACGGATGAAGGGCGACGACGACGAGGACGACGACCCGGGACGCGGCGCGGTCGTCTAACCCCGTTCTAACCCCCTTGAGCTGCCGGGATTCTGAGGGCGGCGAGCACGGGCAGATGGTCCGTGGCCGCCCGCAGATCCGCCTCGCTCACCCCGTCGAGCTCCAACGGCACGCCGCAGCCGAGCACTTCGACCCCGGCTGTCGCGAAGATCGCGTCGATACGCTGATGGGGGTCGCCCGGCGTCGAGGTGTTCTCGCCGCCCCAGGGCGCCGTCGCCCAGCAGTCCCGCAGCTGAGAGGCGAGCCTGCGGAACGTACGGCCCTTGGGGCGGTCGTTCAGATCACCGCCCGCGACGGCGTGCTCCACGCCCATCCCGGCGAGCCGGTCGAGCAGCATCCCGCCCTGCGCGTACCGCTCGTCGCTCTGCAGGCTCAGATGGCAGCTCAGCACGCCGATCCTGGCGCCCCCGAACCGCACGACGGCGGTCGCGAAGCCGCGCCGGTGCAGGCCAGGGGTGAGCGGCAGCAGCACGTCCTCGGTCCGCTCCACGGTCGCCCGCAGCGAGCAGAGCAGCGCGGGCCCGGAGGCGGTGGCGCCACCCGAGAGGATCACCAGATCGGCCGCGCGCGCAAGCCGCGCCAGCTTCTTGCGCCACCGGAAGAACCGGGGCGCCTCCTGGACGAGTACGAGATCGGGCTCGCACGCGGCGATGACGCGGGCCAGCGCGTCGGTGTCGTCCCGCATGGACCGAATGTTGTAACTGAGCACCCGAACGACGACTGAACCGTCTTCACCGGTCCGGGAGTTGGGCAGCGGAGTGATCGCCATGCGGATCAAGATAGCGCTGTGTCCTCCCCGTTGTGGGCAGGCGTTCCGCACGGCGAATGGGGTCTCCCCTGCTCGAGCGGAGCCGAGAGCTTGGGGAAGGGTGGGCACAACGCCACAGCCGCCGGGCACCGACACAGCAAAGCGCCCGCCGCCCCCGCAGGGGGACGACGGGCGCCAAGTCAAACCGCCGAGCAGCGACTACCCCTGCCGAGCAAGATCCGCGGCACCGACAAGCCCCGCCTTGTTGCCCAGCTGAGCCGCAAGCACCTGCGCATGCGGACGCCACTCCCCGCCGATCAGCCACCGCCGGAAGGACTTCCGGATCGGGTCGAGGACCAGCTCGCCCTCGTCGGAGAGCCCGCCGCCCACGATGAACGCGGAGGGGTCGAAGAGCGAGGCCAGATCGGCCAGGCCCGCGCCGACCCAGCGGGCCAGCTCACGGTAGGAGTCGACGGCGACAGGATCCCCCTGCCGGGCCGCCTCACTGATGTGCTTGCCCTCGATGCCGTCCACCGTGCCGTCGCCGAGCCCGAGGAGAATCTCCGCGGCCTCCGGCGTCGCGTTGGCCCGCTGCTTTCCGTACCGCAGAAGCGCACGCCCGGACGCGTACTGCTCCCAGCACCCCTGGCTCCCGCAGCCGCACAGCAGTCCGTCCGGCACGGTCCGGATGTGCCCGAACTCCGCGGCGACGCCGAAGCGTCCGCGGCGCAGCTTGTTGCCGATGATGATGCCGCCGCCGAGGCCCGTGCCCAGCGTGATGACGATGACGTCCTCGTGGCCCTGGCCCGCGCCGAACTTGTACTCGCCCCAGGCCGCCGCGTTCGCGTCGTTCTCGACGACGACCGGCAGTCCGACCCGCTGCTCGACCTTGTCCTTCAGCGGCTCATGGCGCCAGTTGATGTTCGGCGCGAAGAGAACGGTGGCGCGCTTGTCGTCGACGTATCCGGCGGCACCGATGCCGACGGCCTCCACGTCGTTCCCCTTGCCGGCTCCCGACACGGCGGCACAGATCGCGTCCACGATGCCGTCGGCGGTCGGCGGCGTGGGCACCTTGTGGGTGTCGAGAATGGTGCCCTCTTCGTCGACCACTCCGGCCGCGATCTTCGTGCCGCCGATATCGACGCCGATGGTGAGTCCCATGTGTCCCTCAGTTTCGGTCGAGCCCCGCTACGGCCAACCGTACCCGAGGGGTGTTCAGTCCAGGTCGATGTGTTCGCCGGGCCCCGGGCCGTCATCGCGCCGCTCCGGACCCCGCGCCGCGTCGCTCCCGCGGGTCCAGCGGCCCTCCTGGCTCTCCACCGCGGAGCGGTAGGCGGCGAGCAGTTCATTGCCCGCGGCGGCGAGGTGGTCGAAGACATCGGGGTTGCGCTCGATGACCGGTTCGACGGCGGCCTTCGCCTGCTGGACGACCTGCCGCACGGTCTGCTCGACGGCGCCCTGCGCGACCGCGCCGAGCAGCGGCGTCTGGAGTCCGGACAGCTTCTCCGAGACGGCGTCGACGAGCTTGCGCAGCTCCTCGCCCGCCGATCCCGGCGGTGTCCCGTACTGCTCCCGGCGGCGGGCCTTCTCCGCCGCGAGATCCTCGGCGCAGGCCTTCTCCCAGGCGTCGGCGTCGGTGTCGGCCGCTTCGGGCTCGGGCACTTCGCGCTCGGTGGCATCGCTCATGACGGACAGACTCCTGCGGAGGGCGGCCGGTGGCCCCATGGGCCGGGACCCATGGACCGGGGACCTATGGATTCGTACTCCCGACGTTACCCGAACGGCGGTAGGCCGTTCACCGTGTACGCGGCCACAGATCCGGGTCGGGCGTGAACCGCACCCGCAGCTCGCCCTCGCGCAGCCCGGCGCCCGCGACGGTACAGCGGCGCAGCGCGGACGGCAGGGTGACGATGCGCCGGAACGGGCCCGCCGTGACGACCAGTTCGTCGCCCCGCCGGATAAGACCGAGCTCCTCGCGCACGGCTCCGGGCAGCGGGATGTGCCAGACCAGGACGCCGTCGTCGGCGAGGGCGTCGGTGACGGGCCACTCGCCGCCTTCCGGGGACTCCGGGGCGGCGCCGGGCGCGGGCACGCCGAGGGCGGCCAGGTCGTCGGCGCCGCGCGGATCGTGGCCCAGGTGCGGCAGTGTGCGGAGCTCTTCGCCGTACGTCCCCGACCACTCCGCCAGGGTCTTGCGCTGCTGGGCGATGAGCCCGGCGAACCAGGTGTCGGCGGTGTCGTCGGGCAGAACACGATTGGCGAGGAGGGCGTCGGCGCGCAGGCCCTGCAGGGCGAGCCCGGTGGCGGCGGCGCGCACCGCGTCTGCGCCCGCGGGGCCCGGCTCCACGACGAGGCGCACGGTCGTGCCCGGGTCCCCGATCACGGCCTGCGCGGCGGCGAGTTCGGCGTCCCAGCGAGCCGACGTCTCATACAGCCAGTCGGCGGGCATCGGGACACCGGCGATGCGGCCGAGCATCGGGCGCAGGGCGCGGGCGGCCTGCCGCTCGGGGGGCAGCAGCCTGCGGAGGTAGCGGCGGAGCTGCTCGGGGAGTGCGAGCAGCGTGAGGGCGCGGGGCAGCGGGGGCAGGTCCACCACCACGGTGTCGTACGCGTCCCGCCCCGCGTCGCGCAGGGCCCGCAGCAGCGCCAGCTCGTCGCTGCCGGGCAGCGGCGTGAGCTCCTCGCCTTCGAGGCGTCCGGCGCCGAGCAGGTCGAGGGCGGAGGCCGCCTTCTTCTGCAGGGCGAGGAGGTCGTCACGGAACTCGTCGCCCGGGGCCAGTCGCCGGACGGTGAGGCCGGGCTCCTGACCAGGGGCGTCGACTCGGTCGGCGGTGATCAGGAGGGTACGGGCGCCCTCGCGTGCGGCGGACCACGCGGTGGCCGTGGCGACGGTGGTACGGCCGGAGCCGCCGGGGCCGGTGACGAGGAGGGTGCGCATAAGGGTGAACGTTACGCCCGTGGCCGACGGCGCCCCGAAGGGGCGCCGGGCGCTTAAGCCCCCGCCTCCACCCGCTTCTTCAGGCCCGCCAGCGCCCGGTCGATGATGACCTTCTCCGCCTTGCGCTTGATCATCCCGAGCATGGGGATCTTGACGTCGACGATCAGCTTGTACGTGACCTCCGTGCCGGTCCCCGACGGCTTCAGGAGGTACGACCCGTCGAGCGAGCGCAGCATCTGCGACTTGACGAGGGTCCAGCTGACCTCGTTCTCGCCGGTCCACGTGTACCCGAGGGTCTGGTCGTCCTTGATCGCGCCCGCGTCCATGACGAGGCGGACCTGCTTGGCGCGGCCCTGGTCGTCGGTGTCGAGCACCTCCGCCTCCTTCACCTCACCCGTCCAGTCCGGGTAGCGCGCGAAGTCGGCGATCACCCCCATGACCTCGGCCGGTGCCGCCTCGATCGTGATGCTCGAGCTGGTGTGTTCCGCCATCTCTGTGGCTCCTCCAGATGCGGTCCGGTACGGGGGGTGGTGTGTATGCGTGTGTGACGTGTGAAGGCTATCGCGCACCGGGTGGACCGCTGTCACCACTCCAGCGACCACGGCCTGCCCGAGCCCGCGAAGTGCCCCACGTTCACACACTCGGTCGCCCCGACGCGCATGCGCCGGGTCAGCGGCTGATGGACGTGGCCGAAAAGTGCGTATCTCGGGCGGGTCTTGTGAATGGCCGCGAGCAGCGCCCGGCTGCCCCGCTCGAAGCGGCGCGCGACGGTGTCGTACACGAGCTCGGGGACCTCCGGCGGGATGTGCGTGCAGAGCACGTCGACCTCGCCGACGGCCTCGATCTTGGCCGCATACTCCTCGTCGCTGATCTCGTAGGGCGTCCGCATGGGCGTGCGCAGACCGCCGCCGACGAAGCCGAAGACCCGCCCGCCGATCTCGGCGCGCTGGCCGTCGAGGACGGTGGTGCCGGGCGCCGCGTACTCGGACCACAGGGCCGGTATGTCGACGTTGCCGTAAGTGGCGTACGTAGGTGTGGGGAAGGCGGCGAAGAGTTCGGCGTACTGCTTGCGCACCGCGCGCTCGATGGCCGGCCCCCTGTCCACGCCCGCCCACAGCCGCTTGCCGAACTCCCTGGCCTCGTCGAAGCGGCGCTCGGTGCGCAACTCGACGAGGCGGTCGGCGTTCCGCTCTCCGAAGAGGTCGGGGAAGATGCCGCGCGAGTGGTCGGCGTAGTCGAGGAAGAGCACCAGGTCACCGAGACAGATGAGCGCGTCGGCGCCCTCGCCCGCGCGGGCGAGATCCTTTGTGTTGCCGTGCACGTCACTGACCACGTTGATCCGGAAACCTGGCATGCCGATCACCCTAGAACGAGTGGGCAAAGGTGGGTAGAGGCCTCAGGAGTGGGCGGACCTGCGGTTACTTCCGAGTCGGGAATCGCGTGGCGTACTGTGCGGTTCAGACCACAAGGACGTGTGACGCACCGAACATCTGGCCCGGACCCCCTACCGGACAAGCCATACCCATGGGTAACGTCCGGGCAGTCCAGTAGTGCTCCAGTTCAACTTCCCCCCGGGAGCACCTGCCCGATCTTGGACCGCACCGTCGCATCGCACAACGTCGTGGCGCCGGCGCCCTATGTAGGAGCAGCAGTCTTGCGCGAGTTCAGCCTTCCGGCCCTGTACGAGGTCCCCGCGGACGGCAATCTGACCGACATCGTCCGCAGAAATGCCGTGCAGCACCCGGATGTCGCCGTCATCGGCCGCAAGGTGGACGGCACCTGGCAGGACGTCACCGCCAAGAACTTCCTCGCCGAGGTGCGCGCCGCCGCGAAGGGGCTCATCGCCGCCGGCGTGCGGCCCGGCGACCGCGTCGGTCTGATGTCCCGCACCCGGTACGAGTGGACGCTCGTCGACTTCGCGATCTGGAGCGCGGGCGCGGTCACCGTGCCGGTGTACGAGACGAGTTCGGCCGAGCAGATCCAGTGGATCCTGGGCGACTCCGGCGCCGTGGCCATCGTCGTCGAGCTCGACGCGCACAGCGCGGCCGTCGACTCCGTCCGCGACCGGCTCCCCGATCTGGTCAACGTATGGCAGATCGACCGTGGTGGCGTCGAGGAGCTGAACCGCACGGGCGCCGACGTCCCGGACGAGACCGTCGACGAGCGCAGCGCGGTCGCGGGCGCCGACGACCCGGCGACCATCGTCTACACCTCGGGCACCACGGGCCGCCCCAAGGGCTGCGTCCTCACGCACCGCAGCTTCTTCGCGGAGTGCGGCAACGTGGTGGAGCGCCTGAAGCCGCTGTTCCGCACCGGCGAGTGCTCGGTGCTCCTCTTCCTTCCCGTCGCGCACGTCTTCGGGCGCCTCGTCCAGATCGGCGCGCTGATGGCGCCGATCAAGCTGGGCCACGCGCCCGACGTCAAGAACCTCACGGACGAGCTGGCGTCGTTCCGGCCGACGATGATCCTGGGTGTCCCGCGCGTCTTCGAGAAGGTCTACAACTCGGCGCGCGCCAAGGCGCAGGCCGACGGCAAGGGCAAGATCTTCGACAAGGCCGCGGACACGGCGATCGCGTACAGCCGCGCGCTCGACACCCCGAGCGGTCCCTCGCTCGGACTGAAGATCAAGTACAAGACGTTCGACAAGCTGGTCTACAGCAAGCTGCGGGCCGTGCTCGGCGGCCGCGGCGAGTACGCGATCTCGGGCGGCGCGCCGCTGGGTGAGCGCCTTGGCCACTTCTTCCGCGGCATCGGCTTCACCGTCCTCGAGGGCTACGGCCTGACGGAGTCGTGCGCGGCCACCGCCTTCAACCCGTGGGACCGCACGAAGATCGGCACGGTCGGCCAGCCGCTGCCCGGTTCGGTCGTCCGGATCGCCGACGACGGCGAGGTGCTGCTGCACGGCGAGCACCTGTTCACGGGGTACTGGAACAACGAGGGCGCGACCGAAGAGGCGCTCGCCGACGGCTGGTTCCACACCGGCGACATCGGCACGCTCGACGAGGACGGCTACCTCCGGATCACCGGCCGCAAGAAGGAGATCATCGTGACGGCGGGCGGCAAGAACGTCGCTCCCGCGGTGATCGAGGACCGGATCCGCGCGCATGCCCTGGTCGCCGAGTGCATGGTCGTGGGCGACGGCCGCCCCTTCGTGGGCGCGCTCGTCACGATCGACGACGAGTTCCTCGGCCGCTGGGCCTCCGAGCACGGGAAGCCGGCGGGCTCCACGGCGGCGTCGCTGCGTGACGACGCGGATCTGCTCGCGGCGATCCAGAGTGCCGTGGACGACGGCAACGCGGCGGTCTCCAAGGCGGAGTCCGTACGCAAGTTCCGCGTTCTTGCCACGCAGTTCACGGAGGAGTCGGGGCATCTGACTCCGTCCCTGAAGCTGAAGCGGAGCGTTGTGGCGAAGGATTACGCCGACGAGGTTGAAGCCCTTTACCGGGGGTGACGCGCCTTGCCGCCGCGGGTGGCTTGTGTTGTTGCGCGACTACCGGTCGCGACTGGTTGCTCGCGCAGTTCCCCGCGCCCCTTAAGGGGCGCGGGGAACTGCGCGACAAGCCCATGACGACGGAAAGCCGCCAACGAACCCCCGGCGGCACCCCATTAGGCGCTACAGCAGCTCCCGAAGCCGCTCTGCCAGCAGGTCCCAGCGCCACCTCTCCTCGACCCACTCCCGGCCCCGCTCCCCCATCCGCGCCCGCAGCTCCGCATCGCCCAGCAGGGTGACGATCCGGTCGGCCGCGTCCTCGGGGACGCCACCCCGGACGACCCACCCTGTCTCCCCGTCAAGCACCGCGTCCGGCGCCCCGCCAGAATCCCCTGCGACGACCGGCAGGCCCGTCGCCGAAGCCTCCAGGTAGACGATGCCGAGGCCCTCCACGTCGAGGCCCCCGCGCCGGGTCCTGCACGGCATGGCGAAGACGTCTCCCGCGCCGTAATGCGCGGGGAGTTCCTCCCACGGCACCGCGCCGGTGAAGCGGACCGACTCCGAGACGCCCGTCTCGGCGGCAAGCTTGTGCAGCTCCTTCTCGTAAGGGCCGCCTCCGACCACCAAGAGAACCGCTTCAGGCTCCCGAGCCAGTATCCGCGGCATGGCGAGGATCAGCGTGTCCTGCCCCTTGCGCGGCACAAGGCGCGAGACGCACACCACCACCGGCCGGTCGGTCAGGCCGAGGCGGGCGCGTACGGCGTCACCGCCCGACCCCGGGTGGAACGTCTTCTCGTCGACGCCGGGCGGCAGTTGGACCATCCGCCCCGCCGCGGCGGGCGTCAGCGCGGCGGCGATCCGGGAGCGCGTGTACTCGCCGAGATAGGTGATCGTGTCCGTCGACTCGCCGATACGGCGCAGGAGTTGGCGGGATGCGGGCAGCTGGGCCCAGCCCGCCTCATGGCCGTGCGTCGTCGCCACGAGCCGCGTCGCCCCCGCCTTGCGCAGGGCGGGCGCCATGAGCCCCAGCGGCGCCGCCGCCCCGAACCACACCGACGTACAGCCGTGTTCGCGCAGCAGCGAGACCGCGCGCCGGGTGACGCGCGGAGTCGGGAGCAGCATCGTCGTGGGGTCGCGTACGACCTTGAAGGGCTGCTCGGCGTCGAAGGCGGCCGTCGCCTCCGCGCCCTCGCGGCCGCGCTTCCAGGTCGAGGCGTAGACGACGAGCTGCTCGGGGTCCAGGCGAAGGGCCATGTTGTGCAGGAACGCCTGGATGCCACCGGGCCTGGGCGGGAAGTCGTTCGTGACGATCAGGGTCTTGTGCATCGTCGCCGACAGTACCGAAAGCCGGACAGAGCGCCGAACGGCCCCGCCTCTTGGCCCATCCACGGCTCCGTCCGCCATCATGGCTCCCGAATCCCAATGAACCGGCTGAAAAGGGGCGTGGTGGCGCGTGGTGCGGATCCTGGCCGTCTGGGGCCTGACCCGGACCGTCCTGCTGCTCTGCGTCCTCCAGGTCCTCACCGCCCCCGGACCCGATGTGACCAGCGACGTCTGGGTCATCTACCAAGGCTGGTACGAGGTCCTGCGCACCGGCACCTTCCCGCTCGACGACGTCACCTGGCAGTACCCGCCCGCCGCCGCCCTCGCGGTCCTCTCCCCCGCCCTGCTGCCCTTCCTCGGCTACGGGACCGCCTTCTTCGTCCTCGCGTTCCTCGCCGACGCGCTGGTCGTCGGACTGCTCCTGTACGCGGGGCGGCGGCCCGGCAAGTCGCTCCGGGGGGCCTGGGTGTGGGTCGTGGGCGTGGCGCTGCTCGGGCCCACCGTGTACGCCCGTTACGACCTGATGGTCACGGCCGTCGCGGTCGCCGCGCTGCTCGCGGGGGCCCGGCATCCGCGCACGATGGGCGCGCTCGCGGGCTTCGGCGCGCTGCTCAAGGTGTGGCCGGTGCTGCTGCTCGTCGGTACGCCGCGCGGGCGTGCCACCCGGCGCTCCTGGGGCGCCGCGGCCGGCACGGCACTCGGTCTTGCCCTCGCCTTCCTGGTGACGATGCCGGGCGCGCTCGCCTTCCTGACCTTCCAGCGCGACCGGGGCACCGAGGTCGAGTCGCTCGGCGCCCTCGTCTTCCATGTCGCGCGGCACTTCGGCTGGAGCGGCCAGGTCCAGCTGAACTACGGCTCGGTGGAGTTCATCGGCCCGTACGTCCCGCTGGTGAGCACGGTGGCGCAGGCGCTGTCCGTGGCGGCCTGCTGCTGGCTGCTCGTGTGGCGGCTGCGGGCGCGCGCCTGGTCGGCGGGCACGGTCGCGGACGCGGCCTTCGTCGCCGTGCTCCTGTTCACCGTGACGAGCCGGGTGATCAGCCCGCAGTACATGGTCTGGCTGGTGGGGATCGCCGCCGTGTGCCTGGCGTTCCGTACGAGCCGGATGGTGCTGCCCGCCCGGCTCGTCCTGGCGGCCACGTTCGTCACGTTCCTGGAGTTCCCCGTCTGGTTCTCGCACGTGGTGGCCAGTGATCCGCTGGGCATCGCGCTGCTCTTCGTACGCAATGGTCTGCTCGTCGCGGCGGCGCTGCTCGCCTGCCGGAACCTGTGGCGGCGGACGGTGTCCGAGCCCCGGGGACACGGTCCGGAGCCCGCCGGGGTCAGCCGAACTCAGCGCGCAGATACGTACGCCAGCGCGCCGTGAACTCCTCCGGGCTGAGGTCGAGGACATCCCGCAGGGCGTCCTCCACCGCGCCGGGCCTCTTCTTGTGGTCGCCGACCGCTTCGTAGAACGCCGTAAGACGTTCCTCGCCCCACTGGTCGGCGATCATCCGGCAGGCCAGCCACGCCCCTTCGTACGCCTGCGCCAGCTTCCCCGAGTCCCCGCTGAAGCCGAAGTCGCCGTCCTCGGGCAGCGCCGCGGGCAGCCGCTCCTCCTGGACGGCGCGCCGCAGTTCGGGCGCGGCCTGTGCCGCGGTCCGGCCCGTGCCGCGGTAGCCCACCCAGTCGGCGAAGCCCTCGGAGAGCCAGAGCGGGGTGGCCCGCGAGGTGTGCGCGCGGGTCGCGACGTGGGTCGTCTCGTGGGTGATGACGACCTGCTTGCCGAAGGCACCGAGCACGCCGTACGCCTCCGGGTTGACGATGATCCGGTCGGCGGGCGCCTGCCCGGAGCCGCCGGCCTCCCCCGTGGTCACCGCCGCGATCCCCTGATAGCCGGAGGCGGGCGCCCCCAGCAGCCCCGCCATGCCGTCCAGGGACTTGGGCACGAGGACGACGACCTGCCCGGGCCACTTCCCGCGCCAGGCGTCCCGCACCGACGGCACCGCGCGGTCGGCGAGATCCGCGTACGCGCGCAGCTCCGCGGTGGCCCGGTCCCCGCGCCCGACGCCCAGGACGAGGCTGTGGTCGCCCCGCACGGACGTGACGGGCCCCTGGTCCCAGAGCTGCTCGGTGGCCTTCTTCGCGGGGCGCTCGGCGGCGACGTACCACTGTCCGTCGCGCTCCCGGAGCGAGAGCGTGCGCGTCGTGCTCAGCGGCTCCCTGTCGTAGCCCTTGATCCGGTACCGGAGCTCGGCGGTCGCCGTGGCCCGCGCGCCGTCCCGGTCGAAGGCGGTCAGGCGGTACCCCCACGACGCGAGCGGGAGATCACGGAGGTTGCCGTAGGCCTCGGCGGGCCGGCCCGTCGCGCGGTACGCGGCGGCGTCCCGGTCGAGCACCGCTTCCGCGCGCCGGTCCAGGAGCCTGCGCACGTCGCCGGGCGCCGCGTCGGGCGCCGAAGGACCGCCGCATCCGACGAGCAGCGCGACGCAGAGTGCAAGGACTCCCGACCCACGCCCGCGACCAGCCATGATTCAGATCGTACGGGCAGCGGGCGGCCCGCCGCCGGTCAGATCCGCGTCACCGACGACACCGGCATCATGCCCACCGGGTCGTAGCGCACGGGCGCTCCGGGGTAGGGCGCGTGCACGACCTGGCCGTTGCCCATGTACATCCCGATGTGGCTCGCGTCGTCGCGGTAGGTGACGAGGTCGCCGGGCTGTGCCTGCCCGAGCGGCACCTGGCGCCCGGCGTAGCGCTGCGCCTGCGAGGTGCGCGGCAGGCCGACGCCCGCCTGTGCGTACGCCCACTGGGTGAGGCCCGAACAGTCGAAGCCGGAGGGGCCGTTGGCGCCCCACACGTACGGCTTGCCGACCGCCGAGCTCACCGCGGCGATCGCGGCGGCGGCCCGCGACGATGCGGGCACCGCGCCGCCGAGATCGGGCAGTCCGCCGCGTCCCGAGCGCGACGCCTTGTCGTACGCGTCGCGCTCGTCGGAGGACAGCGAGTTGAGCAGCCGCCGCGCCTTGGCGAGCTTGTGCTCGACGGTGCGCTTGTGGCGGGCCACCGCCTTGCGGCTCTCCTCGAGGTCGACGAGCTTGCGGGTGGCCTCCGTGCGCTCCTGGGAGAGGGCGCGCTGGGCCTTCTGCAGATCGGTCAGTTCGTCGGCCTGCCGGGCGCCGATGCGGTCGAGCGCCGCCGCCTTGTCGAGATAGCCCTCGGGGTCGGAGGAGAGCATCAGGGCGAGCGAGGGGTCGATGCCGCCGGAGCGGTACTGGGCCCCGGCGAGCGCGCCGAGGGCGCGGCGCATCATGTTGATGCGCTCCTGCCCACGGGCGACGCTGTCCTTGGCGAGACGGACCTGCTCGCGCAGCGTGTCCGCGCGCTCATCGGCCTTGTTGTACGACTCGGTGGCCTGCTCGGCCTGTTCGTAGAGGCGGTCCACCTTGGCCTTGGTGTCGGACGGAGTGTCCTGCGGCGCTGCGCCCGCCGGTGCGGCGCCGAGTGCGGCGGCGGCGGTGGCCGCAGTGGCCGCCGCTGCCGAGAAGACGGTCACGCGCGCGCTCCGGTCAAGGCCGGACTGTGCGGGACGACGATGGGACCCCACGGGAAGCCGCTCTCCCTCCGCTGGCGAACCCCCCGATCCGTCGGGGGAGTGCGCGCGACAGTAGCCGTGGGATCACGTCACGGCCAAAGACCTGGCCGTGCACACAACGTGACGCCCCGCCGGAGACGCAGGTCACCGACGGGGCGTGGGGTCAGCAGGAGTTGGCGGAATTCGCCCGTTCGGACGGCACGCCGGTCGTTTCAGATGCGGACCGCCGAGCGGAAATCAGATGCGGACGCCGAACTGGAAGGAGCCGATGGTGGACATCGACTCGTAGCGCACCACGGCGCCCGGCTTCGGGGCGTGAAGGACCTGGCCGTTGCCCGCGTAGAAGCCGACGTGCGCGAGGCTGTTGAAGAACACCAGGTCGCCCGGCTTCAGCTCGGAGCGGCCGATCTTCGTGCCGTCGTTCTGCTGGGTGTAGGTGGTGCGGGTGATCTGCACACCGGCCTGGTTGTAACCCCACTGCGTGAGGCCGGAGCAGTCGTAGGAGTTGGGGCCGCTGCCGCCGGAGACGTACGGCTTGCCGAGCTGGGTGGCGGCGGCGCTCAGGGCGGCCTGGCCGCGCTGCGAGGCGGGGGCCTCCTTGCCGAGGTCCACGCGGTCGTCGGCGGTGCGGCTCGCGCGCTGCTCCTTGGCGGCGAGCTCGGCCTTCTCCTTGGCGGTCAGCGTGTTGAGCAGCTTCTGGGCGGCGCCGAGCTTGCTCTGGACTTCCTTCTTCTTCTTGCCCAGTTCCTTGCGCGTCTCCGCGAGGTCGCTGAGCTTGTCGGACGCCTCCTTGCGCTCCTGCGCGAGGGTCCGCTGCTTGTCCTGGACCTTCTTGAGCGCCTCGACCTGCTGACTGCTCAACTGGTCCATGGTGGACGCCTTGTCGAGGTAGTCGTCCGGGTCGGCCGAGAGGAAGAGCTGGACGGAGGGGTCGATGCCGCCGGAGCGGTACTGCGCGCTGGCCATCGAACCGAGGCCGCTGCGCAGGTCGTTGAGGTCCTCCTGGCCGCGCGCGACTTTGTCCTGAAGCTCGCCGATCTCCTTCTCGAGCTTCTCCTGCTTCTCCTTGGCGCCGTTGTACCGGTCGGTGGCCCGGCCCGCGTCCTCGTAGAGCTTGTCGACCTTGGACTTGACCTCGTCCTTGCTCGGCTTCTCGCTCGGCGAGGCGTTGGCGGCCTGCGAGGTGAGTGCCACGGCAGCGGCGGCGGTTGCGGTGAGCACGGTCACACGGGCGCGGCTCGGCTGCTTGGGTCGACGGTGGGACGCCACGAAGGCGGCTCCTTCTTCCTCCAGCCGCCTACCGAAACCCGGTGGGCGGGTACCACCGCTGTCGCCCCGGATGAGCGATCCACCGAGCGGAGGTTCGAGGCGAGACCCTAGTGATGTTCTTGTGATCAGTTCAAATCCTGATCAGCAAAAAGTCGCCGGTCGGGCGCATTCTTTACCGTTGACGCACAGGCAGTGACGGGCACTTGACGCTACGTTGCGTAAGCGTCGCCCCAATTCGGGCATAGGGAACAGGAGTTACTCAGGCACCCTTAGCCGCACAGAGTCGGGCGTACGTCAGCCGCGCGAAAGCCGCTTCAGGAGCACGACGGAAGCGACGGGCCGCGCCCCCGCCTTCGCGATCCCGTCGGCCACTTCGCGGTCGGTGGAGACGACGACCACGGGGCGCCCGGGAGGCTCGGCGCGCACCAGCTGGCGGATCAGTTCGTCCGCCGTGACGCCCGGCTTGGAGAAAAGGACGCGCACCCCGCGCGGCGGCGCGAGCAGGACGGGCGCGGCGAGTTCGGCCCCGTCGAAGACGCAGGTGACCTCGGCGCCGGTCTGGGCGGCGAGCTGCGAGAGCGAGCCGAGCAGCCGAAGGCGCTGCTTCTCCAGGGGCATCGTGGGATAGCCGGTCTTGGTGACGTTGTAGCCGTCCACGACCAGGTGCGCCTGCGGCAGCGCGAGCAGTTGGTCGAGGATGGCCGGATCGTTCTCGGAGAGCGCGCGGGCCGCGATGTCCTTCGGCGTCATCCGCCCCGGCTCGACGGCGTCCACGGTCTCGGCGGGCCGCACCGACACGGGCGGCAGGGCGAGTTCGCGGCGCAGCCCCTGGGTGGCCTCGAGGACCGTGTCCAGGAGCAGCCGCACCCGCATGTCCTCGACGCTGCGGCCCTCGCGCGCCGCCCTGCGGCTGGCTTCGAGCGCCGCCTCGGTCTCGCTGAGCCTGGCCTTGAGCCGCCGGGTCTCGCTCTCCGCGGCGGACACCTGCGCCTGACCCTCGGCACGCACGGCGTCGGCTTCGGCCGCCGCCTTGCGCAGGGCCGCCTCCCCGCGCTTGACGTCGCTGAGTGCGCCGCGCAGCTTGCGATGCATCGATTCGGCTTCCTTCTTCGCCGACTCCAGCTCCGTGCGCAGCCGCTCCGTCTCGGCCTTCGTCTGGCCGCGGGCCGCCGCGAGCTCCTCGCGCAGCCGCTCCAGCTCGGCCCGGGTCTCGTCGTCGACGCGCTCGGCGTCCGCCCGCTGGGCCTCCTCGCCCGCGGCGGTCACCAGCTTCACCCAGCCCGTGGGGCGCAACACATAGGCCGCGGCCGCCACGTCGAGCGGGTCCGCGGCCGGGGGCGGGGAGCCCGCGTCCAGGGCACCGGTGAGCTCGGGCTGCACCTCTCTGAGACGTTCGCCGATGCGCTGCCGGAAGAGCGGGTCGCCCTCCAGGGCGGCCGCCATCGCGTTGCCGGCGAACTTGGTGCGCCGGGTCGGCGTGAAACGGGCGTACTGCCGCAGCTGTGCGGGCAGTTCGCTCACCGTGAGACCACCGAAGCCGTCCGAGACGATCTGGACGACCCGTCGGCGCACTCCGTCGGGCAGCGGGCGGTCGAGCACCTCAGCGGCGCCGTCGTCCGGCTCCCCGCTCGCGCTCTCCACCATCGCTCACCCCACTAGCTGTGCGGGGCCCGCTCCCTCAGGAGCCGGCACCCGGCCTGTCCACGAGTTCCACCTTGTCCACCGCGTTGCACCAGCGGCAGCGGACCGACTCGATGGTCTCACTGACCACCTCACGTTCCTCGACGTTCGACTCACCGGCCAGGTCGAGGTGCACATATTCGACGACCTTCGAAGAGCGGGTCACGTCGAACCGCGTGAGGTTGCCGCAGAGCGTGCAGCGCCACCGGGTGGTGTCGGTCGGCAGAGGAACCGTCATCGTGGCTGTTCGCTTTCCTTCGGGATTCCATGGTGCGTGGTGCCCGTAACCCTAAGGCCTGTAAGGGTCTCCATGCGGCGGCCTCCACAGCGGCGAGGCGGTCTGTACGGGTAGCGCCCCTTACGTCATGCTCTGTTCATGATCAACACATGGGGTGCGACGGCGGTCCGGCTGATCAGGGGCCAGTCGGCCCCGGTGACGTACAGCCTGATCGTCGCCTGCTGTCTGGTCTTCGTGATCTCCCCCGTGTCCGGGCTCAACCCCGTCTACGGCATCGGCGACCAGCTGCTCGCCGCGCAGCAGGACTACTTCGCGCGGTGGGGGGTGGTCCCATCGGAGCTGATCAGCGGGGTGCCGCGGGCCGCGCTCGGCCCCCTCACCGCGCTGTTCGTGCACGGCAGCTGGCTGCATCTGCTCGGCAACATGCTCTTCCTGTACGTCTTCGGGGCGATGGTCGAGGAACGGATGGGGCACCTCCAGTTCGCGCTCTTCTACGTCGGCTGCGGCTATCTCGCCCTGCTCGCCTACGCGGCCGCGCACGCCGGCTCCGACCAGACCCTGGTGGGCGCGTCGGGGGCGATCTCGGCGGTGCTCGGCGCCTTCCTGCGACTCTTCCCCAAGGCACGGGTCACCAGCCTCTTCCCGTTCCTCTTCTTCCTTCCGCTGCGCTTTCCCGCCTGGGTGGTGCTGCCGTTCTGGGTGACGCTGCAGTGGCTCGCCGCACTGCAGGGCGGTCAGGGTCCCGGAGTCGCCTATCTGGCCCACCTGGTGGGCTTCTCGCTGGGCTTTCTCTACGCGTGGGTGCGGTATGGCCGGACGGATAGAGTGAAGAGGCCAGCACCGGCTACCGAGGGAGACAGTCAGCCGTGATCACCGCGATCGTGCTCATCAAGACCAGCGTGGACCGGATCCCCGAGATCGCCGAGTCGATCTCCGCCCTCGACTGTGTCAGCGAGGTCTTCTCCGTGACCGGCACCTACGACCTGATCGCCATGGTGCGCGTCGGCCGCCACGACGACCTGGCCGATGTCATCCCCGGCAAGATCAGCAAGATCCCGGGCGTGGAGGCGACGGACACGCATGTCGCGTTCCGTACGTACTCGCAGCACGACCTGGAGGCGGCGTTCGCGATCGGCCTCGACTCCTAGGCATCCGCACGGCCGTCGGATGAGGGTTTCTTCATCTGCGGCTCATGCTGCTGGCGCACTGCGCCCCGCACCCTCGCTGTCATGGTCTTCTCCCACCGCATGGCCGCCCTGGCCGCCGTCGTGGCGATCCCCCTCGGCATCGCCACGACCAGCTACGTCCTGACCGACAGCCCCGAGCCTCCCAAGGCCCCGCCCAAGGTGGAGCTGGAGAGCGGCTCGCCGTCCTCGAAGCCGTCATCTCCGCCCTCGAAGCCCGCCACCCCCCGGCCGACGCCGAGCGACGAGACCGTGTCCCCACCGCCGGTCAGCGAGAATTCCCCGGGCGATGACAACGACGACGACGGCAACGAAGGCAGCGGCCGGGGCGACAACGACGACGACGGTCCCGGTGACGACGGCTGAGCGCCCGCACCGCTGGATATCCGCCCGTGTCCGCATCCTGCTCTGGCTGCTCGTGGTGATGACCGTCGCGCTCACCGCGGTCGCGGCCACCACCCGCTCCGTCCTGCTGCGCGACGTGGACCACCGCATCGACCGGCTGCTCGCCCAGGAGACCGCGGAGTTCACCAACCTCGCCCGCGAAGGAGTCGATCCGCACACGGGCGAGAAGTTCAGCGCTCCCGACCCCCTCCTGCGGCTCTTCCTGTCCCGGCAGTACGCCGACCCCGACGAGGAGCTCCTCGGCCTGGTCGGCCGCCCCGGCAAGGCACCCGCGAAGAAGGAGCAGTCGCGCGAGCCACGGATCGACCATCCGCTCGCCGAGGACACCGCCGCCCTGCGAACGGTCTTCGAGTCCCCCGACGCGACCGGCACGCTGCACCGCGAGGGCGGCGAGGTCCGCTGGGCGAAGGTGGAGATCGCGGCGAGCGCGGGCCATCCGGCGGCGGCGTTCGTCGTCGCCTTCCACCCGGCGGGCGAACAGGCCAAGGCGGGCGACGTGTTCACGATGCTGCTCGCCATCTCCGGGGTCGCGCTCCTGATGACCACCGGCATCGGCTGGGCGGTCGCGGGCCGCATCCTCAAGCCCGTACGTCTGGTGCGTACGACCGCCGCGCAGCTCACCGAACAGGATCTGACCCGGCGCATCCCGGTGCAGGGCAGGGACGACATCGCGGCGCTCGCCGAGACGTTCAACGGCATGCTCGACCGACTGGAGCGCGCGTTCGCCGCGCAGCGCGAGTTCGTCGACGACGCCGGGCACGAGCTGCGCACGCCCATCACCATCGTGCGCGGCCATCTGGAGCTGATGGGCGACGATCCGGGCGAGCGCGAGGAGACCGTCCGGATCGTGATGGAGGAGCTCGACCGGATGAGCCGCATCGTCGAGGACCTCCTCCTCCTCGCCAAGGCCGAGCGCCCCGACTTCGTCACCCCCGAGCCGGTGCAGCTCGCCGAGCTGACCGCGGACGTCTTCGTCAAGGCGCGGGCGCTCGGCGACCGCGACTGGCGGCTGGCCGAAGTGGCCGACGGCGAGACCGGTCTCGACCCGCAGCGCATCACCCAGGCGATGGTGCAGCTCGCCCAGAACGCCGTCCAGCACACCGTCCCCGGCCAGCGCATCGGCATCGGCTCACGCAGCACGGCGGGCCGGATCGAGCTGTACGTCGCCGACAGCGGGCCCGGCGTCCAGGCGCAGGACGCGGCGGTGATCTTCGAGCGGTTCCGGCGCGGCACCGCACGCCGCGGCGCCCGCGCCACCGGCGCCGGGCTCGGCCTCGCCATCGTGCGCGCGATCGCCGAAGGGCACGGCGGCCGGGTCGAGCTGCGGCCCACGGCGTCGGGCTCCGGCGGCGCCACCTTCGTACTCGTACTGCGAGAACAGGAACCAGGACTGCCATGAACCGGATTCTCATCGTCGAGGACGAGGAGCGCATCGCCTCCTTCGTCGAGAAGGGCCTGCGGGCCAACGGCTTCACCACCAGCGTCGTCGGCGACGGCGAAGCGGCCTACGACTACGCCCTGACCGGCGGCTTCGACCTGGTCGTCCTGGACATCGGGCTGCCCGGCAAGGACGGCTTCACGGTCCTGCGGCAGCTGCGCGAGGCCCGGGTGACGACCCCGGTGATCGTGCTGACCGCCCGCGACTCGGTCCGGGACACGGTGGCGGGCCTCGAGGGCGGCGCCGACGACTGGATGACCAAGCCGTTCCGTTTCGAGGAGCTGCTCGCGCGGGTGCGCCTGAGGCTGCGCACGGCGGCGGGCGCCCCGGAGGTGACGGTGCTGCGCGGCGGGGATCTGACGCTGGATCTGCGCACCCGCAGGGCGCGTTCGGGCGAGCGGACGGTGGACCTGACGGCACGTGAGTTCGTGCTGCTCGAACTGTTCCTGCGCCATCCGGGGCAGGTGCTCTCGCGGGAGCAGATCCTCTCCCATGTGTGGGGCTACGACTTCGACCCCGGGTCCAACATCGTGGACGTGTACGTACGAGCGCTGCGCAAGAAGCTGGGCGCCGAGCGGGTGGAGACGGTGCGCGGGATGGGGTACCGGCTGCCGGGGTGAGCGCCCGGCCTGCCGGGGTGAGCGCCCAAATCACCCCGTGAAGTTCCTTTCATCTCAGGCTCATTGAGGGCTCACGGCGGGGCCCGAGGCTTCCTGTGTGACCCTGAATCCCCGCCAAGCCATCACGCTGTGCGTCGCGCTGAGTCTGTGCGCGCTGCTCGTGGTTCCCGGCAACTTCCCCGGCCTGAGCGGCGACGCCCGCCTCACTCTCGCCGTGTTCGCCCTGGCGACCTGTGCGTGGATCGGCACGCCGATCGACGACACGTACATCGCGCTCGGCGCCGGCCTCGCGCTCACCGCGACCGGGGTGATCAGCAGCGACACGCTCTTCGGCACCCTCGGCGACGAGACCGTCTGGCTGCTGATCTGTGCCTTCGTGCTCGCGGCGGCCGTGGCCCGCAGCGGTCTGGCGGGACGGGCGGCGGCCTTTCTGGTCAGCGGGGCGCGCAGCGTACGGCAGTTGACGCATCTGACGACGGCGGCGCTCGTCGTGACGGCCTTCGCGGTGCCGGCCACGTCGGGCCGCGCAGCGCTCGCGCTGCCCGTCTTCCTCGCCCTCGCCAAGGTCCTCGCCGACCGGAAGCGCCTGGTCGTGATGCTCGCCCTGCTCTTTCCGACCGTGATCCTGCTCTCCGCTGTCGCGACCCTGATCGGCGCGGGAGCACATCTGATCACGGTGTCGGTCCTGTGGGAGGCGACCGGGGAGCGGATCGGCTTCACGCAGTGGCTGCTGCTCGGCCTGCCGCTCGCCATGGCCTCGTCCCATCTGGCGGCGGAGGCCGTCCTGTTGACGACGACGCGGCGCGCGGACCGCAAGGGTCCCGTGCACATCACCGTCGAGCAGCTCCAGGAGCACAGCGAGCAGCCGGTCACCGGACCCTGGGAGCCCGCCGAGACCCGCTGCGCCCTGCTGCTCGCCACGGTCGTCACGCTCTGGTGCAGCGAGCCGCTGCACCAAGTGCCGCCCGCCGTGGTCGCGTTGATCGGCGCGGTCGTCGCATCCTCCCCCGCACTCGGCACCGTACGTCTGAAGGACGCCCTGAAGACGGTGCCCTGGTCGCTGCTGCTCTTCATGGCGGCGACGATGGCGATGGGCGTCGCGCTCGCCGACTCGGGGGCGGCGAAGTGGCTGGTGGGCGGCGTTCCGCTGGATGTGCCGCCCTGGCTGTTCCTGACCGTGGTCGTCGGGGTCAGCACGACCGCGCACCTCGTCCTGCAGTCCCGCTCGGCGCGTTCTTCGGTCCTGGTCCCGCTGGTCGTCGCGGCGGCCGTCGGCGCGGGCGTCAACCCCGTCGCGGCCGCCCTGGCCTCCACCGCGGCGGCGGGCTTCTGCCACACGCTGCCCGCGTCCGCGAAGCCCGTCACGCTCTTCGCCGACATCCCCGGCACCCCCACCTACACCCCGCGCGACCTGCTCCGCCTCTCCGCGGTCCTGGCACCGCTGACGGCCGCGCTCGTGCTGCTCTTCGCCATCGCGCTGTGGCCGCTGCTCGGCGTGCCCGTTCGCTGAGCGCTGTGCTGGAACGTCATCTGCGGGCCGGTGGGGGCTGGTCGAGCCCGCGCGGCGGAGCCGCCAATGTCGCAGCCCCGCGCCCATCAGTTCCCTCTGCCATGGAGACCCTCATGCTGACCCGTTTCGCCATCGCCCCCAGCGGCTTCAAGGAGTCCCTGTCCGCGCACTCCGCGGCCGAGGCCATCGCCGAAGGGGTACGCCGTGTCGTCCCGCACGCGGTGACCGATCTGATCCCCCTGGTGGACGGCGGTGAGGGCACCGCGCGCGCCCTGGCCGCCACCGGCGGCGGCCGCCTGGTCGCACTGCCCGCCACCGGGCCCGTCGGCCAGCGGATCGGCACGCACTTCGCGCTACTGCCCGACGGCACGGCGGTCGTCGAGATGGCGGCGGTGGCCGGGCTCTCGCTGGTCCCGCGCGATCTGCGCGACCCGGGCGCCACGACGACGTACGGCGTCGGCGAGCTGATCGGCGCCGCCCTGGACGCGGGGGCCCGCCGCATCCTGGTGGGCTGCGGCGACTCCGGAACGTCGGACGGCGGCGCGGGCGCCCTGCAGGCGCTCGGCGCCCGGCTCCTGGACGCGGACGGCTGGGAACTCCCGCACGGCGGCCGTGAGTTGACCCGCCTGAGCCGCATCGACCCGTCGGGCCTCGACCCCCGTCTGAAGGGCACCGAGATCCGGGTCGCCTGCAACCCCTTCAACGTCCTGACCGGCGAGCGCGGCGTCGCCCGCGTCTTCGGCCCCCAGAAGGGCGCCACACCCGCCCAGGTCGAGGTGCTCGCGGCCGCCCTTGAGCACTGGGCGCACATCCTCACCCGCGACCTGCACGCCACGGCGGACCTCGCCCTCGGCCCCGGCACGGGCGCATCCGGCGGTCTCGGCGCCGGCCTCGCCGCGCTGGGCGCCCGGCTGCTCCCCCGCTTCGACGTCCTGCTCGACCACCTGGACCTGGACGCCCGGCTTGCCCGCGCCGACCTCGTCGTCACCGCCGAGGGCGCCCTCGACCACCAGACGCCGCGCGGCAAGATCCCCGCCGAGGTGGCAAGGCGCGCCAAGCGGTCGGGCCGTCCGGTGCTCGTCCTCGCGGGCACCATCGGCCAGGGCGCGCACCATGTGCGGGCGGCGGGCGTGGACGCCTACAGCGCGATCCTGCCCGCCCCGGTCTCGCTCACGGAGGCGCTCGGCCGGGGCGGCGAGTTCCTCACCGACGCGACCGAGCGAGCCCTGCGGATGATCCAGATCGGCACCCGGCTGCCGTCCTCAAAGACTCAGGCCCCGGTGGTGTCCGGCACGCAACGCCCGTCCTCGGTGCGGTAGTTCCACCGCGCGCCGTCCGCCACCAGCTCCTTGACGGCGCGCACGAAACGCTCGACGTGCTCGTCCGGGGTTCCGGCGCCGAAGCTCACCCGGATCGCGTTCAGCGACTTCTCGCCGGGCGCGGCCTCGGGGGCACCGCACTCGCCCTGGGTCTGCGGGTCGCTGCCGAGCAGGGTGCGCACCAGCGGGTGGGCGCAGAAGAGACCGTCGCGTACGCCGATGCCGTACTCGGCGGAGAGCGCCGCGGCGAAGTGCGAGCTGTTCCAGCCCTCGACGACGAACGAGATGACGCCGACGCGCGGGGCGTCGTCGCCGAAGAGCGAGAGCACCTTCACCGCGGGCACCTCGGCGAGGCCCTCGCGGACCTTGGCGATGAGGTGGTTCTCGCGGGCGACGAGCTCGTCGAAGCCCGCCTCGGTCAGCGCCTTGCAGGCGGCGGCGATCGAGTACACGCCGATGACGTTCGGCGAACCGGCCTCGTGCCGGGCGGCGGTGTCGTGCCACTCGACGTCCACGCCGCCGTCCGTGCGCCGCGCGACCTTCCGCGATGCGCCGCCGCCGGCGAGGTAGGGCTCGGCCTCCTGAAGCCAGTCGGAGCGGCCCGCGAGGACGCCCGAGCCGAAGGGCGCGTACAGCTTGTGACCGGAGAACGCGACCCAGTCGACGTCCAACTCACGTACGGAGACGGGGTGATGGGGTGCGAGCTGCGCGGCGTCCAGGACGATGCGGGCGCCGTGCGCGTGGGCGGCGGCGGCCAGCTCCTTCACCGGCCACAGCTCACCGGTGACATTCGACGCGCCGGTCACGCAGACCAGGGCGGGCCCGTAGGGGTCGCGGTCGGCGAGAGCGCGCTCCAGGGTGGCGACGGCCTGGTCGGCGGTGCGCGGCGCGTTCAGGTACGTCACGCGGGCGTCGCGCCAGGGCAGCAGCGAGGCGTGGTGCTCGGTCTCGAAGACGAAGACCTGGCAGTCGGCGGGCAGCGCGGCGGCGAGCAGGTTGAGCGAGTCGGTGGTCGACCGCGTGAAGACGACCTGGTCGCCCTCACGGCAGTCGAGGAACTCGGCGACGGTGACCCGGCTGTTCTCGAACAGGTCGGTGGAGAGCTGCGACAGATACCCGGCCCCGCGGTGCACGCTGCCGTAGTACGGCGCGTACGCGGCCACGTCGTCCCACACCCGCTGCAGCGCGGGCGCGCTCGCCGCGTAGTCGAGCGCGGCGTAGGTCACCTCGCCACCGGTGACGAGCGGCACGGTGACGTCCCGGCCGAGGACGGCGAGGGGGGCACAGACGGACGAGTCGGCGGCGACGGCGGAAACAGACATGGCGAACTCCCGTGGGAAGGCAGGCGAGTTCACTGCAGCGACGCCCGTGCGACACGCAGGGCGGTGCAGTGATGAAAAGAAAAGGGGGGTGCGGAAAAGGGGCCGGAAAGCCCTATCGCATTCGCTTGCTCACGAGACTGCTCCCTCGAGGACCAGGACCCCTGGTGATCGCGAGGGGTCCGCGCTTGCCATACGCCTTGCTGCGTACGGCCTGGTCTTCACCCGGGGCACCCCGCCACGGACGGAGGGTTGCCGGACAGCAAGCCGGGGCCTAATCGCTGTCACTCATGACCTGTTGAGCATCTTGCCACATGATCTTCGACGCGCAAGGCGCAGTCCAGAATCCGGACTGCGCCTTGGGTCACATTCGGGGCCCGCGTCAGCGGTTGCTGGCCGCCACCCAGCGCTCCAGGGCCTTCTTCGCGGCCCCGGAGTCGATGGACTCGGCCGCCCTGACCATGCCGGCCCGGATCTCCTCCACGAGGCTCCCCTCGCCCGGCGAGAGGGCCACGAGCGCCGCCGCCGAGTTGAGCAGCACCGCGTCCCGCACGGGCCCGGTCTCCCCGTCGAGCAGCCGCCGCGCGACCTCCGCGTTGTACGAGGCGTCGGCACCCCGCAGCGCCTCGATGGGCACCAGGTCGATCCCGACGTCGCGCGGGTCGAAGGCCTCCTCGCGCACGGCTCCGTCACGCACCACCCAGACCCGGGAGGTCGACGTCGTCGTCAGCTCGTCGAGCCCGTCGTCGCCGCGGAAGACGAGCGAGGAATGCCCGCGCTCGGCGAAGACACCGGCCACCACGGGCGCCATCCGCGGGTCGGCGACGCCGACCGCCTGGGCCCGCACCCTGGCCGGGTTGGTGAGCGGACCGAGCAGGTTGAACACGGTCCGGATGCCCAGCTGGCCGCGCGCGGCGCCCGCGTACCGCAGCGCCGGGTGGAACTTCACCGCGAAGCAGAAGGTGATGCCCGCCTCCTCCACGACCTCGACGACCCGCTGCGGCGTGAGCTCCAGGTTCACGCCGAGCTTCTCGAGCACGTCGGAGGCGCCGCTGGCCGACGACGCGGCGCGGTTGCCGTGCTTGACGACCTTCGCGCCCGCGCCGGCGATGACGATCGCGGACATCGTGGAGATGTTGACGGTCTTGGCGCCGTCGCCACCGGTGCCGACGATGTCGACGGTCTCGCCGGGCACCTTGATCACATTGGCGTGCTCATACATGGCGCGTACGAGACCGGAGATCTCCTCGACCGTCTCGCCCTTGGCGCGCAGCGCCACCACGAAGCCGGCGATCTGCGCGTCGGTGGCCTCGCCGCGCATGATGCGGTCCATGGCCCAGGCGGTGTCGTCGGCGCTCTGGTCGCGCCCGTCGAGCAGACCGTTCAGTACGTCGGGCCAGGAACGGCCCGCCGCGGTATTGCCTCCTGCGGGGGTCACAGCGCTCATCTGCCGCTCCTGAGTTCGTATAAATGGGCCAAGGACACCCTATCCAGGTGCGGGGACGGCAAAGAGCCCCGTCCGCGCAATGGACGGGGCTCTTGCCGTGGCGACCTTGTGGTCAGAGCTCTGTGAGCTCAGGGATCAGTGGTGGCCGTGGCCGCTCGTGATCTCCTTGTACTCCTCGACGGTGGGCTTGGGGATCTGGCTCTCTTCCCCGAAGTAGCCCTTCGAGAGCTTGGCCCGGAGCTTCTGCGAACCGGACACCTTGCGCTCGACACCGTTCTCGTCGACCGTCGGGCCGATCTCGACCGGCACGTACTGCTCGTGCGCGGTGAGCGTGTGCAGCTGCTCCTGGTTGAGCGGCTCGTGGACCTCGATGAACTCACCGTGCGGCAGGCGCTTGATGATGCCGGACTCGCGCCCGTGCAGCACCTTGTCCTTGTCGCGCCGCTGCAGACCCAGGCAGATCCGCTTGGTGATGATGAACGCCAGCACCGGGAAGACGAAGAAGGCGATCCGCACGAACCAGGTGATCGAGTTGATCGACAGGTGGAAGTGCGTGGCCCACAGGTCGTTTCCGCCGCCGATGAGCAGCACGAAGTACCAGGACAGCCATGCGACACCGAAGGCCGTACGGGTCGGGACGTTGCGTGGGCGGTCCAGGATGTGGTGCTCGCGCTTGTCGCCGGTGACCCAGGACTCGATGAACGGGTAGACCGCGATCGCGACCAGGACCAACGGGAAGATGATCAGCGGGATGAACACACCCAGGACGAGCGTGTGACCCCAGAGATTGATCTCCCAGCCCGGCATGAACCGGATCAGGCCCTCGGAGAAGCCCATGTACCAGTCGGGCTGGGCTCCGGTGGAGACCTGGTCCGGACGGTATGGGCCGAGAGCCCAGATCGGGTTGATCGTGGCGATCGCCGAGATGGCCGCGATGACGCCGAAGACCAGGAAGAAGAAGCCTCCGGCCTTGGCCATGTAGACCGGGAGCAGCGGCATGCCGACGACGTTCTTCTCGGTCCTGCCGGGGCCCGCGAACTGCGTGTGCTTGTGGAAGAAGACCAGGATCAGGTGGGCCACCAGGAGGCCCATCATGATGCCGGGCAGCAGCAGGATGTGGACCGAGTAGAACCGGGCCACGAAGTCGCCGCCGGGGAACTCCCCGCCGAACAGGAACATCGACAGGTACGTACCGACGATCGGTACGGACAGGATCGCGCCCTGCATGAAGCGGACACCGGTGCCGGAGAGCAGGTCGTCCGGGAGCGAGTAACCGGTGAAGCCGGTGAACATGCCGAGGACGAGCAGCAGGAAGCCGAAGATCCAGTTGACCTCACGGGGCTTGCGGAAGGCACCCGTGAAGAAGACGCGCATCATGTGCACGAACATCGCCGCGAGGAAGATCAGCGCCGCCCAGTGGTGGATCTGCCGGATCAGCAGACCACCGCGCACATCGAAGCTGATGTGCATGGTCGAGTTGAACGCCTCGGACATCAGCTGTCCCTGCAGCGGGACGTAGCTGCCGTGGTACTCCACCTCGTTCATCGACGGGTGGAAGAACAGCGTCAGATACACACCCGTGAGGATGATGATGATGAAGCTGTAGAGCGCGACCTCACCCAGCATGAAGGACCAGTGGTCCGGGAAGATCTTGCGCATGTTGGCCTTGGCCAGGGAATAGATCCCCAGGCGGCCGTCGGCCCAGTCGGCGACCCGCTCACCGGCGGGCGCCTCCTTCTTGCGGTTGTCGTTCGCCGAAGTGCTCATCCGCGCTCCCAGAATGCAGGACCGACGGGCTCTTCGAAGTCGCCGAGCGCCTCGAGGTAGCCCTCGTCGTTCACGCCGATGCGCAGCTGCGGCAGTGCGTGACCGGCCGGGCCGAAGATCACTCGGGCACCGTCGGAGAGGTCGAAGGTGGACTGGTGGCACGGGCAGAGGACGTGGTGCGTCTGCTGCTCGTACAGGGAGATCGGGCAACCCACGTGGGTGCAGATCTTGGAGTAGGCGACGATGCCGTCGTGCGACCAGTCGAGCTCGCGCTTGTCCTTGATGTTGTCCGGCTGGATCCGGACGATCATCAGGGCCGCCTTGGCGATCTGCACCTGGAAGTCGTGGTCGTGCTCCTCCAGGCCCTCGGGCTTGGCGAAGGTCAGCGAACCGACCGAGACGTCCGCGGGGCGCAGCGGCTCGTTCGTGTTCATGTTCACGAGCAGCTTGCCCTTGCCCCACAGGGTGTGCCGCAACTTGTCCTCGGGCAGCGGACCGAGGTCACGCAGCAGGACGATGCCGGAGAGCGGCACCATGGCCAGCGCGCCGAACATCGTGTTGCGGATCAGCTTGCGGCGGCCGAACTGCGACTCCTCGGCGCCGGCCTTGAAGTCGGCCATGACCTTGGCCTTGACCTCGGGCTCGGCGGCGATGGGGTGCCGCTCGTCGGCGACCTCCACGTCGGACATCAGGGTGCGGGCCCAGTGGACCGCTCCCGCGCCGATGCAGAAGAGGGCGATGCCGAGGGTCATCCCCAGGGAGAAGTTGAGCGCGCTGATGCGGCCGATCGGCCAGATGTAGACGCTCTGGTCGACCGGGAAGGCCACGAACGAGGCGATGAAGCCGACCGTGGCCAGCATCGAGAGCAGGAACATGAAGGCGACCGCGCGCTCGGAGCGCCGGGCTGCCTTCTCGTCGATGTCCTGGACGCGATGCTCGTGGGGCGGCAGCCCCGGGTCGGCGAACGGGTTCTTCTCGTCCGCGACCGCTACCGGGCTGTGCTCGGCTTCCTGCACGCTGGGCAGGTTCTCTTCTGGATTCTCTTGGCTACTCATGACTTCTTGGCCTTTGCGGTCCGAGCGGCGACCCACACGGCGACCGCGATCAGCGAGCCGAGGCCGAAGATCCAGCCGAACAGGCCTTCACTGACCGGACCGAGGCCGCCCAGCGAGAGGCCGCCGGGGCTCTCGGTCTCTTCGCCGTTGACCGCGTCGAGGTACGCGATGATGTCCTTTTTGTTCTTCTCCGGCATGATCGTCTCGGGGAAGGACGGCATGTTCTGCGGGCCGGTCTCCATGGCCTCGTAGATGTGCTTCGGGGAGACATCCTCCAACGACGGGGCGAACTTGCCGTTCGTCAACGCGCCGCCCTCACCGGTGAAGTTGTGGCACTGCGCGCAGTTGGTGCGGAACAGCTCGCCACCCTTGGCGATGTCCGCCCCGTCCGGGCTGTACTGCTTCTCGGTGGGGATGTTCGGTCCGGCGCCCAGCGAGGCGATGTACGCCGCGAGCTGGTCGACCTGGGCCTGGTTGTAGATGGCCTTCTTCTTCGGCGCCTGGGCGCCCGGCTGCTGGAGCGGCATGCGGCCGGTGCTGACCTGGAAGTCAACGGCGGCGGCGCCGACGCCCACCAGGCTCGGACCGTCGGAGGACCCCTGACCGCCGGTTCCGTGGCAGCTGGAGCAGCCAACGGAGTAGAGCTTCTTGCCCTCGTCGATGGCGAGGGACTGGGCGGTGTCGTCGGCCTGCGCCTTGTCCGCGGGTGCGAACGCGGCGTACAGCCCCCCGGTGGCCGCCAGCGCGAGGAGTAGGACGACGATCGCCGCCAGCGGGTGGCGTCGTCGTGCGGAGAGCTTTTTCACGGATTACCCCGGTGTCAGGATCTTCTGCGTCGATGCTTCGGAATGGTTCGGGTTCGGGCCCGGCTACTTGATCATGTAGATCGTGGCAAAAAGACCGATCCAGACAACATCGACGAAGTGCCAGTAGTAGGACACGACGATGGCTGCGGTCGCCTGCTCGTGGGTGAACCTCCTGGCCGCGTAGGTGCGGCCGAGGACCAGCAGGAAGGCGATGAGACCGCCTGTCACGTGCAGTCCGTGGAAGCCGGTGGTCAGGTAGAAGACCGAGCCGTACGGGTCGGACGAGAGCGAGAGGCCCTCGTGCTTGACCAGCTCGGTGTACTCGTACACCTGACCGCCGATGAAGACCGCACCCATGATGAAGGTGACGATGAACCACATCCGGAGCTTCTTCACGTCACCGCGCTCGGCGGCGAATACGCCGAGCTGACAGGTGAGGGAGGAGAGCACCAGGATCGTGGTGTTCGTCGCCGAGAACGGGAAGTTGAGGGCCGAAGCCATTTCCTTCCAGTGATCAGGACCTGTCACCGATCGCAGGGTGAAGTACATCGCGAAGAGGGCCGCGAAGAACATCAGCTCGGAACTGAGCCAGATGATGGTTCCGACGCTGGTGAGGTTCGGTCGATTGACCGGCGGGTGCGCGTGCCCGGTATCTACTGTCGTTGCTGTCGCCACGACCGACATTATGTCGGTCGCTTATCCCGCCCTCACCCCGGGGGGTGCCGTTCGGAGTGTCTACGGGGTGTGTCCTGCCCGTATGGCCCATCGAAGGGCTGTCCGAACCGCTGTTGACGGGGTGTCCGGAGGAGTAGCATCCGCGCATCGGTCCCCGGCCGAGAGCCCCTCAACGAAGCGGAGGAACAATGCAGCCGACCGCCACGGTGCTGGTCTACAGCGACAACGCGAGCACCCGCGAGCAGGTCCGGTTGGCCACCGGACGCAAGCCGGCTGCGGACGTCCCCGCGGTCGAGTTCATCGAGTGCGCGACGCTGCCCGCCGTGCTGAAGGAACTCGACCGGGGCGGCATCGACGTCTGCGTGCTCGACGGCGAGGCCACGCCCGTCGGCGGCATGGGGGTCTGCCGTCAGCTCAAGGACGAGATCTTCCATTGCCCGCCGGTGCTCCTGCTCATGGGGCGCCCGCAGGACGCCTGGCTCGCCACCTGGAGCCGCGCGGAGGCGGCGGTGACCCTTCCGGTCGAACCGGTCGAGTTCGCCGAAACGCTGGCCGCCCTGCTGCGCGTCAGGCCGGCCGTACAGGCCTGACGCGCCACTTGGCGTACGAGACGTACGAGAACGCATGAGAGGGGCCCACGCGCGGCGTGGCCCCCTCTCATGCGTCTCCTGTGGCGCTCTCACACCTGCGGCCGCAGCCGGGCCGCGTCGACCGCTGTGGGGCCTTCCTTGACGCCTTCCAACAGGGCGCTGCCGCCCCGCCACTCCTTCCAGTCGACGTTCCAGTCGCCGAAGCCGTTGCCGAACGGATCCATGTCCGCGCCATTGCTGTTGACGACCTTCACGATGTCGCCCTGCCGGACGGTCTCGTAGAACCAGGCGGCGTTGTCGGTGCTCATCCCGGTGCAGCCGTGGCTGGTGTTCGCGTTGCCCTGCGAGCCGACCGACCAGGGCGCGGCGTGCACATACTCACCGGAGTCCGTGACCCGCGTCGCGTAATAGACCATCTTGTCGTAGAAGTCCGATGCGCCGATGCTGGCACTGGTCATGCGTACGGAGTACTCCTTGCCCAGCACCACCTTGACGCCGTTGCGTGTGGAGTAGCCGGGCCTGCCCGTGGTCACCGGAATGGTGTTGATCTCCTCGCCGTTGCGGTAGACCGTCATGTAGTGCGACCCGGCGTCCGTCACGGCCTCGATGCGGTCGCCGATGGTCAGCCTCAGCGGCTTGGCCCCGCCGCCCCAGAGCCTGTCGCGGACTTTGATGCCCTTGAGGTTGCTCCGTACGTTGATGGTCGCGCCCGCGGGCCAGTACTCCTTGGGGCGGTAGTGCAGCGTCTTGCTGTCCACCCAGTGCCAGGCGCCCTCGGTGGCTGGCTGTGTCTCGACCTTCAGGCCGCGCTCCACGACGGCTCTTGCCTCCTTGCCCTTCACCTTGGCGCTGAGCTTCGCCGTGACGGGCTGGCCGACGCCGTACTTGCCCGAGTCGGGGCCGAAGGTGACGTCGAGCCGCTTCTTCTTGGCGGGGGCGTCGGTGTTGAAGGTCAGCACCTTGCGGCCCGGCGAACCCTCTCCGTCCTCGGTGCTGACCCGCACCGTGTACTGGGTGCCTGCCGCCAGCGGCGCCGTGGTGTGCCAGCGGGCGCCGTCGGCGGCGAGTTCGCCTGCCACGTACCGCCCCTGCGCATCGGTGGCCGTCACATCGGTGATGCGCCCGTCGTCGCCCTCGGCGGTGACTTCGAGGGGCTTGTCCGGATCCGCCTTCTGGCTGCCCACCGGGCCGTTGAAGGCGATCTGGCCGGCCGCGTCGTACGGCTTCGCCGAGAGCGGATGGTCGGAGCTGCCGCACGCCGTGGCCCCGGCACCGAGGGCGGCCACCAGCATCGTGCAGCTCAGTACAGTGCGGATTCGCGGTGAGTGGCTCATGAAGCACACCGTATGAAGGTTCATCACCTCCAGCGCGCCGTGTGACCCGTACGAGTGTCAAGCGCGACACGCCGAGGGGCCCGGACTCTCCTGGCGGAGTGTCCGGGCCCCTCGGTGCGGGTGTGAACTACAGACTCACTGGGTCTGGTTCTCGCCGCGGTAGTACTCGAAGACCCAGCCGAAGAGGCCGATCAGGATGATCGGGGTCGAGAAGTACAGCAGCCACCAGCCGAAGACGACGCCCAGGAAGGCGAGCGCACCACCGACGGCCAGGGAGAGCGGCTGCCAGCTGTGCGGGCTGAAGAAGCCCACCTCGCCGGCCTCGTCCGCAACCTCGGCCTCCTTGTTGTCCTGTGCGGCCGCGTCGACACGCCGGGCCGTGAAGGCCAGGTAGTAGCCGATCATGATGCACAGGCCGAAGGCCAGGAAGAGCGCGGTCGTACCGGCCGGCTCCTTGGACCACCAGCCGTAGACGATCGCCATGGCGAGCACGAAGACGCTCAGCCAGATGAACATCTTGCCCTGGATCTTCACTTGCCGGCCTCCTTGCTGCCCGCGATGGAGCTGGCGCCGTGGCCTGCGTGCTCAAGCTGGTCGAGCGCCGCGATCTCCGGGTGGTGCAGGTCAAACGCCGGGGATTCCGAGCGAATGCGCGGCAGCGTGAGGAAGTTGTGCCGCGGCGGCGGGCAGGACGTCGCCCACTCCAGCGAACGGCCGTAGCCCCACGGGTCGTCGACCTCGATCTTCTTGCCGTACTTGGCCGTCTTCCAGATGTTGTAGAAGAACGGCAGGATCGACAGACCGAGCAGGAACGAGCAGATCGTCGAGATCGTGTTCAGCGCGGTGAAGCCGTCGGCGGCGAGGTAGTCCGCGTAACGACGCGGCATGCCCTCGGCACCCAGCCAGTGCTGCACCAGGAACGTGCCGTGGAAGCCCACGAACAGCGTCCAGAACGTGATCTTGCCGAGGCGCTCGTCGAGCATCTTGCCGGTGAACTTCGGCCACCAGAAGTGGAATCCGGAGAACATCGCGAAGACCACGGTGCCGAAGACGACGTAGTGGAAGTGCGCGACCACGAAGTACGAGTCCGAGACGTGGAAGTCCATCGGCGGCGAGGCGAGGATGACGCCGGTCAGACCACCGAAGGTGAAGGTGATCAGGAAGCCGACGGCCCAGAGCATCGGTGTCTCGAAACTCAGTGAGCCCTTCCACATCGTTCCGATCCAGTTGAAGAACTTCACGCCTGTTGGCACGGCGATCAGGAACGTCATGAAGGAGAAGAACGGTAGGAGCACGCCACCGGTGACGTACATGTGGTGCGCCCACACGGTCACGGAGAGACCCGCGATCGCGATCGTCGCGCCGATCAGGCCCATGTAGCCGAACATCGGCTTGCGGGAGAAGACCGGGATGACCTCGGAAATGATTCCGAAGAATGGCAACGCGATGATGTACACCTCTGGATGGCCGAAGAACCAGAAGAGGTGTTGCCATAGCAGCGCGCCGCCATTTGAGGCGTCGAAGATATGGGCACCGAACTTGCGGTCCGCCTCCAGGGCGAACAGCGCGGCGGCCAGGACCGGGAAGGCCAGCAGGACCAGTACGGCGGTCAGCAGGACGTTCCACACGAAGATCGGCATCCGGAACATCGTCATGCCGGGAGCGCGCATGCAGATGATCGTGGTGATGAAGTTGACCGAGCCGAGGATCGTGCCGAAGCCGGAGAAGGCCAGACCCATGATCCACATGTCGGCGCCGATGCCCGGCGAGCGGACCGCGTCCGACAGCGGGGAGTAGGCGAACCAGCCGAAGTCGGCCGCACCCTGCGGGGTGAGGAAGCCGCCCACCGCGATCAGCGAGCCGAAGAGGTACAGCCAGTACGCGAACATGTTCAGCCGCGGGAACGCCACGTCGGGCGCGCCGATCTGCAGCGGCATGATCCAGTTCGCGAATCCGGCGAACAGCGGCGTCGCGAACATCAGCAGCATGATCGTGCCGTGCATCGTGAACGCCTGGTTGAACTGCTCGTTCGACATCAGCTGCGAGCCGGGGCGGGCGAGCTCGGCGCGCATGAAGAGCGCCATCACACCGCCGATGCAGAAGAACGCGAACGACGTGACCAGATAGAGCGTGCCGATCGTCTTGTGGTCAGTGGTGGTCAGCCACTTGATGACGACGTTGCCCGGCTGCTTGCGCCGTACCGGCAGCTCATTCTCGTACGAGTCGTCTGCTGCCGCGGCACCCTGAGGTTCGTTGAGGATGCTCACAGGTTGTTCGTCTCCCGGTTCTTCTCGTGGCTCGTCTGCTCGATGCCGGCCGGGATGTAACCGGTCTGGTTCTTCTTCGCGAGGTCCTCGAGGTGCTTCTGGTAGCGCTCGGGGGAAACGACCTTCACGTTGAAGAGCATCCGGGAGTGGTCGACACCGCAGAGCTCGGCGCACTTGCCCATGAAGGTGCCCTCCCTGTTGGGAGTCACCTCGAAGGCGTTGGTGTGGCCCGGGATGACGTCCTGCTTCATGAGGAACGGCACCACCCAGAAGGAGTGGATGACGTCACGCGAAGTCAGTACGAAGCGGACCTTCTCGCCCTTGGGGAGCCAGAGGGTCGGGCCGGGGTTGCCGTTCTGCGGGTTCCGCTCGCCGGGCGTACCGACCTCGTAGACGCCGCCGGCGTTCGCCGGGAAGGCCTTGCGGAACTTGTCCGGGATGGCCTCGAGCTCCTTGGACGTCTTGGCGTCGCCCTTGTTGGAACCCGGCACGTCCTCGATGTAGTTGAAGCCCCAGCTCCACTGGTAGCCGACCACGTTGATCGTGTGGGCGGGCTTGTCCTCGAGCTTGAGGAGCTTCGACTCATCGCGAGCCGTGAAGTAGAAGAGCACCGAGACGATGATGAGCGGGACCACCGTGTACAGCGTCTCGATCGGCATGTTGTAACGCGTCTGCGGAGGTACCTCCACCTTGGTGCGGCTGCGCCGGTGGAAGATGACACTCCACAGGATCAGACCCCAGACCAGCACGCCCGTGGCGAGCGCTGCCGCCCACGAGCCCTGCCAGAGGGAGAGGATCCGCGGAGCCTCTTCCGTTACGGGGGTGGGCATACCAAGGCGGGGGAAGTCCTTGTATGTGCAACCTGTAGCGGTCGCAAGGATCAGGCCCGCAGTCAGCACCTGCGGCAGCTTCCGCCGCATCGGGCGCCGCGACGAGCGGTCGGAGCCGTTGGGACTCACGTAGCGCCTTCCCGAGAGTCTCGGCCCGCGCGGTCGGGTGCGGCCTTCTCGGTCGTCGGTCGCCGCCCTGCGGCGGGCAGGGGTTTGGATGTTTATGCGGGCCAAACCTTACTGGACGCTATTTGGGGTCGCGCGGGGAGGGTGCCTAACGCGCCGCGGGTCACTCCGAAGGGTGGGACGCCCCTCCGTCGGCCCCTTTCTGACGGGGGGTCTGGCGCCCAGTGGCTCGGCGGAATCTGTCCGTCCGCGGGTGCGGGTGCGTTGGGGCTTGTCGCGCCCACGCGGCGGAGCCGCACATGTCACAGCCCCGCGCCCCTTCGGGGCGCTCCCCCGGGCGCACGCTTTAGCGTTGGCGTGTGTCCTACTTCGATGCTGCTTCCTCCGCTCCCCTTCATCCCGTTGCCCGGCAGGCGCTGCAGGCCTCGCTCGATGAGGGGTGGGCCGATCCCGCTCGGCTCTATCGGGAGGGGCGGCGGGCCAGGCTGTTGCTCGACGCGGCGCGCGAAGCCGCCGCGGATGCGGTCGGGTGCCGCCCGGACGAGCTCTCCTTCACCTCGTCCGGGACCCGTGCGGTGCACTCCGGGATCGCCGGGGCGCTCGCCGGGCGGCGGCGTGTCGGGCGGCATCTGGTGGTGTCCGCGGTCGAGCACTCGTCGGTCCTCCATTCGGCGGCGGCGCACGAGTCCGCCGGCGGGACGGTCACCGAGGTGGGCGTGGACCGGGCCGGGGCGGTGGCCCCCGAGGCGTACGCCGGGGCGCTGCGCCCCGACACGGCCCTCGCCTGCCTGCAGTCCGCCAACCACGAGGTCGGCACGGAACAGCCGGTGGCCGAGGTCGCGGCGGCGTGTCGTGCCGCCGGGGTGCCGCTGCTCGTGGACGCGGCGCAGTCGCTGCCGTGGGGTCCTGTCGACGGGGACTGGTCGCTGCTTGCCGCGAGTGCCCACAAATGGGGCGGGCCCGCGGGTGCGGGACTTCTCGTCGTACGCAAGGGAGTGCGGTTCGCCGCTCAAGGCCCCGCCGACGAGCGGGAGTCGGGGCGGGCGGCCGGCTTCGAGAACATCCCCGCGGTGGTCGCCGCCGCGGCCTCGCTGCGGGCCGTGCGGGCCGAGGCCGCCGCGGAGGGGGCCAGGCTGCGGGAGCTGACCGAGCGGATCCGGGCGCGGGTGCCGGGGCTGGTGCCGGATGTGGAGGTGGTGGGCGATCCCGTGCGGCGCCTGCCCCATCTCGTCACGTTCTCGTGTCTCTATGTCGACGGGGAGACAGTGCTGCACGAGCTGGACCGGGCCGGGTTCTCGGTCTCGTCCGGATCGTCCTGCACCAGCTCGACGCTGACCCCGAGCCATGTCCTGAAGGCCATGGGCGTACTGAGCGAGGGCAATGTCCGGGTGTCACTCCCACGGGGGACCCAGGAGGAAGAGGTCGAGCGCTTTCTGGAGGTGCTGCCGGGTGTGGTGGCCGGGGTGCGTGAGCAGCTGGGCGCGCCGGTGGCAGCCACGAAGCGTGCGGAATCCGCTTCTCTCGTCGTCGACGCGCTCGGCAAGCGCTGCCCGCTGCCCGTCATCGAGCTCGCGAAGGTCATCGGGGACGTGCCGGTCGGCGGCACCGTCACCGTCCTCGCCGACGACGAGGCGGCCCGGCTCGACATCCCGGCGTGGTGCGAGATGCGGGGGCAGGAGTACGTGGGCGAGGAGCCGGCGGACCACGGCACTGCCTATGTGGTCCGCCGGAGCTCGTGACTAGGCCAGGTGTGACTGGACCTCGGCGGCCGCGGGATGGCCGTACGCCTTGGTGAAGCGGTCCATGAAGTTGCTGCGCTGCAGCTCGTACTCCTGCGTGCCGACGGTCTCGATGACCAGGGTGGCGAGCATGCAGCCGACCTGGGCCGCGCGCTCGTGCGAGACACCCCAGGCCAGGCCCGAAAGGAAGCCCGCGCGGAACGCGTCGCCGACGCCGGTCGGCTCGACCTTCGCCTCTTCCTCGGCGACGCCGACCTCGATCGGGTCCTGTCCGGCGGACTCGATGCGGACGCCGCGCGAGCCGAGGGTGGTCACACGGTGGCCGACCCTGGAGAGGATCTCGGCGTCGGTCCAGCCCGTCTTGGACTCGATGAGCCCCTTCTCGTACTCGTTGGAGAAGAGGTACGTGGCGCCGTCGAGGAGGGTGCGGATCTCGTCGCCCTCCATGCGCGCGATCTGCTGCGAGAAGTCCGCGGCGAACGGGATCTTGCGGGAGCGGCACTCCTCGGTGTGGCGGAGCATCGCCTCGGGGTCGTCGGCGCCGATCAGGACCAGGTCGAGGCCGCCCACGCGGTCGGCGACGGTCTTCAGTTCGATGAGGCGGGCCTCGCTCATCGCGCCCGTGTAGAAGGAGCCGATCTGGTTGTGGTCGGCGTCCGTGGTGCAGACGAAGCGCGCGGTGTGCAGGGTCTCCGAGATGCGTACGGAGGCCGTGTCCACGCCGTGCCGGTCGAGCCAGGCGCGGTACTCGTCGAAGTCGGAGCCCGCGGCGCCGACCAGGATCGGGTCGGTGCCGAGCTGCCCCATGCCGAAGCTGATGTTGGCGGCGACGCCTCCCCTGCGGACGTCGAGGGCGTCGACCAGGAAGGACAGGGAGACCGTGTGCAACTGATCGGCGACCAACTGGTCGGCGAAGCGGCCGGGGAAGGTCATCAGGTGGTCGGTGGCGATGGAGCCGGTGACTGCGATACGCACGGCTGAGTACTCCTGTGGAGGAGAGGCGAGGGGTTGACAGTTCACGCTACCGGGTCGGACCACCCTCACTGAAGAGGCAAAACTACCCGATAGTAGGGCTTTTTTCGCAGGACTTCAGATGCGTACGGTGCGTATATGGCCGTTATCTCAAAGCATGTCGTCACCACGCGTCCCGTCGAGCTGCCCTCCGAGACCCTGGAGACGCTGCGCGGCGACTGCGCCCGCATGGCCCCGCACTGGGTGGCGCCCGCCGCGGCCACCGCCGCCCCGGTGTCGCCCGCCCTGATCCACGGAGTCACCGTGCCGACCGCGTCCGCGCGGCTGATCGACGGAATGTCCGAGTACGGAGACTGACCGAGACTGATTCCAGGGGCATCGGCGCGCACGGAGGGAACCGTGCGCTCCCCCGCTGCGTCCCACCGCTGTCCCCGGTAAAGGGGATGCGGGATACGAACGAGACCCACGCACGGGTCCCGAGGGACAGCAGTGCAGTCGAAGGAGCGATGCGGTGAGCACCGAGCGATCCGTTCATGACGCGGCCGAGCCGCAGCGGCGGCGTTCCCGCCTTGCCGTCGCGTCGGTGGCGGCCACGGTGCTGCTCGTCGGTGGCGGCGGCGCCTACTTCGCCGCGACGGCGTCCGGCGGCAGCGGCGGCAGCAGCAAGGGCGGCGCGCCCGCGGGAGACGGCGGGGCTCCCCCGCCGCTCGCGCTCGACGGATACACGGACGGCGACCGGGACGGCGGCACCGGAGGGATCGCCCCGGGCGAGCCCGACCCGAACGGCGCCGCGTACCGCGCCGAGGGCAAGCTGCCCGGCGGACCGGAGTCGGCGGCCGTGTACCACGCACGGGGCACCGTCGGCGCGGACCAAGTGACCGAGCTCGCCAAGGCCTTGGGAGTCGAGGGCAAGCCCACGTCGCAGGACGGGGCCTGGCGGATCGGTCCGGCCAAGGACGGCTCGGGGCCCTCGCTCCAGGTGAGCAAGCAGGCCCCCGGCACCTGGACGTTCACCAAGTACGCCACCGGCGGCACCGACAACTGCCAGAAGGGCAAGCCCTGTTCGGGGACGTCGACCGCCCCGAACGGCTCGGGCGAGGCGGTCGGTGAGGGCGCGGCGAAGAAGGCGGCCGCCCCGGTCCTGAAGGCGCTCGGCCAGGACGACGCGAAGCTGGACGCCCGCCAACTCATGGGCGCCGTACGGGTGGTGAACGCCGACCCGAAGGTGGGTGGCCTCCCGACGTACGGCTGGTCGACCGGTATCCAGGTCGGCTCGGACGGCCAAGTGGTCGGCGGCAGTGGCCACTTGAAGGCGCCGGAGAAGGGCGCGACGTATCCGGTGACGAGCGCCGACGAGACCCTGAAGCAGCTCAACAAGTCGGGCCGGGGCGATGGCCGTGTCGGCATCGGCGGATGCGCCACGCCGGTGCCGGACGCGGCGGGCGACGGGCAGCAGCCGGCTGTGGGCAACGGTCAGCAGAGCGCGGACGACACGAAGACGCAGGCGCCCTGCGAGCCCTCGTCCGCTCCCCCGAAGCCGCAGCCGATCACCGTGAAGGGCGCGACGTTCGGGCTCGCGGTGCAGTTCGTGGACGGGCGCCAGGCGCTCGTGCCGTCCTGGCTCTTCGAGGTGAAGCCGCAGGGCGCGCAGGACAGTTTCACCGTGACGCACCCGGCGGTGGAGCCGAAGTTCCTGACCTCGCCGAGCACACCGAGCCCCACGCCCACGCCCACCGAGAAGCCGGGCACGGACAACCCGGACCCGACGCTGCGCATCGAGTCCTACAGCGCGGACGGCAAGTCGCTGACGCTGCACTTCTGGGGCGGCGTGTGCAGCGACTACTCGGCGTCGGCCGACGAGTCCAAGGACAGTGTGCGCGTCAAGGTGACCGAGACCCGGAAGAAGGGCGAGGTCTGCATCATGATCGCCAAGGAGTTCACGGAGACCGTGACCCTGGACGCGCCGCTCGGCGACCGGAAGGTCGTGGACGCGGCGGGCGGCAAGACGGTGCCGCAGAAGTAGCCGAAGCAGCAGACTGAGCCGCAGCCAGCAGACGAAGGCGGCCCCCCGAGTTCTCGGGGGGCCGCCTTCGGCGTACGGGACCAGAAAGAACGGCCCGGCGTACGGATTTAGCTGAAGGAGTCGCCGCAGGCGCAGGAGCCGGTGGCGTTCGGGTTGTCGATCGTGAAGCCCTGCTTCTCGATGGTGTCGACGAAGTCGATGGAGGCGCCGCCCAGGTAAGGAGCGCTCATCCGGTCGGTCACGACCTTCACGCCGTCGAAGTCCTTGACGACGTCGCCGTCGAGCGTGCGCTCGTCGAAGAACAGCTGGTAGCGCAGGCCGGAGCAGCCACCGGGCTGAACGGCGACGCGCAGCGCCAGGTCGTCCCGGCCCTCCTGCTCAAGAAGGCCCTTGACCTTGGCCGCGGCGGCGTCGGACAGGAGGATGCCGTCGCTCACGGTGGTGGTCTCGTCCGATACGGACATCTGCTTCTCTCCCGGGTTGTACGGAGACTGCTTGCCGACAGGTGCAACCGTCGGGGCCGCGGATTCATTCCGGGCCGAGTGCTGTGTCTCTCGGCTGTCTGTCCCTTCATGCTCGCACATGACATCCCCCGGAGCACCGGCCCGTGAAAGGCGAACGCGTCACATCGACACTATGGCCATCGTCAAACTGACGTGAAGCGGTTATGATAGATAACGTCAATTAGACGAAAAGGCTCGTCTGCAGAAGAGAAAGGGTGCGTGTCGTGACCACCGCCCAGTCCCGCGTGGCCCTCGTGGACCTCGATGTTCAGCCCACACCGCTTGCCCTGCTGCTGCTCGGCCGCGAAGCCGACCCCAAGAGCGAGCGCGGTGTGGAGTGCCCCGGCGATCTGCCGTCGCCCTCCGACCCCGACCTCGTCGAGCGCGCCCGCGCCGCCAAGGAGAAGCTCGGGGACAAGGTCTTCGTACTCGGCCACCACTACCAGCGCGACGAGGTCATCCAGTTCGCGGATGTCACCGGCGACTCCTTCAAGCTGGCCAAGGACGCGGCCGCCAAGCCCGAGGCGGAGTACATCGTCTTCTGCGGCGTGCACTTCATGGCCGAGTCGGCGGACATCCTGACCACCGACGACCAGAAGGTCGTGCTTCCCGACCTGGCCGCGGGCTGCTCGATGGCCGACATGGCCACCGCCGAGCAGGTCGCGGAGTGCTGGGACGCGCTGACCGAGGCCGGGATAGCCGAGCAGGTCGTGCCCGTCTCGTACATGAACTCCTCCGCCGACATCAAGGCCTTCACCGGCAAGCACGGCGGCACGATCTGTACGTCGTCCAATGCCAAGCGCGCGCTCGAGTGGGCCTACGAGCAGGGCGAGAAGGTCCTGTTCCTGCCCGACCAGCACCTGGGCCGGAACACCGCCGTGCGCGACATGGGCTTCTCGCTCGACGACTGCGTGGTCTACAACCCGCACAAGCCGAACGGCGGCCTGACCGTCGAGCAGCTGCGCGACGCGAAGATGATCCTTTGGCGCGGGCACTGCTCGGTGCACGGACGCTTCTCGCTGGAGTCGGTCGAGGACGTGCGGGCGCGGATTCCCGGTGTGAACGTCCTGGTGCACCCGGAGTGCAAGCACGAGGTCGTGGCCGCGGCCGATTACGTCGGCTCGACCGAGCACATCATCAAGACCCTGGAGGCGGCGCCCGCCGGCTCCAAGTGGGCCATCGGGACCGAGCTGAACCTCGTACGCCGGCTGGCCAACCGGTTCGCCGCCGAGGACAAGGAGATCGTCTTCCTCGACAAGACGGTCTGCTTCTGCTCGACCATGAACCGGATCGACCTGCCGCACCTGGTCTGGGCGCTGGAGTCGCTCGCCGAGGGGAACCTCGTCAACCAGATCGAGGTCGACCGCGAGACCGAGCAGTTCGCGAAGCTGGCCCTGGAGCGGATGCTGGCGCTTCCGTAGTCCTGTCCTGTTCTCGTACGTAAGGGGCGTCCGCCATTGCGGGCGCCCCTTACGGCGTTCTACGGTTCCTACGTCGTCCTGCGCCGCTCCTTCAGCGCCGCACCCAGCGCCCCCAGGGCCGGCACGGACGCGACAAGCGCCGCCCGCTGCTCGCCGGAGAGCGTGGCGAGCGCGTCGGCGAAGATCTCCGCCCAGGCGTTCTCGATCAGGGCCATGCCCTGCTCCGCCTTGAGGGTCGGCTTCAGGCGCACCACCCGGCCGTCGTTCGGGTCCTTCTCGCGCTCAAGCAGTCCTTGGTTGACAAGACCCCGGACCGTGGCGCTCACATTGCTGGCGTGCAGGCCCAGTTCGCGGGCCAGGACGCTCACCGTCACGCCCGGTTCCGCGTGGACGTAGCGCATCAACTCCAGCTCCGACGGCGGCAGTCGCCACAGCCCCGCCTCCTCCATGCCCTGGAAGCGCAGGACCCGTGAGAGCGCGTACAGCGCGGGGGTCAGCTCCCTGGCGTGCTGGATCAGCCTGCGGTCGGCCTCGTCGTCCTTCACGTTCCGCTGCGCGTTCCTCTGCTCGGTCACACTCCCATGCTAGCGTCACCTATAGATATATAACTATCTCTAACTCGCCCCGGGGGTCTCTCAGCCATGCCCTTGCTCACCGCCGCGCTCGCGCTGCTCTCGTTCATAGGTCCGCTGTCAACCGACATGTATCTACCTGCCTTTCCGCGGATGGCCGAGGAACTGCACACCGACGCCTCCGGGGTGCAGCTCACGCTGACCGCGTTCCTGGTCGGGATGACGCTCGGGCATCTCGTCTTCGGGCCCCTCTCCGACCGCCACGGCCGGCGGGCGCCGCTGCTCGCGGGCGCGGCCGTGTGCACCGTGGGGACCGCGCTGTGTGCCGTCGCACCCTCGCTGGGGTGGCTGGTCGCGCTGCGGTTCGTGACCGGGTTCAGCGGGGCGGCGGGGGTCGTGATCAGCCGGGCCGTCGTCGCCGACCGGGTCCAAGGGGCCGCCGCGGCACGGCTGTTCGGGGTGCTCATGACGCTGGCCGGGATCGCGCCGATCATCGCCCCGCTGGCCGGCGGCGCGGTGATCGGGGCCGCGGGGTGGCGGAGCGTGTTCTGGGTGCTCGCCGGGGTGTCGCTGCTCGTGACGCTTGCGGTGGTGGTCGGCGTACCGGAGAGCCTGCCGAAGGAGCGGCGGCACGAGGGCGGGATGCGGGAGGTGGCGGCTTCGGTCCGCGAGGTCGTGGGCGATCGGGCGTACGTGGGCTACACGCTCGCCTTCACCTTCGGGTTCGGGATGCTGTTCTGCTACATCGCCGGGTCGCCGTTCCTGCTGCAGAACGTGCTGGGGATGGGGGTCGGGGCGTCGTCCGTCGCCTTCTCGGGCGGGGCCGTGGTCGCGACGGTCTCCAGTGCGGTGGGGGCCCGCCTTGTGGGGCGGGTCGCTCCCGAAGTGCTGCTGCGGGGTGGGTTGTTGGCGATGCTCGGCGGGTCTGCCGTGCTGCTGGTGCTGACGGTGGCCGGGCTTCTGACGACCTTGGTGTGCCTGGGGCTGCTGGCGGTGGTGTGCGGCGGGCTGGGGCTCGTCGTGGCCAACGCGGCGGCGCTTGCTCTGGCGCGTGTGCCTTACGCCTCCGGGGTGGGGTCCGCCCTTCTCGGGACCGCCCAGAGCGCGCTGGGTGCGGTGGTCGCGCCGCTGGTGGGGCTCGGCGGGGATTCCACTGCGGTGCCGCTGTTTGTGGGGATGACGCTGTGCAGCGGGGCTGCGGTGCTGGCACTTGCAGTGGGCGTACGCGGACGGGGTGCTCCTCTGTCTGAGGAGCACCCCGTCGTTAGTGGTGCTGGACGCCTTGGTTAGCGCTGGTCCGGCAGTGGTGCGTTGTGCCCACCCGTTCCGCCGTGCGGAACGCCTGCCCACAACGCGGGGCGGGCGGGATCGTGCCCCGTAAGGGGCACGGGGAACTGCGCGATCAGCCCCTACCGGCCCGCAGGCAGAGAACTACACCTGAGCCGGTTCCGGGTCGCCCGCATCGGGGGCGGCCTGAGGCGGGACGCCCGCCTTCTTCGCCCGCTTCGCCTCGCGCTTCGCGCGCCTTCGCTCCTTGCGGAGCTCCAGCATCGCGTACAGCGTCGGGACGAGGAGGAGGGTGAGGAGGGTCGAGGTGATCAGGCCGCCGATCACCACCACCGCGAGCGGCTGGGCGATGAAGCCGCCCTCGCCCGTGATGCCCAGGGCCATGGGGAGGAGAGCGAAGATCGTCGCCAGGGCCGTCATGAGGATCGGGCGGAGCCGGTGGCGGCCGCCTTCGATGACCGCCTCGACGACGCCGTGCCCCTGCTTGCGGTACTGGTTGATCAGGTCGATCAGGACGATCGCGTTGGTGACCACGATGCCGATGAGCATCAGCATGCCGATCATCGCCGGGACGCCCATCGGGGTGTCCGTGGCGATCAGCAGACCGATCGCGCCCGTGGCCGCGAACGGGATCGAGACCAGCAGGATCAGCGGCTGGGCAAGGGACCGGAAGGTCGCCACCAGCAGCATGAAGACGATCGCGATCGCGGCGAGCATCGCGAGCCCCAGCGAGGCGAACGCCTCGTCCTGGTCCTCGGAGACACCGCCGATGGACGCCGTGGCACCGTCCGGCAGCTGTAGCGCGTCGAGCTTCTTGGTGAGGTCCGCGCTGACCGCGCCGGTGTTCTCACCGGTCGGCTTCGCCGTGATCGTCGCGGCGCGCGCGCCGTCGATGCGGGTCATCGAGACCGGTCCGTCGACCAGCTTGACGGAGGCGATGTCACCAAGCCTGACGCCAGTGCCGAGGTTCAGCCCCCGCAGCTCGGCGAGGGTCTTCGCCGGCTTCGCCGACTTCACCACCACGTCGCGCTCGGTGTCGTCCAGGATCGCCTTGCCGCTCTGCGTACCGCGGACCGCCTGGGCGACGGCCTGGCCGAGGGTGGTGTCGTTGAAACCGGCCGCCGCCGCCTTGGAGTTGGCCTTGACCGAGATGCGCGGGATGCTCTGCGAGAGGTCGCTCTGGACGTCCATGACGTCGTCGATCTTCGCAACCTCGGCGCGCACCTCGTCGGACGCCTTGCGCAGCACGCCCGCGTCGGCGGCCTTGACGACGACGCTCAGGTCCTGGCTGCCGAAGCCGTCACCGGCCGCGATGGACGTCTGGCCGATGCCGGAGAGCTTGCCGAGCTCCTCCTCGACCAGGTCCTGCGTCTTGTCGTACGAGGACTTGTCCTTGAGCGTCAGGGTGTACGAGGCCTGGTTGGTGTCCGTGGAGCCGCCGAAGGCCGCCATGAAACCGGACGAGCCGACGGTGACCTGGTAGTCCTTGATCTCGTCGAGGCCGTCCAGCATCTTCTCGACCTTCTTGGCCGAGGCATTGGACGCGGCCAGGCTGGTGCCCGGCTTCAGCTCCTGCTTGATCGTCAGGACTTCCTGCTCGCCCTGGTCGAAGAAGTTGGTCTTCAGGAGCGGCGCCATGCCGAACGTACCGACGAGGATCACGATCGCGATGGCGAGGCTGGTGAAGCGGCGACGGGTCGCGAACCGCAGGACGGGGACGTAGATGCGCTGGAGCCTGCTCTTCGCCTCCTTCTCCTCGGCCTTGCGGCGGGCCTCCTCCGGGTCGGCGCCGCGCACGTCCTTGGGGGCGCGCAGGAACCAGTACGAGAGGACCGGTACGACGGTCAGCGAGACGAGCAGGGACGCCAGGAGCGCCGCGGTCACCGTCAGCGAGAACGAGCCGAAGAGCTCGCCCACCATGCCGCCGACCAGGCCGATGGGGAGGAACACCGCGACGGTCGTCAGGGTCGAGGACGTCACGGCGCCCGCGACCTCCTTGACCGCCTTGATGATCGCGGCCTCGCGCTCCTCGCCGTATCCGAGATGGCGCTTGATGTTCTCCAGGACCACGATCGAGTCGTCGACGACGCGGCCGATCGCGATGGTCAGCGCGCCGAGCGTGAGCATGTTGAGGGAGAGGTCGCGGGTCCACAGCACGATCAGGGCGAGGACGACCGAGAGCGGGATGGAGACCGCGGTGACCAGCGTCGAGCGGATCGACGCCAGGAAGACCAGGATGACGATGACCGCGAAGACCAGGCCTAGCGCGCCCTCGGTGGTGAGACCGTCGATGGACTTGGAGACGGCCGGGCCCTGGTCGCTCGCCACGGTCAGGTCGGAGCCGGCGCCGAGGTCCTTGCGGAGGTCGGGCAGCTTGTCCTTGACCGCGTCGGAGATGGCGACGGCGCTGCCGTCCTGGTCCATGGTGATCGCGACGGCGAGGCTTGGCCTGCCGTTGGTGCGGGTGATGGACGTGGCGTCGGCCGGCTGCTGCTTGACCGTGGCGAGGTCGCCGAGGCGGACCGGCTTGCCGGGGCGCTCCCCGGGCTTGGCCTCGGGGGTGACCATCAGGTCCTGGATCTGCTTCAGGGAGGTGAAGCCGCCGCCGACCTGGACGGTGCGGTTCTTGCCGTCCTCGTCGAAGGAGCCCGCGGGGAGCGTGGCGCCGCCCGCCTGGAGCGCCTGGCCGAGCGCGGCCGGGGTCAGGCCCGCCTTGGCCAGCTTCTTGTCGTCGGGGGTGACGTCGACCTGGAGGTCGCGCACGCCGTCGACGGTGACCTGGCCGACGCCGTCGATGTCCTCCATGGCGGGGACGACGGTGCGGTCGAGCTGGTCGGAGAGCGCCTGCTGGTCCTTGTCGGAGGTGACGGAGAGGACCACGGTCGGGATGTCATCCGTGGAACCGGCGATGACCTGCGGGTCGACGTCGTCGGGGAGTTCGGCCCCGGCGCGGTTCACGGCCTGCTGGACATCGGCGACGAGCTGCTTGGAGCCGTTGCCGTAGTCGAACTGGGCCATGATCACGGCGTTGCCCTCGCTCGCCGTGGAGGTGATTCCGGTGATCCCGTCGACCGCGTCGATGGAGGACTCGAGCGGTTCGACGACCTGCTTTTCGACCACATCGGGGGACGCGCCCTGGTACGGGGCCAGGACGGACACCATCGGAAGTTCGATGGAGGGCAGCAACTGCTGCTTGAGCTGAGGGATCGCGATGGCGCCGAAGACGAGCGCGACGATCGATATCAGCCCGATCAGGGCCCGTTGGGCCAGGCTGAATCGGGACAGCCAGGACATGGTGGTCTCTCTCTGTGGCGTACTGCGCAGGAACGGGCACCGACAGGCCGATGCCCGACCGGTGCCCCCTACACGATCTGCCATGTCCAGAGCGGGAGCCGTCACTCCCGGGTCCCGTTCTTATGCGGCGCATACTGCGGGCGCAGTACACAGCGCCCCGGCTCACTCCACCCTTGGACGTACCAGGCCCGATTCGTAGGCAATGACGACGAGTTGTGCCCGGTCACGGGCGCCGAGCTTCGCCATCGCGCGGTTCACATGGGTCTTCACGGTGAGCGGGCTGACTTCGAGCCGCTCGGCGATCTCGTCGTTCGAGTGCCCGCCGGCGACCTGGACGAGGACCTCGCGCTCGCGCCCGGTGAGCGCGTCGAGCCGCTCGCCGCGCGTGCCGCCGACGCCGTCACCGTCCGAACCGTCGCCCTGCGCGAGGAACTTGGCGATCAGGCCCTTGGTCGCCGCCGGGGAGAGCAGCGCGTCGCCGGCCGCCGCGATGCGGATCGCGCCGAGCAGCTCGTCCGGCTCGGCCCCCTTGCCGAGGAATCCGGAGGCCCCCGCGCGCAGCGACTGCACTACATACTCATCGACCTCGAAGGTCGTCAGCATCACCACGCGTACGTGGGAGAGATCGGGGTCGGCGCTGATCAGCCGGGTGGCGGCGAGACCGTCCGTGCCGGGCATCCGGATGTCCATCAGGACCACGTCGGCGGCCCGCGCCTTGGCGAGCTCGACGGCCTCCGCGCCGTCCGACGCCTCGGCGACGACCTCCATGTCGGGCTCGGAGTTCACAAGCACCTTGAACGCGCTGCGCAGCAGTGCCTGGTCGTCGGCGAGCAGCACCCGGATCGTCACGCGGTGGTCCCTCCCTCTGCCGGGCTGACCGGCTTTGCCGTGACGGGCAGGATCGCATGGACGCGGAAACCGCCGCCGTAGCGGGGGCCCGCGGTACAGCGGCCGCTGAGCGCGCTGACGCGTTCACGCATGCCGATCAGCCCGTGCCCACCGCCGTTGTTCTCGTCGTCCTGGGGCTCGGCGCTCTCTCCCGGGCCGTCGTCGAGAATGGTGACCTCGATGTTCGGTCCTACGCGGACGACGCTGACCTCGGCCTTGGCGCCCGTGCCCGCGTGCTTCTGTACGTTGGTGAGGGCCTCCTGGATGATGCGGTAGGCGGCCAGGTCGGCTCCGGCCGGCAGCTCCGTGGCCGCGTCGCCGCGGGTCACCTCCACGGGGAGTCCCGCGTGCCGGAAGGTGTCGACGAGGTCGTCGAGGTGGGCGAGGCCGGGGGCCGGTTCGGTGGGGGCCTCGGGGTCGCCGGACTGGCGCAACAGGCCGACGGTGGCGCGCAGTTCGTTGAGCGCGGAGCGGCTGGCGTCGCGCACGTGGGAGAGGGCTTCCTTCGCCTGGTCCGGCCGCTTGTCCATGACATGGGCCGCGACCCCGGCCTGCACATTGACCAGGGCGATGTGATGCGCGACGACATCGTGCAGATCTCGGGCGATGCGCAGGCGCTCCTCGGCGACGCGCCGCCGGGCCTCTTCCTCCCGGGTCCGTTCCGCCCGCTCGGCGCGCTCCCTTATGGCGTCGACGAAGGCACGGCGGCTGCGGACAGCGTCGCCCGCGGCGGAGGCCATGCCGGTCCAGGCGAAGATGCCGAGGTTCTCCTGGGCGTACCAGGGCAGGGGGCCCGCGACCATCGCCACTCCGGTGAGGCCCGTCATGGTGATCAGGCCGATGCGCCAGGTGGTGGGGCGGTTGGTGGTGGCGGCGACGGTGTAGAGGGCGACGACCGCGCTCATGACGACGGCGCCGCGGTACTCGCCGGTGACGAGGTCGATGACGGAGACGGCGCAGGTCGCGGCGAGTACGAGCCAGGGGTCGCGGCGGCGGAAGATCAGCGCGGCGGCGCCGAGGACCATCAGGATCACGTTCAGGGTGGCCGGGGTGCGGGTGCCCCAGCTGGGTCCTCCGTCGTGCCGGTACGGCTCGACGAGCGACCCGATGACCATGCAGACGAGAACCGCCGCCGCGAGGGCGCCGTCCACCGCCAAGGGATGCGCCTTGGCCCAACAGCGGCCCCGCACAAGAGTCGTCACGCCTTAAACGGTACGGGGCCCTGCGGGCTGCCGGGACCGCTCTGCCGCCTCGCCCTACTTTCCGCACCCCGGGGTGCCCGGAGCCGTTCCGCCGCTTCGCGGCGATTTCCCCACCCACCCACCCGATTACCCGGAGCTGTGGGGTGATCGCGTGGGCGGGCCGGGAGACTTACCCGAACTGCGAGGGAACCGGGCGGGGTGGACGAGAGACCGGAGCCACCGGACCGACGGGCTGGCGGACCAGAGCAATCGGGCGGGCCGGGGGAGGCCAGAGCTGCCTTGCAGCCGGGCCAACGGACCTGAGAATCGCCCCAAGCTCCCGAGCAACCCGACGGGCGGGCTGAAGACCGGAGACACCCGGTGATCGGGCCAACGGACCGGAGAATCGCCCCGAGCCGCCGAGCAATCGGGCGGGCGGGTGGGAGACCGGAGCTACCGAGTAGCCAGGCCAGCGCAACAGAGAATCGCCCCGAGCACCCGAGCAATCAGGCAGGCGGGCCGAAGGCCGGAGCCACCCGGTCATCGGGCCGGCGGACCGAAGAATTGACCTGAGCTGCCGAGCAATCGGGCGGGCGGGCGGGACGTCGAAGTTGCCAGGTGACGGGTCGGCGCGGGGCGAGGGATTGACCGAGCTGCCGAGTGATCGGGCCGGCGGGCCGAAGGCCGGAGCCACCCGCCATCAGCCGGCGGACCGAAGAATTGACCTGAGCTGCCGAGCAATCGGGCGGGCGGGTGGGATGTCGAAGTTGCCAGGTGACGGGTCGGCGCGGGGCAGGGGATTGACCGCGCTGCCGAGTGATCGGGCGGGTGGGTGGGGAAGTGCCGGCGCGGAGCGGCGGTTCTGCGCGCCACCCCCGGAGGGACCCTCAGCCGGGGATCAAGCCGTCGTCGTTCAGCATCTGGCGGACCTCGTCCAGCGTCGCGTCCTCGGCGGGGAGGATCAGCTCCGAAGGTTCCAGCGCCTCGTCCGGGAGGGGCTCCCCCAGCTCCCGGACCTTGTCGAGCAGCGCGCCCAGCGTCCTGCGGAAGCCGGACTCGTCGCCGCCCTCCATCTCGGCGAGCAGCTCGTCGTCCAGTTTGTTCAGTTCGGCGAAGTGGCTGTCGGCCAGCTTCACCTGCCCCTCCCCCATGATCCGTACGATCATGTCGCCCTCCTCGGACGTGAGCGGTATGCGCAGGGCTACTGCTTGTCGAAGCGCGGAGTGTCCTGCGGCTGCTGGGCCTGGGGCTGTCCCTGACCCGGCTCGATGGCCTGCTTCGGCGTCGAGCCGCCGGCCAGTTCCGCCTTCATGCGCTGCAGTTCCAGCTCTACATCAGTACCACCGGAGAGGCGATCCAGCTCGGACTGGATGTCGTCCTTGGCCAGCCCGGAGGAGTCGTCGAGGGCACCGGAGGCGAGCAGCTCGTCGATCGCGCCGGCCCGCGCCTGGAGCTGCGCGGTCTTGTCCTCGGCACGCTGGATGGCCATGCCGACGTCGCCCATCTCCTCGGAGATGCCGGAGAAGGCCTCGCCGATCCGGGTCTGCGCCTGCGCGGCGGTGTACGTGGCCTTGATCGTCTCCTTCTTCGTACGGAAGGCGTCGACCTTGGCCTGGAGTCGCTGCGCCGCGAGGGTGAGCTTCTCCTCCTCGCCCTGGAGCGTCTGGTGCTGGGTCTCCAGGTCCGTCACCTGCTGCTGGAGCGCGGCACGGCGGGACAGGGCCTCACGGGCCAGGTCCTCGCGGCCGAGCGCGAGCGCCTTGCGACCCTGGTCCTCCAGGGTCGACGACTGCTTCTGGAGCTGGCTCAGCTGCAGCTCGAGGCGCTTGCGGGACGTCGCCACGTCGGCGACTCCACGGCGCACCTTCTGCAGCAGCTCCAGCTGCTTCTGGTAGGAGTAATCGAGGGTTTCGCGCGGGTCCTCGGCCCGGTCAAGGGCCTTGTTCGCCTTCGCGCGGAAGATCATCCCCATACGCTTCATGACACCGCTCATGGGCTTCGCGCGCCCCCTTCTGACGGACTTCTCAGCTCCAGGTACTGCAACAGAACCCACAGTACGGGCCCTGCATCCATTACCGCACTGTTCGCGTGCGGATGCGCTCATCCCCAAGGACGACTGCATCCCGCCGCGCTCCGGCGTAGGGAGTAGGTGTACCCCTGTGATCCGCCCGCAAAGCGCATGCAAACTACACCGAACGTCCCCGTAGACACATAATCAAGACGCGCGGTGTTGCCGGATCGTTCCCATCGGACTGGGGTCCACACGTCCGCACCCCGTACCCTTGGGTTTTGTGTTCCGTAGCCGATCCAAGGACGAGAAGGCCCCGGCGAGCAAGGCCCCGGTGACCGACTCCCAGCAGCCCCGTGACCCCGAGGCCCCGAAGGGCCGCCCCACGCCCAAGCGCAGTGAGGCCCAGACCCAGCGCCGCAGCGTGGCCAACACGCCTGTGACGCGCAAGGAGGCGGCGAAGCGGCAGCGCAGCGAGCGCCGCGTCCAGATGGACAAGCAGCGCCAGGCGCTTGCCAGCGGTGACGAGCGCTATCTGCCCGCCCGCGACAAGGGTCCGGTGCGCAGGTTCGCCCGTGACTTCGTGGACTCGCGGTTCTGCATCGCCGAGTTCTTCCTGCCGCTGGCCGTGATCATCCTCGTACTGAGCATGGTCCGGATCCCGCAGCTGCAGAACATCGCGCTGCTGCTCTGGCTCGCCGTGATCGTCCTGATCATCGTGGACTCGGTCACCACCGCGTTCCGTCTGAAGAAACGCCTTGCCGAGCGCTTCCCCGACGAGAGCAAGAAGGGCGCCGTCGCCTACGCCCTGATGCGTACGCTCCAGATGCGCCGACTGCGACTGCCCAAGCCGCAGGTCAAGCGCGGAGAGCGGCCCTGAGCGGTTTCGCCGGCGGAGCGGCCGCCTGGCTGGAGAAGCTGGGCGGTCTGCGCAATGCCGTACGCCAGGAGCTGGTGTCCCGGCAGCTCGACGAACAGATAGCAGGGCGCTTCCCCGTGGGGCAGCGGCTGCGGGTGCTGGACGTGGGCATGGGCCAGGGCACGCAGGCGCTGCGGCTCGCGCGTGCCGGTCACAAGGTGACGGGCGTCGAGCAGGATCCGGCGATGGTCGCCGCGGCGCGTGCGGCGCTCGACGCGGAGCCCGAGGGCATCCGCGGGAGGATGCGGATCGTCGAGGGCGACGGGCACGAGACCGGGGTGCACTTCCTGCCGGGCAGCTTCGATGTCGTGCTGTGCCACGGCGTCCTCATGTACGTCGAGGAGCCGGACGCGTTGCTCGCGGGGCTTGCCCGGATGCTGGCGCCCGGCGGGCTGCTTTCGTTGCTCGTACGGAACGCGGACGCGCTTGCCATGCGGCCGGGGCTGGCCGGTGACTGGGCGGGGGCGCTGGCCGCGTTCGACTCGACGTCGTACCGGAACCGGCTCGGCATCGAGGCGCGGGCGGATCGGCTCGACGCGGTGGTGGCGTCTCTCGCCGGGATCGCGGCGCCGTTGCGTGCCTGGTACGGGGTGCGGGTCTTCACCGATACGGCGGCGGATGACGCGGGTGTACCCGCGGAGGCCGAGCTGTCCGCGTTGCTCGCCGCCGAGGAGCGGGCCGGGCGTACCGACCCGTACCGCCGGGTCGCGGCTCTTTTGCATGTGTGTGGGGTACGGGACTGACTGATCCGCCGCTTCGCGGCGGATCTTTCCGCACGCCCACCCGATTGCCCCGCAACTCAGTGCGCCGTATGGGGGCGAACGGGACACTCGGGACATGAATGTCTCGCGCACCCGTGCTGTCACCGTGACCGCTTCCCTTGCCGCCGCCCTCCTCGTCGCAGGCTGCTCAAGCTCCGGCTCCGGGGACTCCGGTGAGTCCACCACGCAGGCCGCGCCCGCCGCCGCGAACGATCTGCAGGAGGACTACCAGCAGGTCATCGAGGACGTCCTGCCGTCGGTCGTGCAGATCGAGGCCTCCGACAGTCTCGGCTCCGGCATCGTCTACGACGGCAAGGGGCACATCGTCACCAACGCCCATGTCGTGGGCAAGGAGCAGACCTTCAAGGTGACGACGGCCACCGGTGAGCTGACGCTCGGCGCCGAGCTCGTCGCCGCGTACCCGGAGCAGGACCTCGCCGTCATCAAGCTCGACGACGTGCCGAGCGGGCTCAAGGCCGCGAAGTTCGGGGACTCCAACAAGGCCGAGGTCGGGCAGATCGTGCTCGCCATGGGTTCGCCGCTGGGTCTTTCGTCCAGCGTCACGCAGGGCATCGTCTCCGCCACCGGCCGGACCGTCAGCGAGGGCAGTTCGGGCGGCGGTACCGGCGCCACCATCGCCAACATGGTGCAGACATCCGCGGCGATCAACCCGGGCAACAGCGGCGGCGCCCTGGTCAATCTCGACAGCGAGGTCATCGGCATCCCGACGCTCGCGGCGACCGACCCGGACATGGGCGACAGCGCGGCGCCCGGCATCGGGTTCGCGATCCCGTCCTCGATGGTGAAGACGGTCGCCGACCAGATCATCAAGGACGGCAGGGTCACCGACTCGGGCCGGGCCGCGCTCGGCATCACGGGGCGGACCGTGCTCGGCGACGACTACCGTCCCGCGGGCGTCGCCGTGGTCGAGGAGCAGCAGGACGGTGCGGCGGCCGACGCCGGCATCGAGACCGGCGACATCATCACCAAGGTGGGCGACGCCGACATCACCACGATCACCTCGCTCTCCGAGGCACTTGCCGGGCAGCAACCGGGCGACAAGACGGAAGTGACGTACGTGCGGGACGGCGCCGAGAAGACCGTCGACGTCACGCTGGGCGAGATGTAGCCGGACGTGCGGGAGGCGGTGGCCGACGGCCACCGCCTCCCTCATGTCCAGGCCCGGCTCAGCCCTGCGCCGCGTCCTCCGCGTGCAGGCTCATCGGTCCGTAGATCTTGTTGGCGTCCTCGAAAAGCGACACTTGGTCGGCGCCGCCCTCGGCGAGTTCTTTCCAGTACTCGCCGACCCAGGACTCCGCGTCGCCCTGAGTGGTGAACTCCTCGGGCTGCAGCGCGGGCTGGACCTCCGTCCCGTCCGCCTTCTCGAACCGCCACGTCCATGCCGCCATGCCAGCCTCCCGATGGTCCGACAGCTGTCTCAAGCCGCTTGAAGCCTAGCCGGGCGAGCGGTGCTCGCGGTGACGCGGGAGGATCTTCTCGTGGAACTGACTCTGCTCGGCACCGGCGCCCCTGAAGGCCTGCCGCGCCCCGGCTGCCCCTGCGCGGCCTGCGCGACCGCGCTCGGCGACGCCGCACGCGCCGCGACCGCGCTCCTCGTCGACGGCGTTCTGCTGCTCGACCTCACGCCTGGCGCCGCCCTCGCGGCCGCCCGCTCCGGGCACACGCTCGGCGGCGTACGCCAGGTTCTCCTCTCCCATCCGCACGACGGCCCATCGGTGGAGGTGCCGGCCGGTCTGCCGCAGCCGGGCCGGGTCCCGGACGGGCGGGAGCTCGCACTGCTCACCGGGCACCGGGTGCGCGCGGTGGCGATGGACCACCCGGGCACCGGGTACGAGGTGGTCGGGCCCGACGGGGAGCGGCTGCTGTATCTGCCGCCGGGCGGTGCGCCCTCCGGGGTGCCGGACGACCATCCCGCGTACGAGATGGTCGTGGCCGATGTCATCGGGCGCCCCGACGGGCTCGCCCGGCTGCGGGCGGCGGGCGCCATCGGGCCGACGACGGACATCATCGCCGTCCATCTGAGCGATGAGGTGCCGCCCGGCGCGGAGCTGCGGCGCAGGCTCGCGGCCGCCGGTGCGCGGGCCGTGCCGGACGGTTCGACGCTGGTGGTCGGCGCCTACGAGGACGTACCGGACGTGCCGCGGCGCACCCTCGTCGTGGGCGGCGCTCGGTCGGGGAAGTCGGTGGAGGCCGAGCGGCGGCTCGAGGCGTTCCCCGATGTGCTGTACGTGGCGACGGGCGGGACCAGGAACGGCGACTCCGAGTGGGCGGACCGGGTGAGCGCGCACCGCGAGCGGCGGCCGGGCTCGTGGAGCACCGCCGAGACCTGCGATCTGGTGCCCCTGCTCGCCGAGAACGGGCCTCCCCTGCTCATCGACTGCCTGTCGCTGTGGCTGACGTACGCGATGGACGAGGTGAACGCGTGGGACGACGCCGAGTGGGCGGGCGGCGGCGAGCGTGCCCTGCGCAAGCGGGTCGCCGAGCTCACGGACGCGGTGCGGGCGACCCGGCGCACGGTCGTCGCCGTCTCGAACGAGGTCGGCTCGGGGATCGTCCCCGCGACCGCGTCGGGCCGTCGCTACCGCGATGAACTGGGCCGTCTCAACGCGGCGTTCGCGGCGGAGTGCGAGCAGGTCCTGATGGTCGTGGCGGGCCAGGCGCTGGTCCTGCGGGGCTGACGGGACCGACCGGGCCGGTCACGTGTCCGGGTTCCTGCGGGCGATGATCCGGTAGGCGTTGGAGAACCGGGTGCGGCTGACCACGGGCGCGAGCAGCCGGTCGGCCAGGGCGGCGGCGGCGAGCAGCGGGATCGCGAGGCGGGCCGCGGCGCGGATGCGGCCGAGGGCGACGGCGAGGCCCGCGGTCAGGTCGAGCGGGATGTGCGGCTCGCGCCGGTCGGTGGCCACGACGGTGTAGCCGAGGCTCTCCAGCTCGCGCCGGAGTGCGGTGAGCGGGATGCGGTGGTGCGGCTCGGGCCGGATCCAGCCCTTGGCGAGCAGCCTCGCGTACCGGCTCTCCGGGACGGGGACCTCGATCATCAGATGGCCGCCGGGCCGCAACACCGTGCGGGCGGCGATGAGTTCGATGCGCGGGTCGGCGCTGCGCTCCAGGTAGTGGAACATGCTCAGCGCGTCGTAGCGCCCCGCGAGCTTCGGCGCGAGATCGGCGAGCAGTCCCCGGTGGGCCTCCTCCACGCGGCCCGCCGCGCGCCCCCGCTCCACCCGCCCGGTGCGGTCGAGCCCGTCGAAGGCGGTGTACGGGTGGACCTCCTTGGCGGCGGCGGGGAAGTCCCCGTGTCCGGTGTCGATGTCCAGCCAGCTCTCGGGCTCGGTGAAGCGGCCCATCGCGCGGGCGCGGGCCCGGTGACGGCGGGCGGCCGGGTGTGGGGCGGCGAGGACCTTCTCGGCCTGGGCTGCGGCGGCGTGGGCGGCGTCCATGGGGGTGGAGGGCTCCTCTGTCCGACGGTTCGAGCAGCACGACAATCCCCTTGAAACGGTACGTAAGGGATGATCGACACCAGGGCAATGACACCACGGAGGCGACCACGCGGGGCCCCGACCCTCCCGGTACTGTTCGGCGAATGAGCTCGCTGAATCTCGACGACTTCACCGACCTGATCGAGCGCCCCGACGGCGGGGTGCGGCGCGACGCCGAAGAGCGCAGGGAACGGCAGAGCGTGCCGCCCGGGGCGCTCGGGCGCCTCGACGAACTGGGCGAGTGGCTGTCCGCCGCCCAGTCGTCGGTTCCGGTCAGGCCGATCGAGCGGCCGCGCGTGATCCTGTTCGCGGGCGATCACGGGGTCGCCGAGCTCGACGTCTCCACCAGGCCCGCGGGCAGCGCGGCCGAACTCGTGCGCTCCGTGCTCGCCGGGGAGAGCCCCGTCGCCGTGCTCGCGCGCCGGCTCGACGTACCGGTCCGGATCGTCGACATGGCCCTGGACTGCGACCCTGCCGAGCTGCCCGCCGAGGTGGCGGGTCACCGGGTGCGGCGCGGCTCGGGGCGCGTCGACATCGAGGACGCGCTGACGGCCGAGGAGGCCGAGGCGGCGCTGCGGGCCGGGATGGCCGTCGCCGACGAGGAGGCCGACTCCGGCACCGATCTGGTCGTGCTCGGCGATGTGAGCGTCGGCGGGACGACGCCCGCGGCGACGCTGGTCGCCGCGCTCTGCGGGACCGACGCGTCCGTGGTGACCGGGCGGGGCGGCTCGCCGATCGACGACCTGGCGTGGATGCGCAAGTGCGCGGCGGTCCGTGACTCGCTGCGGCGGGCGCGGCCCGTGCTCGGGGACCAGCTGGAGCTGCTCGCGGCGGTGGGCGGGGCGGACATCGCCGCCATGACCGGGTTCCTGCTGCAGTGCGCGGTGCGGCGTACGCCCGTGATTCTTGACGGGGTCGTGGCCTCGGCGGCAGCGCTGGTGGCCCAGCGGGTCGCCTTCCGGGCGCCGGACTGGTGGCTCGCGGGGCATGCCAGCGGAGAGCCGGCGCAGGCGAAGGCGCTGGACCGGATGGCGCTTGATCCGGTGCTCGAACAGGGCGTGAAGCTGGGTGAGGGGGTGGGGGCGCTGCTGGCACTTCCCTTGGTGCGGGCCGCGGCCGCGCTCTCCGCCGAGCTGCCGGAGCGGGCACCTGAGCCGACGCCTGAGCCTGAGGAGTAGGCACCCCGGAACGCCTGCCCCCAACAAGGACATCACGCCCCATATGATCCCTTTTCATGGGAGATGAGCCGGATGTTTCTTCTGGGCGTAATCGACGGATCGCCGCGGGCTTCAGTGTCTGGTACTTGCGCGCCGTCACCTTCATCAACTTTCTGAGCGCGGTCTGGGTCTCCCTGGGGCAGGATCTGCGGCGGCACAACACCGAGAACTACTTCACCCCGTATCTGCTGACGGCAGGATTCGCCTCGGGGGCGTTCACGATGTTCCTGGCCATCACGATGCGCCGCCGCAAACGCGCCGCCTGGATTCTCAACCTCGTACTCAGCGGGCTCTTTCTGCTGCTCTTCGCGTTCGCGATGGTCTTTCCGGAGATCCGTCAGCACGCGCAGAACTGGATCTCCCTCGTCCTGACCGCCGCCTTCGTCGCCTCGCTGATCGTCGGGCGCCGGGAGTTCTACGCCAAGGGCGACCGCTCGAACCCCAAGCTCGCCGCGGCCGTCGCGGTCGGCGGTCTGCTCGTGACCTCGCTGATCGCCGCGCTCCTGGTCACCGTCACCAACCACGCGCACGACGAATACCGTTCGACCTTCCTCGACCGCTGGCGCTACGGCACCATGCGGCTCGTCTCGCTCGCCGCCGACGACACACGGTTCGAGGGCATCGCCACGCCGGGCTGGGTCAACGTCACCATCAACGTGCTCAGCACGCTCCTCCTCCTTGCCGTGCTGTACGCCGCCTTCCGCTCCCGCAAGGCCGTCGACCCGCTCACCGAGGACGACGAGACCAAGCTGCACGGGCTGCTCGACAAGTACGGGGAGCGCGACTCGCTCGGGTACTTCGCGCTGCGCCGCGAGAAGAGCGTCGTGTGGTCGCCGAGCGCCAAGGCCGCGGTCGCCTACCGGGTCATCGGGGGCGTCTCGCTGGCCTCCGGTGATCCCATCGGGGATCCGGAGGCCTGGCCCGGCGCCATCGAGCCCTGGCTCGCCGACGCCCGCGAGCACGGCTGGATCCCGGCCGTGATGGGGGCGAGCGAGGAGGCGGGCACGATCTACGCGCGGCACGGGCTCGACGCGCTCGAACTGGGCGACGAAGCGATCGTCGAGACCGCTGAATTCACCCTGGAGGGACGGGCCATGCGCACCGTCCGGCAGGCGTACAACCGGGTCAAGCGCGCCGGGTACGAGGTGCGGATCCGCCGTCACGAGGACATTCCGGCCGACGAGATGGCGTATCTGCTGGAGCGCGCCGACGACTGGCGCGACGGGGCCACCGAGCGCGGCTTCTCCATGGCGCTCGGGCGGCTCGGCGATCCTGCCGACGGGCGGTGCGTGATGCTCGAATGCACCGACGGGGACGGCGAGTTGAGAGCGGTGCTCTCGTTCGTGCCCTGGGGGCCGAACGGGCTCTCCCTCGACCTGATGCGGCGCGACCGCGACGCCGAGAACGGCCTGATGGAGTTCATGGTCATCGAGCTGCTCCAGCGCGCCCCGGAGATCGACGTCACTCAGGTGTCGCTGAACTTCGCGATGTTCCGGTCCGTCTTCGAACGTGGCTCGCGGCTCGGCGCGGGCCCGGTCCTGCGGTTGTGGCGCTCGCTGCTCACCTTCTTCTCCCGGTGGTGGCAGATCGAGTCGCTGTACCGGGCCAACGCGAAGTACCGCCCGATCTGGGAGCCGCGCTTCCTTCTCTTCGAGAAGAGCGGCGACCTGCCGCGCATCGGCATCGCGTCGGCCCGCGCGGAGGGCTTCCTGGAAGCGCCGGGCCTGCCGAAGTGGCTGCACCGCAAGCATCTGGAGTCCCGACGATGAGCGCCCCGTCCCCGTCCCTGTCCCGGTCCCTGGCCCGCATGGCACGCGACGAGTGGGGGCCGCTGTACGCCGCGGTGCGGGACGGGATCGTGGCCCGGCGGTGGCGGGCCGCGCCGATGACGCTCGCCGCGGTCTGTCTCACCGCCCTGTGCCAGTTCGTCCAGAACCAGCCCTGGGGCTATCAGTACGTCCAGAACATCGGTTCCGTACGGGCCGAGGACCCGCTCTGGCTCGCCCTCCTGCGGACCCCGCTCTCGCTCTTCGTACCCGCACTCGACCTGCCCGTCTGGGGCGCGCTCGCGCAGATCCTGCTGGTGTTCGGCATCGCCGAGATCTGCGTCGGCTGGTGGCGCACGCTCCTCATCGGCTACGCGGCCACCCTCGCGGGCACGCTCTACGCGCGCGTGGGCATCGCGTGGGGTCCCGGCAACCCGCTGGGGCTTCCCGCGTCCAACGCGCAGGTCGTCGACACCGGTCCATCCGCCGCGGTGGTGGGGCTCGCGGTCTATGTGTGCTGGCGGTACCGGGCGTGGTTCACGGGGGTTCTGGTGATCGCCGTGATGGTCATCGAGGTCTTCGTGAAGAACAACCTCGCGGGCAAGGAGCATTTGGCGGCGATCGCGGCCGTACTCGTCCTGTGCGGCTGCTCGGCGGTGCTTCAGCGGCGCGGGCGCGCGAGTTCCGTGTCGGGCTTGCCGCCGATCCAGTCCTGAACCTTGCGGCGCGGGCCGGCCCAGCGGCGGTCGTGGCGGTAGGCGCGCAGGCCGGCGCGGGCGCGGGAGCGGTGCCGGTTGCGGTAGAAGCGCCTGGCCCATGCCGATCCCGGGCGGGCGAGGCGGATCGCGCCCACCAGCGCGACCAGCGGGATCACCATGCCGATCAGCGCCGTCTGCAGCTTGCCCTTGGCCAGGGCGACCAGGGCGCAGCAGCAGTTGAAGGCGACGTTCAGGGCGAGCGCGGCGCGGTTGCTGCGCTCATCGGGCGACATGTCGTCCACGCCGAACGGGGTGAAGCCGGTGAGGATGAGCACCACCAGGGCCGCGGTGAGCATCACCACCTCGACGCTCTTGCGGCCCTGTTCGCTCCAGTAGACGTCGTCGAGGTAGAGGATCAGCGCGAACTCGTCCAGGACGAGCCCTGCGCCGATCCCGAACATGACCGCCGCGAGCATCGGCCCCAGGCTGTGCGAGCCCGCGGCGACGGCCCAGAAACCGCCGACGAGCATGAGGAAGATGCCGGGTACGACGTGATGGATGTGTACGTCGCCCGAGCTGAGGTTCCGGAAGGGGCCCTTGCCCGCGCGGATGAGGCGGGTGATGGTGCGGGTGACGAGGAACGTGACGACGAAGGAGAGCAGGGCCAGGAGGAGCGGGAGCTTTCCCGGCTCCGTGATGTTCCGGTACCACCAGTCGGCCATGGGGCCATCCTGGGCCGGGGTTCCGCTTGCCGCACTTCGCTGCGGGCGAGTGGGGGCTTTCCTGTGCCGCCGCTTCGCGGCGGATCTTTCCCGCCCACCCACCCGATTGCCCCGCATCAGCCTCCTGCTGTGGGCAGGCGTTCCGCAAGGCGAGTGGGGCCTCCCCTGCTCGAGCGAAGCCGAGAGCTTGGGGAAGGGTGGGCACAGCGCCCATGCCGGGTGCCGATTGACTCGACGGTCAGGCCAGATACCCTTCCGCGGTGCCCCGAACCTCCCCCGCCGACGGCCCCCGTTTCGCCTTCGGCACCCTCACCGCGCTGCCGGTCAAGGTCACCCGGTGGGACCGCGAAGCCGCCCGTGCCGGGATGCTCTGCGCTCCGCTGGCCGGCCTCACCGTGGGGCTGTTCGCCGCGGCACTCGGCGGTGCGCTCATGGCCCTCGGCGCAGGTCCCCTCCTCGCCGCCGTGGCGACCGCCGCAGCCCCCGCCGCGCTGACCCGCGGCCTCCACCTCGACGGCCTCGCCGACACCGCCGACGGTCTCGGCAGCGCCAAGCCCCCAGAAGACGCCCTGCGGATCATGAAGCAGTCCGACGTCGGGCCCTTCGGCGTCATCACGCTGCTCTTCGTGCTGCTCGCCCAGGTCGCCGTCCTCTTCCAGCTCTACGACGCCTCATGGGCCAGGGGCGCACTCGCCGCGGTCGTCTCCGCGGCCGCGGCCCGGCTCGCCCTCACCCTGGCCGCCCGCACGGGCGTACCCGCGGCCCGCCCGGAGGGCCTCGGCGCCGCCGTGGCGGGCACCGTCCCGCGGAAGGCCGCGCTGCTCACGGCGGCCGGCGTCACCGCGGCCGCCGCGGCCGCCGCCGTGTCCTTGGGAACGTACGAGACCGTGCAGTACGCGGCCGCCGTCGTCCTCGCGGTCTGCGCCGCCGAACTACTGCTGCGCCACTGCGTCCGCCGCTTCGGCGGCATCACCGGCGACGTCTTCGGCGCCCTCGCCGAGACCGCCGCGACGACGGCCCTGGTCGTCCTAGCCCTCGGCTGAGGCGCACGCCTCGCGCCAGACCCCCAGCTCGTACTTCTTCAGCATCGACGACAGGTTCAGCTTCCGCGACTGATCGCAGAACCGCCGCGTCGGCAGCTCGTACTCGACGTGGAAGACCGCCTTGCCCGCCGCGATGAACGGCTTCCAGCGCTCGCACTCCTCGTACTGCGCGCACTGTTCGTTCACCGCGAAGTCGAAGTCCCCGACGAGGTCCGGGATTTGGTCCGGGTCGTTCTTCAGACCGACGGCCATCCCGCGCTCGTGCGCGAGGCGGGCGATCAGACGGTTGTAGCGGAGCTGGTCGGCGCCGGTGAGGCGGAATCCTGTGCGGTTCGCGTAGCCGTCCATGTTGTCCGGCTCGACCGCGTCGAAGCCCTTGTCGCGGCACATGTCGATGCGCTGCGCCATCAGGGGTTCCAGGACGTCGGTGCGACGGATGTCGAGCCAGCGCTCGCCGTCCCAGCCGTTGCTCCTGCCGATGACCGCCCGGGGGAACTTCCCCGCGTCGGGGCGGAACTCCTCCCAGGCGCCGGTGGAGAGATAGCAGATGACCTTGCGGCCGCGCCGGTGCAGATCGGCGACGGTCGCCTCGGAGTGGTCGAAGCCGTCGATGTCGTAGACGGGGACGTCGACGGAGGGGTCGAGCTTCCCGCTCAACTGCCACTGCCAGGCCGTCCCGGGGCGCGGCTGCCACCGCGCTTCGTCCGGCTTCTCCTCCGCGGGCGCCGCGCAGCCCGCGAGCACCAGCAGAACGAGGAGCACGGCGGCACGTCGAAGGTGGGCTGACACGGGCTCACCGTACGGGAGGTGACGCGGGCTCACCACACGGGAGGGGCCGCTGTGCGACGGCCCGCTCACACTGCGTACACCATCGTGAACACGCGCGCCAAACATGAAAATGACGCCACGAACGGATGAATCTGCGCTGGCGCGATCGAATCGGCGCGACGCGCGTAGGCTCATGTCCGGCGCCCTTCCGGCCCGTTCTAGGCTGGCGCCGGGCCCGGTCGACCCAACCCCATCGGCCAAGGAACTCAACGGAAGCGAGAATTCACCACCGTGACTGCTCTGACTCTCAGCACCGCCGCCGCGTCCGGCCTGCGTGCCGACGCGATCGTCGTCGGTGTAGCGAAGGGCGCCAAGGGCGCGGTTGTAGCGCCCGGCGCCGAGTCCGTGGACAAGGCGTACGACGGCAAGCTCGCGTCCGTCCTGGAGACCCTCGGTGCCTCGGGCGCCGAGGGCGAGGTGACGAAGCTGCCCGCGCCGTCCGGCTTCAAGGCGCCGGTCGTCGTCGCGGTCGGTCTCGGCACGGTGCCGGAGAAGGACGAGACGTACGGCACCGACGCCCTGCGCCGCGCCGCCGGCACCGCCGCGCGCGCCCTGACCGGCTCGAAGAAGGCCGGGTTCGCGCTGCCCACCGAGGACGCCGACGACGCCGGCGCGATCGCCGAGGGCGCGCTGCTCGGCGCGTACTCGTTCGACGCGTACAAGGAGAACGGCTCCGCGAAGGGCAAGAACGGCAAGGCGGCCAAGGACTCCAAGGGGCCGCTCGCCGAGATCGCCCTGCTCGGCGGCAAGTCCCGCGACAAGGCGTACAAGGCCGCGGTCGAGCGCGCCACCGCCGTGTCCGAGGAGCTCAACCGCTGCCGCGACCTGATCAACACCCCGCCGAACGACCTGAACCCCGAGGCCTTCGCCGCCGTCGTCACCGCGGCCGGCAAGGAGCACGGCATCAAGGTCCAGGTCCTGGACGAGAAGGCGCTCACCAAGGGCGGCTTCGGCGGCATCCTCGGTGTCGGCGTCGGCTCGGAGGCCCCGCCGCGCCTGGTGAAGCTGTCGTACACGTCGTCCAAGGCGAAGAAGCACCTCGCCTTCGTCGGCAAGGGCATCACGTACGACTCGGGCGGCATCTCGCTGAAGCCCGCCGGTCACAACGAGACCATGAAGTGCGACATGAGTGGCGCCGCGGCCGTCTTCGCCGCCGTCGTCGCCGCCGCGCGTCTGGGTCTCGAGGTGAACGTCACCGGCTGGCTCGCGCTCGCCGAGAACATGCCGTCCGGCTCGGCGACCCGCCCCGGCGACGTCCTGCGGATGTACAGCGGCAAGACGGTGGAGGTGCTCAACACCGACGCCGAGGGCCGCCTCGTCCTGGCCGACGCGATCGCCAAGGCCTCCGAGGACCAGCCCGACGCGATCGTCGACGTGGCGACGCTGACCGGCGCGATGATGATGGCGCTCGGCAGCCGCACCTTCGGCATCATGGCCAACGACGACGCGTTCCGCGCCGCGATCCACGACGTCTCCCTGGAGGCGGGCGAGGACTCCTGGCCGATGCCGCTGCCCGAGCACCTGAAGAAGGGCATGGACTCCCCCACCGCCGACATCGCCAACATGGGCGAGCGGATGGGCGGCGGTCTGGTGGCCGGTCTCTTCCTCCAGGAGTTCGTCGGCGAGGGCATCACCTGGGCGCACCTGGACATCGCGGGCCCGGCCTACAACGAGGGCGGACCGTTCGGCTACACGCCCAAGGGCGGCACCGGCTCCGCGGTCCGCACCCTGGTCCGGCTCGCCGAGCGCACGGCCGCGGGCGACCTCGGCTGATTTGCGTACGTTGCGTGGGGCCCCGGACGGCAGGTACGTCCGGGGCCCCGCGCGGTTTCGCCCACAACGAAATCCGTACGTTCGTACACCTTGGTAACCCCTGGACGTGTCGAATCAGACGTCTCACAGCCCGGCCCGCCGTCCCACCTCCCGCCGACAAGTGCGAAGATGGGTTCTCGGCAGGACAGGGCCCCCACCACAGGGCCGAAACAAGAGCGGCCGAATACCAGCCGACCGACCGGTCGTCCCCCGGGAAGAGCGGTCCGGCGTACGGCGCACATGCATGGAGGACGTGACGTGGCGAACGACGCCAGCACCGTTTTCGACCTAGTGATCCTCGGCGGCGGTAGCGGCGGTTACGCCGCGGCACTGCGCGCGTCGCAGCTGGGCCTGGACGTCGCCCTGATCGAGAAGGGCAAGGTCGGCGGCACCTGCCTGCACAACGGCTGCATCCCGACGAAGGCGCTGCTGCACGCCGGTGAGGTCGCCGACCAGGCTCGCGAGGCCGACCAGTTCGGTGTGAAGGCCACCTTCGATGGCATCGACATGGCGGCCGTCCACAAGTACAAGGACGACGTGATCTCGGGCCTCTACAAGGGCCTGCAGGGACTCATCGCCTCGCGCAAGGTGACGTACATCGAGGGCGAGGGCCGGCTGTCGTCCCCGACCTCCGTGGACGTGAACGGCCAGCGCATCCAGGGCCGCCACGTGCTCCTCGCGACCGGCTCCGTGCCGAAGTCGCTGCCGGGCCTGGAGATCGACGGCAACCGCATCATCTCCTCGGACCACGCGCTGGTCATGGACCGCGTGCCGAAGTCCGCGATCATCCTGGGCGGCGGCGTCATCGGCGTCGAGTTCGCCTCGGCGTGGAAGTCCTTCGGGGCCGAGGTGACCGTCGTCGAGGGCCTCAAGCACCTCGTGCCGGTCGAGGACGAGAACTCCTCGAAGCTTCTTGAGCGCGCGTTCCGCAAGCGCGGCATCAAGTTCAACCTCGGCACCTTCTTCGAGAAGGCCGAGTACACGCAGGACGGCGTCCGCGTGACCCTCGCCGACGGCAAGACCTTCGAGGCCGAGGTGCTTCTGGTCGCCATCGGCCGCGGCCCGGTCTCCGCCGGTCTCGGCTACGAGGAGCAGGGCGTCGCGATGGACCGCGGCTATGTCCTGGTCGACGAGTACATGCAGACCAACGTCCCGACCATCTCGGCCGTGGGCGACCTGGTGCCGACCCTCCAGCTCGCGCACGTCGGCTTCGCCGAGGGCATCCTGGTGGCGGAGCGCCTGGCCGGTCTCAAGACCGTCCCGATCGACTACGACGGCGTGCCGAAGGTGACGTACTGCCACCCCGAGGTCGCCTCCGTGGGCATCACCGAGGCCAAGGCCAAGGAGATCTACGGCGCGGACAAGGTCGTCGCCCTCAAGTACAGCCTGGCGGGCAACGGCAAGAGCAAGATCCTCAAGACCGCGGGCGAGATCAAGCTCGTCCAGGTCAAGGACGGTGCCGTGGTCGGCGTCCACATGGTCGGCGACCGCATGGGCGAGCAGGTCGGCGAAGCCCAGCTGATCTACAACTGGGAGGCGCTGCCGGCCGAGGTCGCGCAGCTCATCCACGCCCACCCGACGCAGAACGAGGCGATGGGCGAGGCCCACCTGGCCCTCGCGGGCAAGCCGCTGCACTCCCACGACTGAGCCCCCTCAGTTTTTCGGGCGCGACGACCTAGACTTCCGCAATTTCGTAAGGAGCAACTGAAACCATGGCGGTTTCCGTATCCCTTCCGGCGCTCGGCGAGAGCGTCACCGAGGGCACTGTCACCCGTTGGCTGAAGGCCGAGGGCGAGCGCGTCGAGGCCGACGAGCCGCTGCTCGAGGTGTCGACCGACAAGGTCGACACCGAGATCCCGTCGCCGGCCTCCGGCATCCTGGCGTCCATCAAGGTCGCCGAGGACGAGACCGTCGAGGTCGGCGCCGAGCTGGCCGTCATCGACGACGGCAGCGGTGCCCCCGCTGCCGCCCCGGCCCCGGCCGCCGAGCCCGCTCCGGCGGCTGCTCCGGCCCCGGTCGCCGAGGCCCCCGCGGCTCCGGCCGCGCCGGCCGCCCCCGCCGCCGCGCCGGCCGGTGGCGCCACCGGCACCGACGTGACGCTGCCCGCCCTGGGCGAGTCCGTCACCGAGGGCACCGTCACCCGCTGGCTGAAGGCCGTGGGCGAAGAGGTCGCCGAGGACGAGCCGCTGCTCGAGGTCTCCACGGACAAGGTCGACACCGAGATCCCGTCGCCGGTCGCGGGCGTGCTGCTCGAGATCGCCGTCGGCGAGGACGAGACCGCCGAGGTCGGCGCCAAGCTCGCCGTCATCGGCGCCGCGGGTGCCGCTCCGGCCGCCGCGGCTCCGGCTGCCCCGGCCGCTCCGGCCCCGGCTCCGGCTCCGGCTCCGGCTCCGGTCGCGCCTGCCGCCCCGGCCGCCCCCGCCCCCGCCGCTCCGGCTCCGGTCCAGCCCGCGGCTCCGGCCCCGGTCGCGCCCGCCGCTCCGGCTCCGGTCGCCCCGGCCCCCGTCGCCCCGGCTGCTCCGGTCGCGCCCGCCGCGACCTCGCCCGCCGAGGACGGCGCGTACGTCACGCCGCTGGTCCGCAAGCTCGCGGGTGAGCACGGCGTGAGCCTCGCGGACGTCAAGGGCACCGGCGTCGGTGGCCGCATCCGCAAGCAGGACGTCATCGCCGCCGCCGAGGCCAAGAAGGCCGCCCCGGCTCCGGCCGCCGCCGCTGCCCCGGCCGCGTCGAAGGCCCCGGCCCTGGAGGTCTCTCCGCTCCGCGGCCAGACCGTCAAGATGACCCGCATGCGCAAGGTCATCGGCGACAACATGATGAAGGCGCTGCACTCGCAGGCCCAGCTGACCTCGGTCGTCGAGGTCGACATCACCAAGCTGATGAAGCTGCGCGCCAAGGCGAAGGACTCGTTCGCGGCTCGCGAGGGCGTCAAGCTCTCCCCGATGCCGTTCTTCGTCAAGGCCGCCGCCCAGGCGCTGAAGGCCCACCCGGTCGTCAACGCCCGGATCAACGACGACGAAGGCACCATCACGTACTTCGACTCGGAGAACATCGGCATCGCCGTTGACGCCGAGAAGGGTCTGATGACGCCGGTCATCAAGGGTGCGGGCGACCTGAACATCGCCGGTATCTCGAAGAAGACCGCCGAGCTGGCCGGCAAGGCCCGTGGCGGTGGCCTCACCCCGGACGACATGTCCGGCGCCACCTTCACGATCTCCAACACCGGTTCGCGCGGCGCCCTGTTCGACACGGTCATCGTGCCGCCGAACCAGGCCGCGATCCTCGGCATCGGTGCCACGGTGAAGCGTCCGGTCGTCATCAACCACCCGGACCTGGGCGAGACCATCGCCGTCCGTGACATGACGTACCTGTCGCTCTCCTACGACCACCGTCTGGTGGACGGCGCGGACGCCGCCCGCTACCTGACCGCGGTCAAGGCGATCCTCGAGGCCGGCGAGTTCGAGGTCGAGCTCGGTCTGTAGTCCTACCGCCCCGTAGGGCTGTAAGACTCGTCTCATCAGCGCGTACGCCCCCGTTCGGAGGTTTCCGGACGGGGGCGTCGCCGTATTGTCTAGGGGTCACCACGCCCTGGGGCGCTGCCCCTGCCGGAGGAGCCCACATGACCGCGCCCGTTGTTCACTCGCTGCGCGAACAGATCCGCGAGCACATCGTGGAGGGGATCGTCAGCGGGCGCTGGAAGCCGGGCGAGCGGATCGTGGAGCGCCGCATCGCCGTGGAGCTCGAGGTCTCGCAGACCCCGGTCCGTGAAGCTCTCCGGGAGCTTGAGACGCTGCGGCTCATCGAGTCCGCGCCCAACAAGGGTGTACGTGTACGCAACTTGACGGCGGCCGACCTGGAGGAGAGCTACCCGGTCCGTGCCGGCCTGGAGGCGATCGCCGCCGAACTCGCCGCGGAGAGCCTGGCCGAGGACTGCTCGGCCCTTGAGCCCCATGTGGCCGCCCTGTACGAGGCCGACCGGGCCGCGGACGGCACCGCGCAGGTGCGGCACACGGTGGGCTTCCACCGGGAGCTGGTACGGGCCGCGGACAACTCCGTGCTGCTGCACACCTGGGAGGGCCTCGGCATCGAGGTCTTCACCGCGCTGTCGATCCGCTGGCTCGGCACGGTTCAGCAGTCGTACGCGGAGGAGCACGAGGCCCTGGTCTCCGCTTTCCGGCGCCGCGACCCCGCGATCGCGGACCTGGTGAAGGCCCACGTGCTCGGCTGCGCGCCGCGCGCCTGACCCCCCTCCCGCAGGACTCCCACAGGACTCCCGCAGGGCTCCCGCTCATCCGTGGCCGACCCGCTCATACGTGCTCTCACCTGCGGGAACCCTTTAAATCGAAGGCACCGCGTGCCCGCTTTAATGGCACCGGATGCCTACTTTCTGAATATGAAGGAGTTTTCGCCTTCAACCCTTTGATCGATCATCGATCACGGAGTTAGAGTCTCCGACGGGCTCTCACCAGAGCCCTCTGCCCTGTCCTGCCAAAGACCTAGGGCAACCCCACCCCTTACCGAAACAGGGGACCCCCTCCGACTCAGGAAGGCGGCGACATGACCGACCCCTCCGCAATCCAGCCGAGCGAGCTCGACCAGCTCCCGGACCGCGACCCCGAGGAGACCGCCGAATGGCAGGCCTCCCTGGACGCCGTTACGCAGGCGGCCGGGCCGCACCGTGCCGCGTACCTGATGCGCCGCACGCTGGAGCGCGCCGAGGGCGCGGGCCTGGCGCTGCCCAAGCTCCTTGAGACCGACTACGTCAACACCATCCCCACCTCCGCCGAGCCGTCCATCGACGGTGACGAGGAGATGGAGCGGAAGATCGCCGCGTGGAACCGCTGGAACGCGGCCGCGATGGTCACCCGGGGCAGCAAGCACGGCGTCGGCGGCCACATCGCCACCTTCGCCTCCGCCGCCTGGCTGTACGAGACGGGCTTCAACCACTTCTTCAAGGGCAAGGAGTCCGGCGAGGCCGCCGGCTCCGGCGACCAGCTCTACATCCAGGGCCACGCATCGCCCGGCATCTACGCCCGCGCCTTCCTCGACGGCCGGCTGAACGAGACGCAGCTCGACAACTTCCGGCAGGAGGCGGGCGGCAACGGCCTGCCCTCCTACCCGCACCCGCGCCGCCTGCCCTGGCTGTGGGAGTTCCCGACCGTCTCGATGGGTCTGGGTCCGCTCTCCGCCATCTACCAGGCGCGCTTCAACCGGTATCTCACCAACCGCGGCATCAAGGACGTCTCCGCCTCGCACGTGTGGGCGTTCCTCGGTGACGGCGAGATGGACGAGCCCGAGTCGACGGCGGCCCTCGCACTGGCCGCGCGTGAGGGTCTGGACAACCTCACCTACGTCATCAACTGCAACCTGCAGCGCCTCGACGGCCCGGTCCGCGCCAACTTCCGCGTGGTGCAGGAGCTGGAGGCCCAGTTCCGCGGCGCCGGCTGGAACGTCATCAAGGTCCTGTGGGGCAACGCCTGGGACGAGCTGTTCCAGCTCGACACCACGGGCGCGCTCGTCCGCCGCCTGCGCGAGGTGCCGGACGCCCAGTTCCAGACGTACGCGACGCGTGACGCCGCCTACATCCGCGAGCACTTCTTCGGTGCCGAGCCCGCGCTCGTCGCCCTCGGTCAGCTGCTCAGCGACGACAAGATCAGCGAGTGCTTCCACCTCTCGCGCGGCGGCCACGAGGCCCGCAAGGTCTACGCCGCCTACCGCGCCGCGCTCACCCACACGGGCGCGCCGACCGTGATCCTCGCGCAGACGGTCAAGGGCTTCACGCTGGGCAAGGGCTTCGAGTCCAAGAACGCCAACCACCAGATGAAGAAGCTGACGGTGGACGAGTTCAAGGACATGCGTGACCTCCTTGAACTGCCGATCCCGGACAGCGACTTCGTCGACGGCCAGGTGCCCTACGGCCACCCCGGCGCCGACTCCCCCGAGGTCCGCTACCTCCAGGAGCGCCGCGCGGCCCTCGGCGGTCCGGCCCCGGCCCGCCGCACGCAGCCGCTCGCGCCGCTGCCCGCCCCCGCCGACAAGGCTTTCGCCGCGTTCGACAAGGGCTCCGGCAGCCAGTCGATGGCGACGACCATGGCGTTCGTACGTCTCGCCAAGGACCTGATCCGCGACAAGGAGACCGGCAAGCGCTGGGTGCCGATCGTCCCCGACGAGGCGCGCACCTTCGGCATGGAGTCGCTCTTCCCGTCGCTCGGCATCTACTCGCCCAAGGGCCAGAACTACGAGCCGGTCGACCGCGACCAGCTGATGTACTACCGCGAGGCGAAGGACGGCCAGATCCTCAACGAGGGGATCACCGAGGCCGGGTCGATGGCGGACTTCATCGCCGCGTCGTCGTCGTACGCGACGCACGGCGAAGCCATGATCCCCTTCTACATCTTCTACTCGATGTTCGGCTGGCAGCGGACCGCCGACCAGATGTGGCAGCTCGGCGACCAGCTCGGCCGCGGCTTCCTCATCGGCGCCACCGCCGGTCGTACGACGCTGACGGGTGAGGGTCTGCAGCACGCGGACGGCCACTCGCCGGTGATCGCCGCGACGAACCCCGCCGCGATGTCGTACGACCCGGCCTTCGCCTACGAGGTCGCGGCGATCGTCAAGGACGGTCTGCGCCGGATGTACGGCGAGGCGGCCCCCGGTGAGGACCAGAACGTCTTCTACTACCTCACCGTCTACAACGAGCCGATGCCGCAGCCCGCGAAGCCCGCGGGTGTGGACGAGGGGATCGTGCGCGGTCTCTACCGGTTCAACACCGCCGAGACGGCCGGGATCTCCCCCGCCGCCAACGCCGCGCGCATCCAGCTGCTCGGCTCGGGCACGGCCATCCACTGGACGCTCAAGGCCCAGCAGCTGCTCGCCGAGGAGTGGGGTGTGGCCGCCGACGTATGGTCCGCGACCTCCTGGACCGAGCTGCGCCGCGACGCCCTGGAGGCCGACGAGGCCATCCTGCGCGGCGAGGAGCGTACTCCCTACCTGCGTACGGCACTTGAGGGTGCGCAGGGTCCCGTGCTCGCCGTCTCCGACTACATGCGCCAGGTCCCCGACCAGATCGCGCAGTGGGTCGAGCAGGACTACTCCTCGCTCGGTGCGGACGGCTTCGGCCTCTCCGACACGCGTGACGCCGCGCGCCGCCACTTCGGCATCGACGCCGAGTCGATCGTCGTCGCAGCGCTCGCGCAGCTCGCCCGTCGTGGCGAGGTGCCCGCTGCCGCGGTGAAGGAGGCTCGGGCCAAGTACGGCCTGTAGGCCTTCGGCTTGACGCTTGATACGTGCGCGGGTCCCCACCGTCTGGTGGGGGCCCGCGTTCGTGTGCGCGGCATCATGGGTCCATGCGCGCTGCCCGCCTCATCAAAATGGTGCTGCTGCTTCAGGCACGGCCCTCCATGACCGCCGCCGAGCTCGCCGCCGAGCTCGAAGTGTCCGAGCGGACCATCACGCGGGACGCGCAGGCGCTGTCGGAGGCGGGCGTTCCCGTCTACGCCGATCGGGGGCGGGCCGGTGGCTACCGGCTCATCGGCGGGTATCGCACACGCCTTACCGGGCTCGGGCGCAGCGAGGCCGAGGCGCTGTTTCTGTCCGGAGTGCCGGGCGCGCTGCGGGAGATGGGCCTGGAGGACGCGGCATCGGCGGCCCGGCTGAAGGTGTCGGCGGCGCTGATGCCCTCGCTGCGGGACGCATCGCAGAACGCCTCGCAGCGGTTCCATCTGGACGCGCCGGGGTGGTTCAAGGAGACGCCCGCCCCCGAACTGCTGCCCGCGGTCGCGGACGCGGTGTGGGACGACCGCCGGGTCACCGCCCGCTACCGGCGCCAAGAGGCCGAGGTGGAGCGGGAGTTGGAGCCGTACGGGCTCGTGCTCAAGGCGGGCGTCTGGTACTTGTGCGCGCGGGTTCCCGACTCCGGGGCGTACCGCGTGTACCGCATCGACCGGTTCGCGTCGATCGCCTCCGGCGAGGAACGCTTCGTACGCGATGAGGAGTTCGACCTGCCGGGTTTCTGGGAGGAGCGGGCCGCGCAGTTCGCGCGGGCGATCCTGCGGTCCGAGGTCGTGGTGCGGCTCTCCGAGGCGGGGGTGCGGCACCTTCCGTACGCCACCGATCCCGCGTCCGCTCGTGAGGCGATGGCGTCGGCGGGCGAGCCCGACGCGGCGGGCCGGGTGACGGTCACGCTGCCCGTCGAGAACGAGGACGTGGCGTTCACCCAGCTCATGGCGCTCGGGCCGGAGGCGGAGGTCATCGCGCCCGAGGGTCTGCGGGCGCGATTCGCGCGGGCGGCGGCGCGGATGACGGGGCTCTACGACTCCTGAGGGCTCTACGACTTCTGAGATCTCTACGACTTCTGAAGTTTCTTACCGGTAGCCGGTGACGTCGGCGGTCTTGCTCTCCTGGTCGACCTCCGTCATATAGCGCCAGGCGTCCGGCGCCGAACCGTCCACGTCCGTGAAGCCGTACTCCTTGGCGAGGCCGCCGCTGGAGAGCGACTTTCCGTTCCAGCGGGCCACCTGGGGGTCGGAGGCGAGCGCGACGAGGGCGCGGCCCACGAAGGTCGGCGTCTCGGAGATCGCGAAGTGCGGGTTCTGCTCGCAGCCGTCCTGCCAATTCTCCTCGCTCACGCTGAAGGCGGTGTCGAGCATGAACTCCGAGCGCAGCCAGCCGGGGGTCAGACAGAGCGCCGTGCAGCCGTACTCCCCGACCTCCTCGGCGAGGCCGCGCGCCATCCGCAGCGGGGCCGACTTGGCCAGGTCGTAGTAGAAGGGCTTGCGGTAGTTGGGGCCGTTGTACTCCTCGGTCCCGTCGGTGACCTCGACGACCAGGCCGCCGGGGTTCCTGACGAGCAGCGGCAGCGCGAACCGGCTGGTGACGATGTGGGTCTCGACGCCGAGACGGAGGATGCGCATCCCCTTGTCGAGGTCGTGCTCCCACATCTTCTTGTCCCACTCGACGTGGACGTCGCCGCCCCAGATGTCGTTGACCAGGATGTCGAGGCGGCCCTGCTCCCGGTCGATCCGCTCGACCAGGGCTTCGACCTGCTCGGGCTCCAGATGATCGGTGGGTACGGCGATGCCCTTGCCGCCGCCCGCTTCCGCTCCCGCCTCGGTGACCAGCTCGGCGGTCTCCTCGATGGTCTCGGTGGTGCGGCCGACCTCACTGGTGTGCTCGCGGGTCGTCCGTCCCGTCACATACACGGTGGCCCCTGCACGGCCGAGCTCCACGGACATGGCCCGGCCCGCGCCACGGGTGGCACCGGCGACGAGGGCGATCTTTCCGGTCAGTGTGTGCGGAAGTGCGCGTGTGGTGTCCATGGTCCGAGGCTGCCACCCAATGCCGACACCTGCTGTCGGGTTTTCCATGGGCATGTGCACGCATAACGAGACAGTCGCATCCGCCGCACTCCACGTGCGTACCCACCCCCCAGGACCGATGCTTGTCCCGTGATGGACGAGACGGAGTTCTGGGAGATCGTGGACCGCACCCGCGTGGCCGCCGAGGGCGACCCCGAGGACCACGCCGACCTGCTCGTCGAGAGACTGCTCGAACTCGAACCGGACATGGTGCTCGACTTCGCCCGTCACTTCGAGGCGCGCTACAACCGCGCCTACCGCTGGGACCTTTGGGGCGCCGCCTGGATCCTGCTCGGCGGCGTGAGCGACGACGCCTTCGACTACTTCCGGTGCTGGCTGATCGGCCAGGGGCGTGAGGTCTTCGAGGGCGCCCTGCACGACCCCGACTCCCTCGCGGATCTCCTGGAGGACTTCGACGAGGAGATCGACGGTGACGGCGAGGAGCTCGGGTACGCCGCCGACGAGGCATACGAGCAGCTCACCGGTGTCGTCACCCCCGACCTCGGCATCGCACCGGCCCCACCGGAGCCGGAGGGCACACCGCTCGACTTCGAGAACAACAGCGTGATGGCCCAGCGCTACCCGAAGCTCTGGGTCGCGTTCGGCGGTGTCGACTAGGCCCGCGGTTCGACTGGCCCGTGGTTCGACTGGCCGTCCTTCGACTGCCCCGTGGGGGCTCGATTTCATGAGCGGCTCGGGCTGACGCGCGGCTCGCCCCATCCGCTCGTGCCCCGCGCTACCGGCTCTGCAACCTCGCCGCCGTCTCCCTGATCGCGGGGAGCGCGGCCATCAGGGCGGCGCCCGGGCAGTACGTGTAGTAGCCGTCCCTGTGTCCGGAGATCGCCCGGAACTGCCCGCTGCTGCCCGCCCGGTACTTGCTGAGGCTGTGCGTGGAGACCAACCGCACCGTCGACCGAGGGTCGACGTCCGAGAGCCCGAGCTTCCACGCGGCCAACGCCGCCAGGGCGTCGGTCATGGCCCGGGGAACCGGTGTCCCCTCCGTGAACGTCCCGATCGCCGCGATCCCCACCGACCCCCGGTTGAAGCCCTGGGTGTGCGCCCCCACCACCGCTCTGTCGATCCCGCCTGCCCTCCCCTCATAGATGGTCCCGCACCGGTCGACCAGGAAGTTGTAGCCGATGTCGTCCCAGTCCCTGCCCTCCGCCTGTCCCACGTACAGATAGCGGATGATGCGCGGGGCGTCCGCGCAGTCGTAGCTGTTCGGCGAGTCCGTGTGGTGCACGAAGACCGCGTCGACCCGGTCGGCGTACCGGGCCGGCGGCGGGTCCTTCACCGCGTCGACCAGCCAGTCGGCGCGGAGCACCACCGGAGGCTGCCCCGCCGGATGCCCGGCGGGCCGCCGCACCCGCGCCGCCGCCGCCGGCATCAGGGAGTCCCGCTCCTTCACGCCGACCACAGCCCCGGTGACCCCACCGAACTCCACCGGCCCGCCGGCCCGCGCCGCCGTCTCCGGCCCCACGGACACCGCGCATATCAGCAGCAGCGACACGGCCGCGGCTCCGGGCACACAGCACAACGCGACACGGGCCGCTCGGGCCGCCGGCGCCGACCGCACTGCCGCGACCGCTCGGGCCCCCGCCGCGCGCACCGATGACGGCACGCGCCTGGCGGGTATACCTCGGAAGACACGCATGGTCCGACTCTCCGCCCGACCGGCCCCGCCCACGATCCGCGGTAGGCCACTTGGCTGAACGGCCGCCGGGCGCGGGTCGGCCGAACGGGCCCCGGCCTGGCTCGCCCGAAGCGGCTCCCGCTCAGACCCCGCCCGGCTCCTGCCCCGGCTGCTGCCCCGGCTCCTGCCCCGGGTTCGTCCGCGAGAGGATCATGTCCGTGCGCGGCTGGAGTGCCGCGTCGATCATCTCGGGCTGCGGAATGATCCAGTAACGGCCCTCCGCGGCCTGCTCGAAGACACGGCGTGCGTGCTCCTCGGGCGTGATCCCCTGGGTGTCGGCGCGCTGCTGCAGCTGTTCGTTGAACCCCGCTATCTCCGGCGGTGTACCGTCCCCCGGCCGCGCAGCCCTGAATATCTCGCTCTTGACCGAGTCCGGCAGCACCACCGAGACCTGCACCCGCGCCTGCTTCATCCGCATCTCGTGGGCGAGGGACTCGGTGAGCGCGAGCGTCCCGAACTTGGTCACGCTGTAGGGCGCCATCAGAGGGCTCGGCAGCAGTCCGCCGACCGACGACACATTGAGCACCCAGGTCCGCGTGGACCGCTCGAGCAGGCGCGGCACGAAGGAACGTATGCCGTTCACATACCCGCCGATGTTGATCCGCAGGGCGGCGTCCCAGCGCTCGGCGGGGATCTCCCAGGAGTAGCCCATCACCATGATCCCGGCGTTGTTGATCAGCATGTCGACCGCGCCGAAGCGTTCGTACGCACGGTCCGCGAGGGCGTCGACGGACAGCGGGTCGGCCACGTCGGTCACGACCGCCTCGACCTCGACGCCGGAGGCCCGCAGTTCATCGGTCAGGGCCGAGAGCCGGTCGGCGGCCATGTCGGCCAGGACCAGACGCATGCCGAGGGTCGCGGCGTGCCGGGCGAATCCGGATCCGATGCCCGCGGACGCGCCGGTGATGACGACGACCTTGCCCGCGAAGGTCTCGCTTGCCTTGCTCATGCTGCTCTTCCCTCCGAAGTGGGTGCCGCCAGAAGTGGGTGCCGCCGTCGGTCAGAAGTGGGTGCCGCCGTCGATGCGGACCTCGGTGCCGGTGATGAACTTGCCGTCCTCGGAGCCGAGCATCGCGACCACGGAGGCCACGGACTCCGGTCCCGCGAAGCCCTGGCCGATGGCCGGGGCGAGCTTCATGAACAGGCTCATGTCCGCGTCCTCGGGCAGCCCGGGGCCCACGCTCTGCCTGCTGGCGCCGCTGCCGTCGGTCATGCCGCTGGAGATGGAGCCGGGCTGGACGGCGGTGAAGCGGATGCCCTGCTTGCCGTACTCACTGGCGAGCGCGTGCGTCATGGACTGGATGCCGCCCTTGCTCGCCGCGTACGCCGCCATGTACGGGTGGGCGAACATCGCGGACGTGGAGCTGAAGTTGACGACGGCCGCGCCGTCGCCCTGCAGCAGTGCCGGTATCGCCTCGCGGATCACCAGGAACGTACCGACCAGGTTGACCTGGATGACGCGGTTGAAGGATTCCAGGCTGGTCTCGTGGGTGTGCGAGGAGCGGAGCACGCCCGCCGCGTTCACCAGGACGTCGAGGCCGCCGAGCGCGGTGACCGCCGCGGCGACGCCCTCGCGCACCGAGCTCTCGTCGGAGATGTCGACGACGAGGGTGGTGAGCCGGTCGGCCGACGCGCCCGCCTTCTCGACGGTGTCCTTCAGGCCGGCCTCGCTGACGTCGGCGGCCACGACCATGCCGCCCTCCTCCAGGATCCGCAGGACGGTGGCCTGGCCGATGCCCGAGCCGCCGCCGGTGATGAGTGCGCGACGGCCTTCGTAGCGGTTCATGAAATTGCCTCCGATCAGCTCCGGGCTCCCCGGTCCGTCGATGGATCCGGCCCTCCCGGTCTCAATTCAATGTACGCCCGTCTGGCATGTTTTGCCATGCCGACAATTCATGTATCAGGGTGATGTCCGCGCGTAGGCTGCGGGCGTGAGCACCCAACCGACGCAGCCATCGCAACCGTCGCTGACCGAGCGCCGCAAAGCGGCCACGCAGCTCGACATCGCCCGCGCCGCCGCCGAACTCTTCGCCGAGCGCGGCCCGGACGGCACCACGGCCGAGGAGATCGCGGGCCGGGCCGGGGTGGCGCTGCGCACCTTCTACCGGTACTTCCGCAACAAGCAGGACGCGGTCGGCCCGCTCCTCGCGGGCGGCGGCGCGCAGTGGCGCACCCATCTGGCCGCGCTCGATCCGGCCGCCGGAGTGGCGACGGCCCTTGAGCGGTCCATCGCCGACGCGCTCACCGCAGCGGACGACCGCGCGGTCGAGTCCCTGGAGTGGACGCGGGGCCTGCTGCGCGCCGCGCAGGACGATCCGGCGCTGCGTGCCGTCTGGTACCGCGTGAACCAGGAGTCCGAGGAGCAGCTGGTCCCCGTGATCGCCGGGCTCGCCGGCGGCGACGCCGACCCGCTGGACGTGCGCCTGGCGGCGGCCGCCGCCACGGACGCCGTCCGCCTGGCCCTGGAGACCTGGGCCGCCACGGACGCGCCCGCCGAAGGCCCCGGCTCCCCCGCCGCCCTCGCGGTGCACTGCCTGCGGGAGCTGACGGGCGGCCTGCGGCTCCTCGCCGCTCCTCGGGGCCCGGGGGCCTAGACCTCCACCGCGAACGCCAGCAGCGCCACGTCGTCCCCGACCCCGCCGGAGAACCGCACGAGGTCCCGCCAGACCGCGGACGTCAGGACCGCCGGGTTGTCCCACACCTCGATGGGGAAGGACGAGAGGCGCTCGGCCAGCGGATAGAAGGCCCCGGACGCGTCCCGCGCCTCGGTCACCCCGTCGGTGACCGCAAGGAGCCGGTCGCCGGGCTTCAGCGCCACGCTCACTTCCTCGGGCGCGGCGACACCGGCGATCCCCAGGCCCAGCGGGGGCCCCGGTGCCACATCGAGCTCCTCCACGGTGCCGCCGCGCAGCAGCAGCGGCGGCGGGTGACCGCAGGAGACGAGCCGCACCTCCGCGGCGTCGTCGCGGAACTCCAGGAGCACGGCGGTGGCGAAGAGTTCGGCGTGTTCGGCCTGCTCGGCGTCGACCACGAGACGGCGGTCGAGCCGTCCGGCCACCCCCTCAAGGTCGGGCTGGTCGAGCACCGCCTCCCTGAAGGCGCCGAGCAGCGCGGCGACCGTGCCCACGGCCTCCAGACCGTGCCCCTGCACATCGCCGACCAGCGCCCGTACGCCGCACGGCCCCTTGCGTACGTCGAAGAGATCGCCGCCCACCAGAGTCCCGCCCTGTGCCGCGCGGTAGAGGCCTGCGCAGCGCACCGGGCCCACGCGTTCCGGCAGCGGCGGAAGGACGGCGAACTGGGCGGCCTCCGCGACGGTGCGGACGGTCACCAGCTGGGCGTCGCGGCGGCTGCGCACCCAGGCGAACACGATGCTGAGCAGCGCCGCGAAGGTGACGGTCAGCAGATCGCTCTCCCCGGGGCGGCCGAGACCGAAGCTCGGCAAGGAGAGCAGGATGATCACGCTGCCGCCGAAGAGGGCCGTGGCGGACGCGCCGTACGACAGCGCCGCCATCGGCGGGACGGCCGCGAGCAGGAAGCTGAGGTCGACCGCCTCCGGGGTGGCCAGCTGGATCACGCAGATCGCGGCGAGGAGCAGCGGCGGAGCCCCGCGCACCCAGCGGGGCCGCGGTGCTTCGCGCAGCCGGCTCGGCTCCTCTCGGTCCCGACGACTGGCCGCGGCCCTGATCATCGGTTCGCTCCTTCCGGGGTACGTCTTCACGCTCCTACGCGCGCGTGGGGACCGCACGCCGGGCCGGTCCTTCAGGGGGCCGGTCTCCGGTGAGTCAGAGGGAGCGGTGCCTCAGAGGGAGCGGCCCATCAGCACGTCGTCCACGTAGGCACCGTCCAGGAAGAACTCGCCCGGCAGCACTCCCTCGACCACGAACCCCTCGGACTCGTAGAGCGTCCTGGCCGGAGCGTTGTGGCCGAGGACCCGCAGCGTGATGCGGCGCGCGCCCTGCCGTCGGGCCTCCTCCACCGCGGCCCTGACCAGGCCACGCCCTATCCCCTTGCCGCGCGCCTCGTCGGCGACGGCGAAACCCAGGATCTGGCGTACGTGGGCGTGGGCGAGCAGGGGCGTGGGATAGCCGAGCCTGATGTACCCGACGACCTCGCCGTGCAGTTCGGCGACCAGATGGTCGTGCGGGCCGAAGCGCTCGTTGAAGAAGGGCGGATGGGGCGGCTGGGGCGCCGGCTGCACCGCGTGCAGCGTGGACCAGGTGGCACGGTCGATACGGCCGAGGGCTTCTTCGTCGTCCGGCAGAGCGGTGCGTATGTGCGTATCCGGCATGAGCGCCACTGTACGGCCGCCCCCTGAGGCCCACAGGAGCGATTTCACGGCAGGATGGCTCCATGGAGCCCACCGAGCCCAGGAAATCAGCGCCGCCGGCGCCGTCAGCGCGACGGCTGCGCATCGCGGTGACCGGTGCGTCCGGCCTCATCGGGACGGCGCTGACGCGCGCCCTCGCCGACGACGGACATGAGGTGGTGCGGCTCGTGCGGCGGGCACCTCTTAAGAAGGACGAGGTGCGCTGGGATCCCAAGGAGGGGTACGTCGACACGGCGGGGCTCGCGGGCTGCGACGCCATGGTCAATCTCGCGGGGGCCGGGATCGGCGACCACCGCTGGACGGACGCGTACAAGCGGGAGCTCCGTGACAGCAGGGTGCTGGGCACCGCGACGCTCGCCGCCGCCGCTGCCGCGCTCGACGAGCCGCCGCGGGTGTTCCTGTCCGCCAGTGCGATGGGGTACTACGGAGACACCGGTCAGCGCGCGGTGGACGAGAGCGCACCTCATGGAGAGGGCTTCCTGGCGTCGCTGTGCGTGGAGTGGGAGGGGGCCGCGGCCGCCGCGCAGGACGCGGGCATCCGCACGGTCATCGCGCGCAACGGCCTGGTGGTGGCGCGCGAGGGCGGGGCCTGGGGGCGGATGTTCCCGCTCTTCAAGGCCGGGCTCGGCGGACGCCTGGGCAACGGCCGCCAGTACTGGAGCTTCATCTCGCTGCACGACGAGGTCGCCGCGCTGCGCCACCTCCTGGACCGGGACGACCTGTCGGGGCCGTTCAACCTGACGGCGCCCGATCCGCTCACCAACCGTGAGGTGACGGCCGCGATGGGGCGGGTGCTGCACCGGCCCACGCTTTTCACGGCTCCGGAGCCCGCGCTGCGGATCGTGCTCGGCGAGATGGCCGGCGACGTCCTCGGCAGCCAGCGGGTGCTGCCGACCCGGCTCCTGGAGTCCGGATTCTCGTTCGCGTTCCCAGGCATCGAGGAGACGCTCCGCGCGGCACTGCAGAAATGACGGCACGCCCCTGATCGCCGTGCGACCGTCGTGCGACCGTGCCCGGTCGATGCGCGACTGCCGTTGACCGGTCCGGCTCCTACCCTCGTGCGGAACTCGGGTATTCCGGAGCCCTGTTGAGGGCATGACGTCCCCAGCAGCCGCGCAACCTCGGGGAGGGGCACGTGCTAGAGCCTGCGCACCAAGCGGATGTCGTCGTCGTGGGAGCGGGGGTCGCGGGACTGGCGGCCGCCCACCAGCTGACCAGCGCCGGTGTAACGACCGTTGTCCTGGAGGCCGCCCCTTACGTCGGCGGGCGAATGTCCACGGAGAAGGTCGACGGGTTCCGGCTCGACAGGATCGGCCAGCTGCTCACCACGTCGTATCCCGAACTGCGTCACACACCGGCGCTCGGCGCCCTCGTGCTGCGGCCCTTCGCCCCCGGCATCCTGGTGCACAGCGACGGCCGACACCACCGCGCCGTCGAGCCCACGAGCGCACGGGGCGCAAGGGGCGCACTCACGGCGGCGCGCGCCCTAGCGAGCGCCCCCCGGGTTCCGCGGGCCGCGAGGACCACGCCCCGCGCCGCCCCGCTCGGCAGCGCCCTCGACCAGGCCCGCCTCGCCGCGGCGCTCGCCAGGCTCGCGGCAACGCCCGTGGAGCGCATCCTCGCGCGCCCCGAACTCCCCGCGGCGGACGCCCTCTTCGCCCGCGGCCTGCCGTCACGCACCATCAACGGCTTCCTGCGCCCGCTGCTCTCGGCGCTCCTGTGCGACCCGGATCTGACCACGTCGAGCCGGTGCGCGGACCTCGCCCTGCACTCGTACGCGCGCGGCCGGCTGTGCCTGCCGGAGGGCGGCGCCGAAGTGGTCCCCGAGCTCCTGGCGGCCGCGCTGCCGCCGGGGACGGTGCGCACCGGCGTACGCGTCACCGACGTGTCCACCACCTCGGTCACGACGGCGGACCAGGGCGAACTGCCCTGCCGCGCCGTCCTGCTCGCCACTGACGCCCGCGCCGCCGCCGAGCTCCTGCCCGGCCTGCGGGTGCCGTCCTTCCACCCGGTGACCGTCCTGCACCACGCCGCTCCCGAGCCGCCGCTCGCCGAGCCCGCGCTGCTGCTCGACGCCGACCGTTCGGGTCCGGTCGCGCACACGGCCGTCATCAGCCACGTCGACCCCTCGCGCGCGCCCGCGGGCCGCGCCCTCATCTCCTCGACGGTCCTCGGCCCGCCGCCCGACGAGCGGGCCGTCCTCGCCCATCTCGCCGACCTCTACGGCACGTCGACGGCCCGCTGGGAGCCGCTCGCCGTCCACCACACCCACGAGGCCGTGCCCGCGATGCCGCCCCCGCACGACCTGCGCCGCCCGGTGCGGCTGCTCTCGGGGCTCTACGTGTGCGGGGACCACCGGGACACCAGCACGGTGCAAGGCGCCCTGTACTCGGGGCGCCGTGCCGCGCGTGCGGCGCTCGCGGACTTCGGCGTGCACCCCACGTACGGGACGGGTCCGCTGCCGCTCGCGGCCTGACGTCTTGAGTCGACTCCCCATCCATCCGACCTCTAGACCAATCCCCCGGAAGCCCCCGCGCCCCCACGCGGGGGCTTCCCTCTTCCCTGCAACTCCCCTTGCCACACCGGTATCGCCCGGCTACGGTCCCACCGGATCGTCAAGCCGCGGGAGGCTCACGTGCGTCGCACCATGCCGGTGATATCGCTCATCCTCGGCCTATTCATGGGAGGTCTAGCTTTGCCAACCGCCCACGCCGACACGGCAGCGGCTCCGGACACGACCGCGGCCCCGAACGCCCCCTCCGTGGTCCCCCGCCCCACCGACTGGACCGCGCTCGACGGCCGTACGAAGCTCACCGAGCGCACCCGCATCCTGATCGACCCGCGGGCCGGCTCCACCACCGCGCTCCCCTCGGGACGCAGTGAACTGCCGGGCCCCGCACGGCAGTCCGTACGCGGGCTCGCCACCCAGCTCCGTACGGAGATCAAGCAGGTCACGGGCATCACGCCGCGCATCAGCGACGACACGGGACGCCCCGCAGACGGCGACATCACGCTCGGCCTCACCGCCGACGGCCAACTCGGCGCCGAGGGCTACACCTTCGACAGCGCGGGCCCGATCCGTATCAGGGCCGCGTCCACCCACGGCCTGTACTACGGCACGCGCACCCTTCTCCAACTCCTGCGCGCCACCGACACGGAGGACCACCGCGAGGTCCCCCGCGCCCGCTCCACCGACCGCCCCGCACAGGCCGTCCGCATGGTCCACCTCGACGCGGGCCGCAAGTACTGGAAGATCTCCTACCTGGAGAACCTGATCCGCAGGATGGGCGACCAGAAGCTCAACACCCTCTTCCTGCACCTCTCCGAGTCCGAGGGCTTCCGCCTCTACAGCCCCAAGTTCCCTGGCCTCGCCGGCCCGGAGCACAGCTACAGCCGCGCCGACATCGAGCACCTGAAGTCGTTCGCGGCCCGCCACCACGTCCAGCTGATGCCCGGCCTCGAACTCCCCGGCCATGCCACCGTGATCAGCGAGGCCTTCGGCATCGGCTTCGGATCCGGCGCGAACGCCTGCACGGGCGCACACACGCACTCACACCTCACGCCCGACTGGATCATCGACATGACCAGCGACGAGGCGATCGCGAAGTCGAAGGAGATCGTCGACGAGTTCGCGGGCTGGTTCGACGCGCCGCTCTTCTCGATCGGCGCGGAGGAAGTGCCCGGGCAGCTGGCCGAATGCCCGCGTGTGAAGGACTACCTCGCGTCGGCGCCCGACGTCTCCACGCTCGGCGACCTGCTCAACCGCTACATCAACACCCTGGACGACGTGGTCGCTTCGCACGGCAAGCGCACCGCCGTCTACAACGGCTCCGAGCACCTCACCGCGCCCCAGCAGAAAGTGCACGGCCCCGTCGTCTTCCTCACCTGGGAGGGCACCGGCGCCGAGCCCGCCATCCCCGGCCACGACGAGATCGCCATCGGCCCCTTCTACGACACCCCGAACAACTACCACCACCTCTACCCGGACGAGCCCTGGATGTACGACAGCTGGGCCCCGAACACCGACCCCGACATGCTCGGCTCCGGCCTCACCAACTGGGCGGACTACAACTTCTGGGCCGACGACGGCTACTTCGAGAAGAGCATGGCGGGCGCCCGCGCGATCCTCGCCGACCGCGCCTGGAACAAGTCCGCGACACCGGACACCCTCGCCGGCTTCAGGGCCCGCGCCGCCCTGATCGGCGACCCTCCGGGCACCACCCCCGCGCCGGTTCCGCCGCGCGTCGAGGGACGGCCGAGCCACCACTGGACCTTCGACGACGCCGCGTACCCGAGCGGCTGGACGTACGCGGGAAGCCCCGGCAACACGATCTTCGCCGAGGACACGGCGGGCGCCCTGCCCGGCACCTCCTACATCATCAACAACCCGACGCCTGTGGACGGCGTGCGCGGTCAGGCCTGGCGCTTCGACTCCGACCGGGACGGCGTGGGCTTCGGCGGCCTCGACGTCGCCGAGCCCTGGACGGTGTCGGTCCAGGTCCGCCCCTCGGCCAGGACCGCCGACCAGGTACTCCTCAGCTCCAAGGCGGGCGCCCTGAAGCTGATGCAGCACGGCACGGGCAAGGTCGGCTTCACGCGGTACGGCTCGGCGGACCACAGCTTCGACTACACGCTCCCGCTCGACCGCTGGACACGGCTGACCTGGGTGACGACTCCGAGCCAGACCACTCTGTACGCCGACGGGGAGCGGGTCGGGTCGGTCGCGGCGTCGATCCCGTTGCCGCTGCGGTCCATCGGCACGGAGACCGCGAGCCTGCGCGGCGACCTCGACGAACTGACCACGTGGGACGAGGCGTTGACTCCGGAGGCGGTCGCGAACCTGAAATAGCGCGCTACGGAGCGACGTGTAAGGGGCGGGGCACCAGGTGCCCCGCCCCTTACATCGCACCGCCGGACCTCAGCCCAGCGCCGCCACCTTGTCCCGGTACCCCCGCACCGGCGCCGCGTCCCGGTACGGCTCGAGGCGCCGCTCGAAGTCCCGTACGTACTCGACCGCACGGACGCTCCGCATCTCGCCCGCGGCCTGTGCCGCCTCCGCGCCGAGCTGGCAGGCCTGCTCCAGCTCGCCGAGGGCGAGGCGCGCGGAGGCGAGCACCACCCGGCAGAAGAGCCGGCTGCGGGCATAGCCGGCGGGCCGCAGCTGGAGCGAGCGCTCCGCGTGCTGGGCGGCCACCCGGTACTGCTGGAGGTCCCGGTGGCAGTGGCCGAACTCGTCGGCGAGCTGAGCCTCGTCGAAGAACCGCGCCCAGTAGGGGACCTCGTCACCGGGCCGCGCGGCTTCGAGCGCACGCTCGGCCCGCACCATCGACGCCGTGCACGCCCGCACCTCCCCGAGGACGCCGTGCCCGCGCGCCTCCACGGAGTGCAGCAGGGCCTGCACGACGGGCGGCGCCGCGGAGCCGACGCCCTGCTGCGCCACCCGCGCCAGCTGGACCGCCTCGCGCCCGTGCCCGAGGTAGACGGCCTGGCGGCTCATCGTGACCAGGACATAACTGCCGTACGCCCGGTCCCCCGCCGCCTGCGAGAGGCGCAGCGCCTGGACGTAGTACCGCTGGGCCAGGCCGTGCGCCGCGATGTCGTACGACGTCCAGCCCGCGAGCCGGGTCAGGTCGGCGGCGGCCGCGAAGAGCCGCCGCCCGGCCTGCTCGCCGTAGCTGCCGCGCAGCATCGGCTCGGCCTCGTGCTCCAGATAGCGCACGAGCGCCTGCCGGGCGTGCCCGCCGCCGTACGCGTGGTCGAGCGCGCGGAAGAGCTCGCCGACGGAGCGCAGGGCGGCGATGTCACCGCTGCTCACCTTCGCCCCGACGCCTCGCTCGGGTTCCTTGCGCTGGCGCGGTATGGCCGGACGCCCTTGCGAGGGCACGCGGACGCCGCCGGGGCCGTGGTCGCCGCGGCCCACCCGGTCGTCGGCGCGGCCGATCAGCCAGTCTCTGCTCGGTACGACGAGCCCGGCCGGGGTGAACGCGATCTTCCGCAGCTCGGCATGGCTCCCGGAGTCCTTGCGCCAGAGCCCGCCGACGATGTCGATGGCCTCCTCGGGCGTTGCCGCGAACTCCAGCCCTGCGTACACCGGCGCGCACGCGTCGAGCCCCAGGTCCTGGGCAGACAGGCGCCGGCCGAGCCGCCGGGTGAAGACCTCGGCGATCAGCGCGGGCGTGGTGCCTCGCGGCTGCTGCCCGCGCAGCCAGCGGGTCACCGATGTCTTGTCGTACCGCAGATCGAGACCGTGCTCGAGCCCCAGCTGATCGACGCGGCGCGCGAGCCCCGCGTTGGAGAAGCCGGCTTCTGAGATGAGCGCGGCTAGCTGGCGGTTGGGCGTGCGCTGCGGAGGTCGTTCCGTCATCAGCTGTGCGGTCTCCTGCCTTTCGGGCGTTGCCTTGAGCAGCCCTTATGGCTCTGTGAACGGCGTGAATGTAGCGGCCCTCGACGCCCTCATCGCGACCTTCGACCCGCATTCATCCGATCGTGTGAGGATTGGCCGGAGGACTGACGGGAATCCGCTGCCCGTACAGTGGCTGGGGGCGCGATATGTGCACGGTGAAGGTTCTAGGGAGGCACTTGCCGTGAGTGAGATTGAGTTCGTCCGGCTGGGCTTCGGCCCGGACTCGGTCGAGTACCAGGAGGCCTGGGACGAGCAGCGCCGCGTACACGCCGCCCGCTTCGCCGACGAGCTCCCCGACATCTGTCTGCTGCTCGAGCACCCGCCGGTCTACACGGCGGGCCGCCGTACGGACCCCAGTGAGCGCCCGCTGGACGGCACCCCCGTCATCGACGTGGACCGCGGCGGAAAGATCACCTGGCACGGCCCTGGCCAGCTCGTGGGCTACCCGATCCAGAAGCTGCCGCGCCCGGTGGACGTCGTAGCACATGTGCGCCGCCTGGAAGAGGCACTTATCCGTACGTGCGCGGAGTTTGGCCTGGAGACCTCGCGGGTCGAGGGCCGCAGCGGCGTATGGGTCCTGGGCGACCCAGTGGAGCAGCGCCCGGCGCTGGGCGGGCTGAACCTGGACTTCGACCCGCGGGTCGCGGACGATGAGTTCGATCCCCGGCTCAATGGTCCGGAGTACGCCCCGTCCAACGCGGGCCAGCGCCGCGAGGACCGCAAGATCGCCGCGATCGGCATCCGCGTCGCCAAGGGCGTGACGATGCACGGCTTCGCGCTCAACGTGAACCCGGACAGCACCTGGTTCGACAAGATCATCCCGTGCGGCATCCGCGACGCGGGCGTGACTTCGCTCTCGTACGAACTGGGCCGCGAGGTCACGATCGCCGACGTACTGCCGGTCGCCGAACGGCACCTGCGGGACATCCTGGAGAACGCGGAGCTCAAGCCGCGTCTCATCGAGAAGCCCGCCGAGCAGCCCGAGGCCAAAGCAGCCGTCTAGGGAATGCACCCGTTCGGCGAGAGGTTGGCCGGACGTAAGCCCAACGACATCACGGGCGTACCCTGATGTACGCCGAAGAATCGAAGCTACAGGGAGCCGATGTGTCCGCAGTCGCACCCGACGGACGCAAGATGCTGCGCCTGGAGGTCCGGAACGCCCAGACCCCCATCGAGCGCAAGCCCGAGTGGATCAAGACCCGGGCGAAAATGGGCCCCGAGTACACCAAGATGCAGAACCTCGTGAAGAGCGAGGGCCTGCACACGGTCTGCCAGGAGGCGGGCTGTCCCAACATCTACGAGTGCTGGGAAGACCGCGAGGCCACCTTCCTCATCGGCGGTGACCAGTGCACACGGCGCTGCGACTTCTGCCAGATCGACACGGGCAAGCCGCAGGCCCTGGACCGCGACGAGCCGCGCCGCGTGGGCGAGTCCGTCGTCACGATGGACCTGAACTACGCCACGATCACCGGCGTCGCCCGCGACGACCTGGAGGACGGCGGCGCCTGGCTGTACGCGGAGACCGTGCGCCAGATCCACGCGATGACGGCGGAGCGGGCGGAGGGCAAGACCAAGGTCGAGCTGCTCATCCCCGACTTCAACGCCGACCCCGACCAGCTGGCCGAGGTCTTCTCCTCGCGCCCCGAGGTCCTCGGGCACAACGTGGAGACCGTGCCGCGCATCTTCAAGCGGATCCGCCCCGGCTTCCGCTTCGAGCGCTCGCTGGAGGTCATCACCCGCGCGCGGGAGGCCGGCCTGGTCACCAAGTCGAACCTCATCCTCGGCATGGGCGAGGAGCGCGAGGAGATCAGCGAGGCGCTGCACGCCCTGCACGACGCGGGCTGCGAGCTCATCACGATCACCCAGTACCTGCGCCCGACGCCGCGCCACCACCCCGTGGAGCGCTGGGCCAAGCCGGCGGAGTTCGTGGAGCTGAAGGAGGAGGCCGAGGAGATCGGCTTCTCCGGAGTCATGTCCGGGCCGCTGGTCCGCTCCTCGTACCGCGCCGGGCGCCTGTACCAGATGGCGATCGAGAAGCGTGGGTCGTACGTGGCGGCGCAGGCGGTCTGATCCGGGCGGGCCTGATGGTCCGATCCGGGCGTGGGCCCGGTGGTCCGATCCGGACGACCGGGGTGGTCCGATCCGGACCACAGGCCCGACTGTGTGAATCGGCGCACAAGCGGCTACCGCCGAGTAGAGGCTGATATGACGCGGCCCGTACGGTCCCCGCAGGTGAGGGGGACCGTACGGGCCGCGTCAGCGTTCTGCGGCTCAGCGTCAAGGTTTCATCGGTGTTTGACCGGTCGGTCACGCCCTGGTAACACCAATCAGTGACCCTGGAATTACCCCACGTACAGCCCTACCCATAGCCGCTCAGGAGGGCCCCACCATGCAGGCCGCGCCCGTACGCGCCACCGCCATCCCGTCCGTCACCGACGCACTGCGTGCCGTCGAGTCGCTGCTCATGAGCGGCGGCCAGCGCACCGCACGCCGCAACGCCTGGACGTCCGTGCTCGACGACCGGCGCCGCGCCAAGGACCGGGCCGAGGCGCTGCGCGTGCTCGAAGAGGCGATGACAACCCGCACGTCGTAGTCACTTCCAGGGACACGTAGACTTCAGGACATGGCGAGGAAGGAAACCGCGGCGGACGCCGCGAACCCCGGGCGACTCAAGCAGATCGCTCTGACCTACAAGATGACCCGCAAGGCCGATCCGCGGATCGGGCTTGTCATCGCGGCTGTGGGAATCGTCACCTTCGGTGTCTTCCTCGCGATCGGCTTCGGGATCGGTCACCCGATCTATCTCGGCATTCTGGGCTTTGTGCTCGCCTTCCTCGCGATGGCGATCGTCTTCGGGCGCAGGGCCGAGCGTGCCGCCTTCGGGCAGATGGAGGGCCAGCCCGGTGCGGCGGCCGCGGTGCTCGACAAGATCGGCCGTGGCTGGACGACGACTCCGGCGGTGGCGATGAACCGCAGCCAGGACGTCGTGCACCGCACGGTCGGCAAGGCCGGCATCGTGCTCGTGGCCGAGGGCAACCCGAACCGGGTGAAGAGCCTGCTGGCCGCCGAGAAGAAGAAGATGGCGCGCGTCGTGTCGGACGTCCCGGTGCATGACGTCATCGTCGGCACCGGCGAGGGCGAGGTCCCGCTGAAGAAGCTGCGTACGACGCTTCTGAAGCTCCCCCGCGTCCTCCAGGGCCCGCAGGTCACGGCGACCAACGACCGGCTGCGCGCGATGGGCGACCTGATGAGCAACATGCCGCTGCCGAAGGGGCCGATGCCGAAGGGTGCGGGACGAGGTCGCACCCCGAAAATGCCGCGAGGATGACACCAGGCTCCACCTCTCCCGTCATTTCCATGGGCGGGAGAGGTGAGGCCTCGCTACTTGCACACCCCCATGGGCGCCCTCCAAGGCGCCCATCACTCTTTCCCAGCGCCCCGAAGCACTCCAGCGCTTCCAGTGCCCAATGAGGCCTGTAGAGCCGTGCTCAGCGTCCAGCTCCGGCCAGGCAACGCCGGTGCGAGCCTTCTTGAGAAAGGCTTCGAGCACTGTCCGAGGGGCGCAGTCACACAGCGTCGGCACCAACCGATCATTGGTGCGGAACCACGCGGCGATGGGGCGGGCGAGCCCGCGATGCATGGGGGGGCGGGGTACCTGTGATCAGGATCTTGATGTTGGCCAGCCCGAAGAACTCCTGCTGCTCTAGCCGAGGCAGAGCGTCCAAACGGCCACTGATTCGCGCAAGCCTTTGAAGGCTCGCTGCCCGCTGGTCCTCCTGCGACTCGCTCGACTTCCCCAGCCATTCATCAGAGAGCCTCTGCAACCTGTCCCCATCCCTCAGGAAGTCGCAGACACTCCCCCAGGCCCAGGCCTCCACGCCCTGAGCATCGAGCTGAGGACACGAGCATGTTGGCGCCCCTGGATACGCCTCTCTCTTTCCTGAACAGAGGTAGTGCGCTGCTTCATTTGCCGGGGCGCAGCCAACGTAGATTTACCGCATTGACTCTGAATTAGCCCTGTCAGCGTATAAATCCGCCCCGTGGCTGAGCGGACGCGACGAGGCTTGTCTGTACCGCTCCGCAGCTCTGTCACTTCCTCGGGCGTAAACATCGGGTCGAGCGGAGTAACGCTAGTTGGTCCCCACACAGGGGTTCCGTCCGGTCCGACCTTTGCGCTCTTGCCACGGAACACATACCGAGCCTCTAGCAGGGCCTCATTGAGCAAGCGCACTCGGAAGTTCGCCTCGCTCCAAGGCTTACCCATATTGAATGGGCAGGGCTTCTTTTGAGCGAGGGACATGATCTCTGTCGCGCCCTCGCGCTTGTCCCATGCGAGAGTGCCCGACTCCCTTTCGTCCTTGAAGGTGTCGACGTGGGCCCAGCCCTTGCGCTCGATGTACGCGGCCGTCTCGTCGCCCATGTACGCGATGCCGTAGCCGTCGATCTGCTGATCGGTAGACACCCGCAGGTAGTCGACTGCCCGCCAGACAGGCTTGGCACGATCAACGGCCTGATAAGTGCCCATTCGCCAGGATCACCGAATTCCGCGCAGCCCCCTGTCTGAGTCTGTAAGCAGGAGCGGGCAACGTTTGTCGTCGGTTTCGGGCAGCACTTAGCGATCACAGTGCTCGGAAATGTCGATGAGAATCAGCAACACGGCCGTGATGTTGCGGCACCTGCTGCTACAGCTGTCGCCGGCTGGCGTCAGGCCCGCGCGAACGGCATCACGGGCGGCATGACACCCGCGCATCAGGCCGAGCGCGCGCCGTTCGTAACGAACCCTCCCGCCTCTGCGGCGGAGGGCCTGCCGCTGCCGACCGTGGCCAACGAGCGGAACCGCACCGGGCGCAGCGAGAACGAGGTGCGCGTGCTGACGGAGGCTGTGTTCGTCGGGTGGCGCATCGACGCACGAGCACAGCGGCCGGCACTCCCCCGCCACGGTCCACTGGCTCTGTGGGATGCCTCGCCCACAGATGGGCGCATTGGTCATCAATTTCACAAGTGATGATGATATGGGCCTGTCCAATGTCCCGCGCTCGAACGGAGAACGCCCCACATGCGCATCCGCAAGCTCCTGACCGTAACCGCCATGGCTGCCGCAGCAGTCCTCGGCAGCATTGGCCCAGCCACCGCCGGGGACGATGAGAAGAACGGCAGCATCGTTCAATCCGCTTCCGGGAATGACCAGCCAGAGCATGCCGGACATGAAAGGCCGAGCTCGTTGCCTGAGCACGGCGTGAATCGAATCGGGGGCATCGTCCAAAACGAGACTCCGGCCGCAGAGAGCCCTGACCAAGACGCAGGCGCAGGCCTACTTGGCAGGCTGCTGTTCGGCTGAGCGAATGGCGCGGAGCTCTGACCGGCGCCCGGCACACCCTTGATGTTTGTGGAGCGCCGGCAGGGCCCGCGACGATGCATCGTCAGATGCCAACCACGGCCAAGCGGGCGCCGTCATCACACGCGGTCTGCGTTCGCCACGCGGGTTGCCGCAGAGTCAGTGGTCGACATAGCCCTCGCGGAGGGGGCCGCCTGGCAGGTCCAGCACATCGATGACTGAAGCCGCCAACAGTCCCGGGTCAGCGTGCCTGGCGAGGGCTAGATGTCCGTCGAAAAGCTTCTGGCCGAGGACGGCATCAGCTGCTCTCAGGCGTATGGGCAACCTTTCCGGCTCCGTTCCAAGCGCGGTAGTGCGCGGTGAGTAGGTGTGCGGCTTCGCGCAGGATGCGGTCTGCGATGGCCAGTTGTTCGTGAGGTTCGGTGTTGGGGCCAGTGTCGGCTAGATCGTCCAAGAGGTCCGTGAGCAGAGCACCTCGACGGCCGCCCCCTTGCTAAGGAACTGCTTCGCTGCCTTAACCGCTTCCCCGTTGAGTTCCTCGACGGAGGCACCCCAGCTCTCCTCCCAGCCGTCCAAGTTGTGCGCGCAGTGGACGAAGGGTTCCAGTTCTACGCGGTAGCCGAGGTCATAGGCGATGTCTGACCAGATGAGGTGGGTGCCGACTGCAGGATCCAGGGATCCGTCGGCGATCTGACCGGCGACCCAATAGGCCATGGCCCACTTCGCGGCCCGAGGGTCAGCGGGCGGGTGGAAGAACAGTCCCAACTCCTCCAGCACCTGGTCGAAGAGAGCCGGAGCCTCGGGCTCTTCGCTCCGGAAGAGACCGGCCAGCGTGGCGAGGGAGGGGCTCTCGACCCCGGCAATCAGCGCGTCCAGCCCGACCTGGATGAGCCGGTCCGACCCTACGTGCCTACCGAATGCCCTCTCGCGCGCGATGTGGCTGAGCTGCTTGAGAGCGTCGTCGGGGGTCATCACAAGGAGCACGGCGAGCAGTCCCGCAGGATCATCGACCTGGATTTACAGTGAAGCACGGCATCATCCCGACCCGGACCCCAGGACTGATCCGCAGGGGCTTTCCAACTCGACACTGACCAGCCCACCTAACAAAGTCCTACTAGCCCTCGATCAGGGTCCCCGGCGGGACCTCCGCGTCCTTCGCCTTGTCACCCGGCTGCAACTGGCGGTCGTAGCAGCCCTGACGCCAGACCAGTTTCTTGAACTGCTCCGGGGTGAGCACGCCCTGCCAAGGGGTGCCGCCCGGGCAGAACACGCCCTCGCAGCCGTAGCAGTAGTGCGCCGGCAGCCAGAACTCGTTGGCCAGTGTCTCGCCGGACGTCTCGGCGTCCTTCTCCCGGCCGTCCTCGCGCACCACCGCGAGGGTGGCGGCGAAGATGAGCAGCCCGAGGACCACACCGCCGACCGTGTACAGCTGGTTGTCCTTCTCGACGCCCATGTAGGCGAGACCGCCGCCGAACATGAGGCTCAGGACGAGCCCCTCGGCGAAGTGGATGCAGCCGTCGCCGCTCTTCTCCGGGCCCTTCGCCAGGCGGGTACCGAGGCTTTTGGTCAGGGCGCCCTTGCCGGAGCGCGCCTGTTCGACCGTCCGCACCTCGGCTCCACCGCAGCGCGGACACATCGGCGTCGGCGGTTGCGGCCTTCCGTCCGTTGTCATGCGCAGAACGCTATCTGGTGCGGGTGTCGGCGCTGATGGCGGAGTGCGGTGCGGTCGGCGGCGCTGACGCGTGATGCAACCAGTTTGGTGCGCAGGGTGCATGAGCTGCTGCGAGTTCCGCCAGGCGAACTCGGTCTGGCGGATCTGCGCGCCCTTGTCTTCCAACAGGTGGCGCTGCCGTACGTTCTTCCGCTCTCTCAGACGGAGAGATGTTCTTGAGCTGGAGTTGCTCCGGTTCGGTGAGGGTCTCGGGGCGGCGGAGGATCCGTCCGGCGACTGAGCGGGGCGAAGGGGGCCGGGCCGCCACCGGACGGGGCGATGTCCGTTTGAGGTGCAGATAGGCACGGACGCGTCCGTAGCTTCCCTGGTGACCGAGGGGGACGATCTCCTCCCATAGCTTCCAGGCGTTGGTGCAACCCTCACTCCAGCGGTCGTCGGGGTCGGGCTTGTACTCGTCCAGGACCGAGGACCGGTTCTGCCACTGGCCGGTGAAGAGGTCTTCCGGTCGTGCGGCGTCGGCGAAACGCTGGACGGTGCGGTATGTCATGCCGAGCTGACGTTGGATCGAGCGCCGGCTGTGCCCGTCCTCGATCAGGGAATGGATCGTGGCGTGGGGGGCTCTGGTGCGATCCGCGTAGCGGCTGCTGGTTGCCCACGGCGAGGACGCGGGCTCGGCTGCCGGAGCCGGTTTTGTGTCGGGCTGCGGGCAGCGGGCAGCGGGCAGCGGGCAGCGGGCAGCGGGCAGCGGGAACGAGTACCTGCGGGCAGCGGCCGTGCTGGGAGACGCTTCGCTCGGCGGCCTCGCTGAGGTTGTGCCACAGGTGCCGTCGGTCGGCGACCTGGACTGCCTGGGGTGCGCCGACGGTGGCACCCTCGGCAAGAAGGGTGCCCGGTCCCGGCAGATCACCTAAATCCCTGGCCGCTTCGCGAGCCAGGCTGCGAGGCTGGCCGATTCCCGGTCGGGCAGCACTCCTGAAGAGGCAGGGAGACACCCACGGAGCCCGCACCTGGCTCACCCGAGCCGCCGAAGCCGGACACATCGATGCGATGGACAACCTTGCGTCGTTGCAGGATGACTAGGTACGACCGGCCGCACCCCACGGGCTGAGCTAACTCAGGAATCCACGCCGTGGGCCCCGCCAATCACCGGCTTCAGCGCAGCTTCTCTGGCCCGCCTATATCCTCGCGCTTCCTCCACAGCCAGTGTTTGCCCAGGTCAGGGCTAGCGCTGCCGTTGCCGCAGCCGCTGCTCGAAACTCATATGGGGCGCCCGGAACCACTCGGTTCCGGGCGCCCCATCGACGTATGCGTAGGGGCTAGATCCGCACCTGGACGGCGCGCGCGAGGCGGTCGTGCAGGCCGCGGCCGTCGCGGTCCCAGATCAGGGCCGGGATGGCGACGCAGAGCAGCAGGCTGCGGACGAGGACCCGGCCGATGCCGAGGCGGCCGCCGCGCTCGGCGATGACGCGCAGCCTGAAGAGCGCCTTGCCCGGGGTGCAGCCGACCGTGCCGACGGTCAGTACGTTGAGCACGAAGAAGATGCCCAGGGCCCAGTTGCCCATCGCCTGCTGGTCACCGCGAGCGAACAGGCCGTATGCGATAACCATGCACAGGGCCCAGTCGACGGCGACCGCGCCGATGCGCCGGCCGGGCCGCGCGATCGAGCCCGGCCCCTCCTCCGGCAGGCCGAGCTGCTCGCCCCGATAGCCGAAATCGACGCCCGCGTCCTCTGCCGCCGCACGCGGGCCGGACAGCCACGATCCGATTGCTTGCCTGTTGTCCACCCGACCACGGTACTGCGCCCGATTTCGTACGAGGACGGGCGGGGTAGGACGAATGGCGCCCCGCGCGCACCCGGCCCGGTTAACTTCGGCGAAACAAATGGGTCATGCTTGAGAAATCCCCCGTCCCTATGGTCGGGTCCCAGCGTGTGCCACCGCACTGGCCGCACAACGAGCTGCAACCCCGTACCCACCTGGGGGCCGGGAGTAGGAGGAGTTGGATGTTCCAGAACGCCGACGACGCAAAGAAGTTCATCGCGGACGAGGATGTGAAGTTCGTCGATGTCCGGTTCTGCGACCTGCCCGGAGTGATGCAGCACTTCACCATCCCGGCAGCGGCGTTCGACCCGAACGAGGAGCTGGCCTTCGACGGTTCGTCGATCCGCGGCTTCCAGGCCATCCACGAGTCCGACATGGCGCTGCGCGCGGACCTGTCGACCGCCCGGGTCGACCCCTTCCGCCGCGACAAGACCGTCAACATCAACTTCTTCATCCACGACCCGATCACGGGCGAGCAGTACAGCCGTGACCCGCGGAACGTGGCGAAGAAGGCGGAGGCGTACCTCGCCTCGACCGGCATCGCGGACACGGCCTACTTCGGCCCGGAGGCGGAGTTCTACGTCTTCGACAACGTCCGCTTCCAGACGTCGGCGAACGAGAGCTTCTACCACATCGACTCCGAGGCCGGCGCCTGGAACACCGGTGCGGTCGAGAACAACCGCGGCTACAAGGTCCGCTACAAGGGCGGCTACTTCCCGGCCCCGCCGGTCGACCACTTCGCCGACCTGCGCGCGGAGATCTCCCTGGAGCTGGACAAGAACGGCCTGCAGGTCGAGCGCCAGCACCACGAGGTCGGCACGGCCGGCCAGGCGGAGATCAACTACAAGTTCAACACGCTGCTCGCCGCGGCCGACGACCTGATGCTCTTCAAGTACATCGTGAAGAACGTCGCCTGGCGCAACGAGAAGACCGCGACCTTCATGCCGAAGCCGATCTTCGGTGACAACGGCTCGGGCATGCACGTCCACCAGTCGCTGTGGGCCAACGGCGACCCGCTGTTCTACGACGAGCAGGGCTACGCCGGTCTCTCGGACACCGCCCGCTACTACATCGGCGGCATCCTCAAGCACGCCCCGTCGCTGCTGGCCTTCACCAACCCGACGGTGAACTCGTACCACCGCCTGGTCCCCGGCTTCGAGGCCCCGGTCAACATGGTGTACTCGCAGCGCAACCGCTCCGCGGCGATGCGTATCCCGATCACGGGCTCGAACCCGAAGGCCAAGCGCGTCGAGTTCCGCGCCCCGGACCCGTCCTCGAACCCGTACCTCGCCTTCTCCGCGCTCCTCCTCGCGGGCCTCGACGGCGTCAAGAACAAGATCGAGCCGCCGGAGCCGATCGACAAGGACCTCTACGAGCTCGCCCCCGAGGAGCACGCGGGCGTCGCCCAGGTCCCGACCTCCCTCCCCGCGGTCCTCGACGCCCTGGAGGCGGACAACGAGTACCTGCAGGCGGGCGGCGTCTTCACGTCCGACCTGATCGAGACGTGGATCGACTACAAGCGCACGAACGAAATCGCCCCGATCCAGCTGCGGCCGCACCCGCACGAGTTCGAGCTGTACTTCGACATCTAAGCCGCTGGTTCGCGACCCGCGGAAGTGAGGGCCGCCACCTCGATACGAGGTGGCGGCCCTCACTGTTCTGCCAGAAGCCCGGCCCCGCTCTGCATGGCTGTGCGGGTGGACCGTAGTTCGGTGACGGATTGCTGCACCTCCGTGTCGACCAAGTCGTGGTTGAGGGCGAAGGCTGCTGCCGCGCCCGTGCCCGCTGCGGAGATCACCAGTGCGCGTGAGTCGCCGACGTTGCCGACGGCCCAGATGCCCGGGACGCTGGTGCGGCCCGCGCTGTCCGTCTTCACAGAGCCGGCCTCGTTCCGGGCGCAGCCGAGGCCGTCGAGGACGCCGTCGTTCGGGATCATCCGTGGGAAGACGAAAGCGACCTCGCACGGCACCAGCGTCCCGTTCGCGAGCTCCACGCCGTGCAGTCGGTCGTCATCCGTCAGCGTCTGCACGATCGCGCCGGCGGCGGCGATCCGCACCCCGCGGGCCTCCAGGCGTTCGCGGTCGTCGGCCGTGAGGGAGCGGGTGCCCGGGACGTAGACGATGTCTTCGGACCACTGCCGCACGAGCAGCGCCTGGTTGACGGAGTTGGGGTGTGTGCCTAGCACCGCGAAGGGACGGTCCCGGACCTCGTATCCATGGCAGTACGGGCAGTGGAGTACGTCGCGTCCCCATCGCTCCCGTACGCCGGGGATCTCCGGCAGTTCGTCCCGCAGCCCGGTCGCGAGCACCACGTGCCGGGCGTGCAGCACCGGGCCGCCGGAGAGTTGCACGGAGAAGCCGGGTCGGCCGGGCTCCACTGTGTCCACCCTTCCCTCGACCAAGTGGGCCCCGTAGCCGGATACTTCCGCACGCCCCACGTCCAGCAGCGCCGCCGGTGGCATGCCGTCGCGGGAGAGGAAGCCCTGCATGTGTGCTGCGGGGGCGTTGCGTGGTTCGCCGGCGTCTACCACGGCCACCTTGCGGCGTGCGCGGCCCAGTATGAGAGCGGTGCTTAGGCCGCTGGCGCCGCCGCCGATGACGACGGCGTCGTACAGGTTCACGTTCTGCGGATTCGTCTTTTCGGTCTTCTGCTCTTCGCTCATGGCGATCACCTCCGGGGCACAGGCTGAGGCGCCCGTGCCCCCATCGCCATTTCTGTTGCCGATTCCGGGACGGTCGCGTTTTGTGTTGCGTACCGCTTCAGCGGCGAGATGTTCGGAAGTGGATGCGCTCGCCTTGTTTGCCGAAGAGGCTGAGCACCTCGACGCTGCCCTGGCCCGCGGCGCCGAACCAGTGCGGGATGTTGCAGTCGAACTCGGCCGCCTCGCCGGCTCCGATCACGAAGTCGCCGTCGCCCAGTTTTACGCGCAGACGGCCGCGGAGCACGTAGAGCCATTCGTGGCCCGCATGGGTGCGCAGATGGGGGTCGGTGTCGTGTGCCGGGATCGTCAACTTGTAGGCGCGTGGCTCCGCTTGCTGTCGTGACAGCGGGATCAGTACGCGGCCGTCTTTCCTCGTGGGCTGTTGCGGCACGCGGGGATCGAGGATCCGTGGCGCGGCGACGATCTCGTCCAGCGGGATGCCGAGGGCCGCAGTGATCGGCAGGAGGAGTTCGAGGCTCGGCTTGCGCTGGGCGGATTCCAGCCGGGAAAGCGTGCTGGTCGAGATGCCCGTGGCGCGGGCGAGTTCGGCCAGGCTGATGTCCTTCTTCTCGCGGGCGCGTCGCAGGCGAGGGGCGATCTGCTCGATCACGGCGTCGACGCTCGGTTGCTCGTCCATGGTCGGCAGGGAACCAACATGTCCCGGAAACGGCAACAGTTTTTGTCGGAGGCCGAGGGATCTCCCGATCCTTTGGACGCCGAGGTGATCCGGATGGTCACCACGACTGCGGATTCGACGAAGACGAAGAGGGTGGGCACTGGTGGTCAGCACCGAACCGATGACAGCCCGGAGCACTGGCTCCGGGCGGCTGCCCGCGGGCGTGTATCTGCTGGGCTTCAGTCTGTTCGCCATGGGAAGCGCGGAGTTTCTGCTTGCGGGTGTACTGCCCGCCGTCGCCGACGACCTGGACGTTTCGCTGTCCTCGGCCGGGCTGCTCATCACCGCGTTCGCCGTCGGTGTCGTGGTCGGAGGGCCGCCGTTCGCCGTGCTCAGCCTGCGCTGGCCGCGCCGCACCGCGCTGGTGGCCACCCAGGCCGTCTTCGCGGCCGGTGTCGCCGCCGGGCTGCTCGGCAACTACCAGGTGCTGCTGGTCAGCAGAGCGGTGTCGGGCATCGCCTATGCGGGATTCTTCGCCGTCGCGTCGGTGACCGCGATCGGGCTTGTGACGCCGGACCGCAATGCCCGCGCTTCCGGTGTCGTGGTCAGCGGACTCAGCCTGGCGATGGTCGCCGGCGGTCCCGCGGGCACGCTGCTGAGCCACTTCACCGACTGGCGCGGTGGATTCTGGGCCGTCGTCGCCCTGACGGTCGCCGGGATGGCCGGCTGTCTGCTCGGGCTGCCCGCCACCACCGGATCGGACCGCCCCTCGGCGGCCGTCGCGCCGCGTGTGTCCGCCGAGTTGGCCACGATGCGCAGGCCGGCGCTCTGGAGCATGTACGCGATCACTGTGCTGACCACCGCGGCGTACATGATCTCGTTCAACTACCTGGCGGCCATGCTCACGGACATCACCGAACTTCCCGAGGTCTGGGTCCCGGCGATCCTCGCGCTGTTCGGGGTCGGCTCATTTGTAGGTCTGTCCATCGGCGGGCGCATCTCCGACCGGCGTCCCCACCTCGCGCTGCTCACCGGCGCGTCCGCGATCGTGCTCCTGTCGGTCGTGCTGGTCGCGGCGGTCGAGGAGGTCTGGGCCGTGGTGCCGACCGTGTTCCTGCTCGGTGTCGCCGCGTTCGTGCTGAACCCCGCGGTCTACGGGCGCGTCTTCGCGATCGCGGCCGATGCCCCTACCCTCGCCGGCGCCACGACCGTGTCGGCGTTCCAGCTGGGCATCAGCATCACCCCCGTACTGGCAGCAGCCGCATTCACACAGGGCGCCTCGCTCGCCTCGGTCGGCTGGATCGGGGCCGCCCTCGCCGCGGCCGCCGTTCCGCTCGTCCTCATCGACCGGGCGCGCGTGGCCGGCTGAGGCTGTGGCGAGGGCCGCCGTCCCGGGTGGGGTGGCGGCCCTCGTCGTGTTCAGTGTGGTGCTCCTGGGTTCAGGGGCGCGTCACTTGTGTTCAGGGACGCGTCACTTCGAGCCGGAGCCCTCGAAGCCGTGGTGGCGCGCGTCATCCCCGTCGTTGTTCCAGTCGAGGAGTTGCACTTCCGGCTCAGCGCGGAGGCCGGGGTCGCGGCGAGCACCGCGGTGCCGGCGACGGTCGCGCCGACCAGGGCGTTCCTGCGCGGCGTTCCTGCGCGGCGGTGATCATTTGGGTTAGTGATCCATTGCCGTGCGTTCGGCATGCGTTCCGCTGATCATCACTACTGCTTCACCGAACGCGTACGTCGGGCGTAGGCGCGGGCCGCTCGGGCGCGGTCGCCGCAGCGGGTCGAGCACCAGTGGCGGCGGCCGTGTCGCAGCAGGTAGCGGTTGCAGGGGGCGGAGCCGCAGGCGGTGAGGCGGTCGGCGTCGGGGCCGGTGAGCAGGTCGGCGGCGTCGGCGGCGAGGGTCGCCAGGGCGCGCTCGACGATCTGCGTGACGGGGTGGGAGGCGGCCCGGTACAGGCCGCCTTCAGGGGTCCAGTGGAGCAGGGTCGCCGCGGGTGCCCTGGTCAGGGCCTCGTTGACGGCGGTGAGCGCGCTCGCCGGGGGCGGGCATCCCTCCACCCGGGCCGCGAGCAGGGAGCGGATCTGCTCCCGCAGGGTGCGCAGTTGGGCCGTACACATCTCCTGGAGTCCTGCGTCGGCCGGGGCGAGGTCGTGCGCGAAGAGCCACTGGTTGGCGGCGGCGGGGGTGCCGAGGAGGTCGGTGAACTGGCCGCCGGGCAGGGCGATGGCGCTGTTGGCGAAGTCGAGGGCGGGGTACTGGTCCGCGCCGGGGGCGGGCGGCGGTGTTGGCATCGACGTCGACGTCGACGTCGGCTGAGCATCTGCCGGCACCTGCCGCTTGGCGTCTCCCGGCGCCAACTCCCCGGCGATCGCAGTCTCCTTGAGCTTCACATGTCTCATGGTACGTCTTGCCCTCATCCGTGAGACAGGACTACCGTTCCTCACGGATAACTCAACCCCCATCCGTGAGGTGTGTTTCTGCATGGCTGCTACCACGGCTGCTTCCGGCACGGCCGGCGACCAGCTCCCCGTACGCGTCTTCGGCGGCCCGACCGCTCTCTTCGAGTACGGCGGGCTGAGGTTTCTCACCGACCCCACCTTCGACGCTCCCGGCGACTACTTCCCGGTGCCGGGCGGCCCCGGCCTGACCAAGACCGCGCCCGCCGCCTGCTCCCCTGCCGACCTCGGCGACGTCGACGTGGTCCTGCTCTCGCACGACGAACACCCCGACAACCTCGACGACTCCGGCCGTGCCCTGCTCGCCGACGTACCGCTCACCCTCACCACCCCGGGCGGCGGGCGGCGCCTGGGGGACAGCGCCAAGGGTCTCGCCGACTGGGAGTCCATAGAGCTCGAGCGGCCCGGCGGCGGACGCGTGACCGTGACGGGCGTGCCCGCCGTCCACGGTCCCGGGCCGCGCGTGGAGGTCGAGGCGGTGACCGGCGAGGTCGTCGGTTTCGTCCTGACCGGGGAAGGGCTTCCGACGGTCTACGTCAGCGGCGACAATGCCTCGCTCAGTGCGGTGGGGGAGATCGCAGAGCGGTTCGGTCCCGTGGACACCGCCGTGCTGTTCGCCGGCGCTCCCCGCTTCCCGTTTCTGTTCGACGGTGCGCCCATCGTTCTCGACAGCGCCCAGGCCGCCGAGGCCGCCAGGATCCTGGGGGCGCGCAAGGTCGTTCCCGTCCACTTCGACAGCTGGGCCCATTTCACCGAGGGGCGCGACGAGTTGGTCTCCGCCTTCGCCGAAGCAGGGCTCGCCGACCGGCTCGACCTGATCTGAAGCGACGTATCACGACACCACAACAAAAGCTCGACGATCACCCATGTCTCCCTCCGACAAAGGGAGTTACCGTGTGACGATGCTCTAGCGTGAGTCTCCCGGACAGGTCGGCATCGAGATTCGGTTGGTCAGGTGACAGAAGCTCTTCCGATGCGCACGGTGGTCATCCTTACGGCACTTCGGCTGGAGTACGAGGCCGTACGAAGTCATCTCACCGACCCTCAGACACGGTGGCACGCCGACGGCACCTTCGTGGAGGTCGGGTCCCATCAGGGCGACCACGCCACCTGGCGGGTCGCCCTGGCCGAGATCGGCGAGGGCAACCAGGCCGCCGCCGCGCTGACGGGGCAGCTGCGCGCCTGGCTGCAGCCCGACGCGCTGTTCTTCGTCGGGATCGCGGGCGGCGTGAAGAGCGACATCCAGCTCGGGGACGTCGTCGTGGCGACCCGTGTGCACGCGGTGCACGGCGGCAAGGAGTCCGCGGACGGCTTCAAGTCACGCCCACGGAGCTGGGAAGCCTCGCACCGGCTGCTGCAGGCCGCGAAGTTCGCTCTGCGCGGCCCGCGGTGGCAGGGCACGGTGCACTTCAAGCCGGTCGCGGCCGGCGAAGTCGTGCTCAACAGCCCGGACTCCGCCCTCGCCGCGCAGCTCGACGAGCGGTTCAACGACGCCGTGGCCATCGAGATGGAGAGCGCGGGCGTCGCCCAGGCGGCCCACCTCGCCGGCACGCTCTGGCTCACCATCCGCGGCATCAGCGACAAGGCCGACGGCCAGAAGCACATCGCCGACGCCGCAGGTTCCCAGCCGGCCGCCGCCGGGAACGCGGCCGAGGCCGCCTTCGCCGTCCTGAGCGCGCTCAAGCCGGCACCGCCCGGTGAAGCGCCGCAGGTCGAAGCGCTGCCCGTCGAGGCGCTGCCCGGTGCAGCACCGCGTGTCTCAGCGCCGCCCGGTGCAGCGCCGCCTGTCTCAGCGCCGCCTGTCGAAGCGCCGCCCGGCGCAGCACCACCCGTCGAAGTGCCGCCCGGTGCAGCACCGCCCGTCTCAGCGCCGCCCGTCGAAGTGCCGCCCGTCGCAGCGCCACCCGGTGCAGCACCACCCGGTGCAGCACCACCCCCTGAAGCACGGACCGGCCAAGCGCCGCCCGTAGATCCCGCCCGTGAGGCCCCGACCGGGCAGGCGCCCGTCAGCCAGGCGCAGAGCGAGCCGGCCCCGGAGCGGCAGGCGAGCGAGCCGGCCCGCACCCCGACACTGCCGACCGGCATCAACACCGGCACCCGCACCCCCACCGGCACCGACACGGGCACCACCCCCCTTCCCCCACGCCCCGCCGAACCCCACCCCCACCCCCAGCCCCGCACCCCTTCCCCACCCCCCAGACATCGGCTCGGCGCCAAGCTGCGCTCAAGACGCAGACCTCTCCTGATCTCCGCGGCGTTCCTCGCCCTCGCGGGCATCATCACGCCCATCGTTGTCTCGTGTCAGGGCGGCGGCGCGGACGACAAGGGCCCGGCATCCCCCGCCGCGCTCCCGAGGTGCTCGGACGCGGACACCACCGTGCGGATCGCCGCGTCCGTCGATCTGTCGGAGTCCCTGGAGAAGGCGGCGAGCGACTACGGAAACCGCCGCGGCGCAGGCAAGTGCACCAGGGTCCAGGTCGTCGGGGTCAATTCGGGCACCGCGATGCGCGCGCTCGCCGACGGGTGGGACGAGTCCGACGGGGACAAGCCCAACGTGTGGTCGCCCGCCGGGAGTTCATGGCTCTCGCTGGCCCGCAGCCGCGCGAAGGAGACGGCGAAAGAGCTGTTCCCCGAGCAGGAGCAGGCGAAGCCGATCGCGCAGAGCCCCCTGACCATCGCGATGCCCAAGCCGATGGCCAAGGAGCTCGGCTGGCCCGAGCGGACGATCAGCTGGAAGGAGCTCGCGGACTGGTCGAAGGACGCCGACGGGTTCTGGAAGGAGCACAACCGGCCGGAGTGGGGCGCCTTCAAGCTCGGCAAGACGAACCCCGGCTACTCGACGTCCGGACTCAACGCCACCGTCGCCGCCTTCTTCGCCAAGACCGGCACCAGCAGCGAACTGAGCACCCCGCACATCGACAAGCCCGCCAACCAGGACTTCGTCAAGAGCATCGAGAAGTCCGCGGTCCACTACGGCGACACGACACTGACGTTCCTCGCCAACCTCCGCGAGGCGAGCGAGGCGGGCCCGGACAAGGCCATGTCGTACATCTCCGCCGTCACGCTGGAGGAGAACACCGTCGTGGCGTACAACGCCGGGTATCCGTGCGGGGCTCCGAGCGACGACAAGGGCTGCGCGAGGACCAGCAAGCCGCACACCCCGCTGGCCTCCTTCTATCCCAAGGACGGGATCCCGTTCTCCGAGCACCCCTACATCGAGCTCAACGGCATGACCGCGGCACAGAAGGCGGTCTCCGGTGACTTCCTCGACTATCTGCGCACCCCCGCGGTGTTCAAGAAGCACTTCGCGCCGTACGGCTACCGCACCCACGAAGGCAAGGTCCTCAAAGGAACCGGGCAGGTCGCCGAGGCCAACGGAGTGCTGCCCGACGCCCCCTTCACTCCCATGCGGCTGCCCGAGGGCGATGTGCTCGACCGGCTGCTTGAGCTCTGGCCCACGCTCCGCAGGCGCGCCAACGTCCTGACCGTCATCGACACGTCCGAGTCGATGAACAGCGAGGTGCCGGGCACGGGCGACACGAAGATGGAGCTCCTGAAGCGGGCCGAGCCCGCCCTGTTCGGGGAGTTCTACAAGAGCGACCGGGTCGGCCTCTGGAAGTTCTCGGATGCCGACGTCCTCGGCGGCGGCCGCGACCACAAGGAACTGGTGCCGCTCGGCCCGTTCGACGGAAAGCTGTCCGGCGGCCCCCGCTCGAAGGCGCTGACCGACAACGTCACCGGGCTTGAGCCGGGCGGCGCGACCGGCCTCTACGACACCCTGGACGCCGCCGTGAAGACGCTGCGCGAGGACTACGACCCGGCGGCCATCAACGCGGTCGTGCTGCTGACCGACGGCGTCAACGAAGACAGCAACAGCCTGTCGCTCGACAAGCTCCTGAAGCGGATCGGCGATCGCGGAAAGCCGCAGATCCGGGTGTTCACGATTGCCTACGGCGACAAGGCGGACGAGAAGGACGCCGGGGGCAGGACCGTCCTCCAGGAGGTCGCATCGGCCACCGGAGGACGGGCGTACGACGCGAAGAACCCCAAGATGATCAATGATGTGATCACCAGCGTGATCTCCAATTTCTGAGAATCCCGTTTCTGAGCATCTAGCTTCTGAGAAACCGGATCGCCGGGCGCCCGTCCGTGGTCCCGGTCACCACCGCCCGCACCCCGTACACCTTCGCGATCAGCTCCTCGGTGAGCACGTCGGCGGGGGTGCCCGCCGCGTGGGCCGTGCCCTCGTGCAGGACCAGCAGGTGGTCGCAGAACATCGCCGCCAGGTTGAGGTCGTGCAGGGCGACGACGCTCGTCACGGGGAGGTCGGCCACCAGGGAGAGCAGGTCCAGCTGGTGGTGGATGTCCAGGTGGTTGGTGGGCTCGTCCAGGAGGAGTTCGCGGGGGTTCTGGGCCAACGCGCGGGCTATCTGGACGCGTTGGCGTTCGCCGCCGGAGAGGGTGTGCCAGGACTGGGCGGCGCGGTCGGTGAGGCCGGTGCGGGCAAGGGCATCGGACACCGCCTCGTCGTCCTGCGCCGACGGCGGGGACCAGGCCCTGCGGTGCGGGATGCGGCCCAGGCGTACGACGTCTCGTACGGTCAAGTCGACCTGGGTCACGGAGTGTTGGTCGACGACGGCCACTCTGCGGGCCACCGTCCGGCGGCCGAGTTCCGGCAGCGGGCGGCCGTCCAGGGTGACCACCCCCGAGGCCGGGGAGAGGACACCGGCGAGCAGGCGCAGGAGGGTGGACTTGCCCGAGCCGTTGGGGCCGAGGAGGCCGACCGTCGCGCCCGGCGGCGGGGCGATGCTCACCCCGTCGACGATGAGGCGGCCGCCCGCCCGGCGGCTGACCCGGTCCGCTCGCAGTCCGGCGGTCATAGGGCGGCCTTCCGCGTGCGGTAGAGGACCAGGACGAACGCAGGGACGCCGATCAGGGACGTCACGACTCCCACCGGCACTTCCTGGGGGTCAAGGACCGTGCGGGCCAGTGTGTCCACCCACACCAGGAACACCGCGCCCGCCAGCGCCGTGACCGGGAGCAGCCGCGCGTGCCCGGAGCCGACCACCGCGCGGGCCGCGTGCGGCAGGACAAGGCCGACGAAGCCGATGGCGCCCGCGCTGCTGACCAGGACCGCCGTCAGCAGGGCGGTGACGGAGAGCAGGATCAGACGGGTGCGGGCCACGTGGACGCCCAGCGTCGCCGCCGCGTCCTGGCCGAACGCGAAGGCGTCCAGGGTGCGGGCCTGCGCCAGGCAGACGGTGAGCGCCGCCAGGAGGACCGCGGCGCAGATCCATACGTCCGTCCAGCCCACCCCGCTGAGCGAGCCGAGCAGCCAGAACAGCACCCCGCGCGTCGTCTCCGCGTCGGCCGCCGTCAGGATCACGAACGAGGTGAGCGCCGAGAACAGCTGCATGGCCGCGACGCCGGAGAGCACGACGCGGTCGGCGCTCCCGCCCAGCGCATGGCTGAGCAGCAGGACCAGGGCGAAGGAGCACAGGGCGCCGGCGAAGGCGCCCGCCGAGACCGACACGACTCCCCCACCGACCCCGAGGACGACGACCACGACGGCTCCCGTGGACGCCCCGGAGGAGACGCCGAGGACGAAGGGGTCCGCGAGCGGGTTGCGCAGCAGGGACTGGAGGACCGTCCCGCAGACCGCGAGGCCCGCGCCGCACACCGCGGCGAGCAGGGTGCGCGGCATCCGCAGGTTCCAGACGATGCCGTCCCGCAGCGGCGTGAGCCCCGTCTCTCCCCCGCCGAGGTGCGCCACGACCGCCGAGAACACATCCGGTACGGAGATGGCGGCGGGGCCGATGGTGACGGCCACCGCCACGGAGAGCGCGAGCGCGGCGACGCCCGCCGCCCACAGCAGGGCGCCCCGCGCGAGCGTCACTTGGCGAGCCCGAACTCGCGTAGTGCGTCCGCCACTTGCTCCACTCCGTCCACCGTCCGGATCGTGGGGTTCATCGCCTGGCCGCTGAGCAGGACGTACCGCTTCTTCTTCACGGCGGTCAGATTCTTGGTGACCGGGTTGGACTCCAGGAACTCGATCTTCTTCTTCGCGCTCTCGGCCGTCTGCGACTTGCGGGTGAGGTCGCCGATGACCAGGACGTCGGGGTCACGGTCCGCCACCGTCTCCCAGTTGATCTGGGGCCACTCCTCGCGGGTGTCGTCGAAGACGTTCTTGGCGCCGAGCTCGCGCGTGATGATGCCGGGGGCGCCGCAGCAGCCCGCTATGTAGGGGGCCTTGGAGTCGGAGAACCAGTAGAGGAGCGTCGTGTCGGAGGCGTCGATGCCCTGCTTGGCCTTCGCCAGGCGGGACTTCAAGCCGGCGACCAGGCGCTCGCCGCGCTTCTGGACCCCGAACGCCCGCGCCAGGTCGCGCACTTCGCCGTACACCGTGTCCATGGTGAGCGCCTTGACGCGGCTGCCGTCGCCGTCGCCGGTGTTGTCCTTGCCCGCGCAGTCGGTGGGCGAGACGTACGAGGGGACGCCGAGCTCGGTGAACTTGGCGCGGTCGGCGACGCCGCCCTTGCTCACCGTCGCCAGGAAGGAGGCGGTCACGAAGTCCGGCTCCTGGGCGAGGACCTTCTCGAAGGACGGGTAGCGGTCGGAGAGCCGGGGGACCTTGGCGTTGTCCTTCTCCAGGCCCTTCAGGACCGGGTCGGTCCAGGTGCCGGTGCCTGCCATGCGGTCGGCGAGGCCGAGGGAGAGCAGGATCTCCGTGGAGCCCTGGTCGAGGGAGACCGCCCGCCGCGGCGGCGCCTCGATCTGCGACTTCTTGCCGCAGGAGGTGAGGGTCAGCGGGTAGCCGGCAGCCTTCTTGTCCGTGGTGGAGGGCGTCGACGAGCCACCGCAGGAGGTCAGCGTGACGGCCAGGGCCATGCCGAGGAGGACGGGTATACGTACACGACGGGCTGTGGAGGACACACGATCCCTTGAGTCTCATGGCTCATACGCGGAGCCTGGCCTGCTTGATCACCTCCGCCGCCCGGTGCGCGGACAGAGGTGCCAGCAGGTCTTCGGACTCGGGGATCGGCCGGGCGGGGCGCCTTCCCAGGCGTCCGTGGACGCCCAGTGGCCGTGGCCCCGCCCGTTCCCCCTCACCGCTGCGCGTCAGTTCCGGATTCGCACCGGATTCCCTGGCCCTGGTGTGGGTTTGACTGGCGTGCGCAAATTATCACGCGGGCCGGGGCGAGCCGCGGTAGGTGCCGAAGGACCACTTGTTGCCCTCGGGGTCGGCGATGGCGAACTCCCGGCTGCCGTACGGCTGGTCCTCGATCTCGCGGATGATCTCCACTCCGGCATCGGTGAGGCGCCCATAGAGATCGTCGACATGGTCCGTGACGACGTACGCGCCGAAGGTGCCCGGCTTGAGGCACCAGGCCTCGGCCTTCTCGTCGTACGAGCCGAGCATGATCGCCCCGCCCTCGGGCCAGTCGAGCTCGGCGTGGGCCACGCGGTCGCCGTCCTCGTAGACGGCGGTGCGCAGGAAGCCGACCGTGCCGACGAGGAAGTCGATCAGGGCGGGTGCGTCGTGGGCCTGGAGGGTCGGCCAGACGTCGGGGGCGCGTCCCGCGGGGGTGGCTGCGGTCTGGGTCTGCTGCTTCTCGGTGGTGTTCATGGCTCCTACTCTTCGCCTCCGCCATGGCTCCCGGCTTGGATATTCCGGCACTCTTCGGCCAGCCAGCCGCTGGGGCTCGTGCCGGTGTACTGCCGGAAGTCCCGCACCAGGTGGGAGTGGTCGAAATAGCCGCAGTCCGCGGCGACCCGCGCCAGATCGGGCGCGGCGCCCGCGGCGACGGAGCGCACGACGGTGTTCCGCGCGCGCTGGAAGCGCATCAGGCGGGCGGCCTGCTTGGGGCCGATCCCCGTCTCGGCGCGGAAGAGGGCGGTGAGCCTGCGCTCGCTGAGCGCGACGTGCCGGGAGAGACCGCCGATCGTGCCCGCGCCCCGGTGCCTGGCCAGCCAGGCCCAGGCCTCGGCGACCTCGGGGCGGACGGATCCGCGGGCGTCGCCGGCGGCAACCCGCTGCCTCAAGTAGGCGGACAGGGCGGCGAATCGCTCCTCCCAGGTGTCCCGCTCGCACAGCAGCTCCCGTACGTCGGCGGCGCGGCGCCCCATCACCTCCGTGCCGGACGTGACGATGTCACCGGCGAGCTCGGCGGCCGGTACGCCGAACAGGGCGCGGGCGGCGAGCGGATGCACGGCGAGCTGGATGCCCGCCTCGTGCTCGGGCTTGACGACGTACGCCGGTGACTGGTGCAGACCGCCGAGGACGATGTCCGTGCTGATCGCGTCGGCGCCGCCCGCCTGCTCGGGGGTGAGGCCGCTGACGACCGGGCCGTCGAACGAGAAGATCAGGGTGAGATACGGGGAGGGCAGGCCGCGGTGCAGGCCAGGCAGCTCGCCCGTGGTGCGGTAGCCGACCGCGGACACGACCATGCCGTCGAGCCGCGGGACGGCCCGCACGAACTCGCGGGAGCCGGTCTCCATACGTTCCAGTATGCGATGCACGGGGCCCGGGCGCGGGGCGGAAGCGTTCGATGCTGCTACCCGCGCGGGGCCGGTCCATGCCCCTCACGACCGGTGACGTCGATCATGGGAATCTGCCGTCTGACCTCGTACGATGACCCGCCGCTCCGGACGGGGCGCAGACCGCTCTCAGGGGGCAGAAACATGGCAGTAGGAGCAAAGGGCAAGCTCGCGGTTCTCGGTACGGCGGGCGCGCTCACCGCGGCGGTGCTCGCGGGCGTGGCGCTCTGGCCGGGCACGGAGGCGACGGCGGCCGACACCTCGGTCAAGACCGCGGCCGAGCTGCCGCACTGGCCGAAGCCGGTCGCCGCGAAGCTCGGCAAGGTGATCTCGGAGAACGGCCACAAGGGTGCGTACGCCGTCTTCGACGCGGACAACACGACGTACCGCAACGACCTGGAGGAGGCGCTCCTGCCCTTCCTGGAGATGAAGGGGGTGCTGACCCGCAAGTCGATGGACCCGTCGCTGAAGGTCATCCCCTTCAAGGACACGGCGCAGCACAAGGAGAGCCTGTACAGCTACTACAACCGGCTCTGCGAGGTCGACGACCAGGTCTGCTATCCGTGGGCCGCGCAGATCTTCTCCGGTTTCACGCTGAAGGAGCTCAAGGGGTACGTCGACGAACTCCTCGCCTACGACAAGCCGATCCCGGCCGAGTACTACGAGGACGGCAAGCTGACCAAGACCGAGGTCGAGGCGCCCGAGTTCTTCACCGGCATGCAGGAGCTCTACAAGTCCCTGCGGGCGCACGGCATAGAGGTGTACGTCGTCAGCGCGGCCAGCGAGGACCTGGTGCGGATGGTCCTGTCCGACCCCAAGTACGGCTACAACGTGAAGCCCGAGAACGTCATCGGCGTCGGCCTGCAGCTCAAGGACCGCAAGACCGGTGAAGTCACCAGCTCCCGCAAGGAGATCGCCGAGGGCCGCTTCGATCAGAAGAAGCTCGCGGGGCGTGAGCTGACGCCGAACCTGTGGGCGCCGCTGACCTGGTTCCAGGGCAAGCCGGCGGCCATCAACACCTACATCGACGAGTGGAAGAAGCCCGTCCTGGTGGCCGGCGACACCCCGGTGAGCGACGGCCCGATGCTTTTCCACTCCGCGGATGTGCAGCACGGCGGGGTGCGGGTCTGGGTGAACCGCAAGGACAAGTACATGCAGCAGCTGAACGAGATGAAGCGGACCAACGCCGACCGGCAGCGTGAGCTCGGCCAGAAGGTCACCGCCGACAAGCGGTGGCTGACGGTGGTGCCGGACGAGATCCGCTAGGCCTCGGCCGCCCCGACCACGCCCGTGGCCATCGCCTCTCCCAAGGCCGAGTGATCCGCCGCGTTCTGGGCCACGTACCGCAGCGCGAAATCCGCCACGGCGCGGTCGAACGTGTCGGCGCCGCCCAGGTACGCGGCGATCGCGATCCGGTCGCCGGAGCGGGCGTGCGCACGGGCCAGGGCCGTGCCGCACAGGCCCGCGTAGCGGGACAGTTCCGAGGGCTTCATGGACGACACGTCCGCCGAGCCCTTCATGTCGCGGAGCTGGCGCCAGTAGAAGGCACGCCCCTGGGGGCCGGTCATCCAGCCCAGGAAGATGTCGCCCGAGGCCTGCAGCAGCCGCTGCCCGGCGACGACCCGGTGACCGGGGTGGCGGTAGGGGCCCTGCGGCAGGTGCTCCTCCAGGACCGATCGCAGCGCCTCCTTGATCTGGAGGAAGAGCGGGTCGTCGGCGTCGCGGCCCGCAAGCAGGACGATGAAGCAGCGGGTGCCGACGCTGCCCACCCCGACCACCTTCCGCGCCGCGTCCACGAAGTGGTACCGGTCGAGGAGGAGCCTGCGCTCCTCGGAGAGCGTGGAGCGGTAGTCGCCGAAGATCTTCCGCAGCGCCGCCATGTCGGGCACGCCCACCTGCTCCAGGAGCGGCGGATCGTGGATGATGCGGCGCTCTCCGTCCACCTCCTCGGTCAGCTTGCCGAGCGCCTGGAGGCTGGTGCGCTGCCGCGCGCGGTCGAGGGTCGCCGTCAGGCGCTTGCGATCGCGGGTGGAGCCGATGAGCGTCAACAGGCCGTGGGCGTCTATCTGTTCGTACCAGACGGCGAGTTCGCCGAGCCCGGCGAGGCGTCGCATCGAGGTCCGGTACGCCGTCACCGCCGCGAGGGCGGCCTCGTGGGCGGCGGGCTCCGCGTGGCCGTTGTCGCGGGCCGCCACGGCGACGCTCGCGGCCAGGCGTTTGACGTCCCATTCGAAGGGGCCGGGGTAGGTCTCGTCGAAGTCGTTGAGGTCGAAAAGCAGGGTGCGTTCCGGCGAGGCGAACAGGCCGAAGTTCAACAGGTGGGCGTCACCGCAGAGTTGGACCGTCAGGCCGCTGTCCCGCTGGACGGCGATGTCCCCCGCCATGACGGCGGCCGCGCCGCGCAGGAAGGCGAAGGGGGAAGCGGACATCCTGCCGTAGCGGATGGGGAGGAGTTCCTGGACGCGGTCCTTGCCCTGGCGTTCCAGGACGGCCACCGGGTCGGGGCGGTCGGCCGAGGGTATCCATGCGCCGTGCGAGGAGCGGGACGCGCGTTTGCGGGCCGCCTTGCCTAGCCGCGCGCGTTCGGCCGGGGTGGTCATGGCCCTCTCCCCTCTCCGATGGTGGCTCCCGGCAACAGCCTCCTCTCAGGGGCAGCCAATGCCGCCACGGGCGCGTACGCATGCCGGGTACGGCAAATGGGTGACGCGCCCCCTCCCCCCGGTGAGCCGCCGGTCAGCTGCCGCCCGGCCCCGCCCAGGCCGCCACCCGCTTGGCGAGTGCCCCGCCGGCGCGTGTCCACGCGAAGTGGTCGAGGCGGCCGCCGGCCTCCTGCCTGGAGTACCGGATGCGGGTGACACGGGCGCCCGGCACCTTGCCGACCAGGTGGTCGAGGGCGGGTGCGGGAGCCCAGGTGTCGCCCTCGACGGAGACCGCGAGGACGGGCAGGTCGAGGGTGCGCAAGGCGGCCTCGTAGTCGTGGGTGGAGCCGGCGGCGGAGTAGCGGCCCGTGCGGCCCTGGCGGGCCCAGTCCCGCATGACGCCCTTGGGCTGGTTGCCGCCGAAGCCGAGCCGGACGCCGGGCCACCGGCCGAGCAGCGTCGACGCCGCGGCGGCGAACAGCTGGCCGAGGAGCAGCAGGGGCCCGCGCAGCCGTCCGTACGCACGGAACCAGACCGATCCGGAGGCCACGAGGGCGACTCCGTCGACGCCCGGGCCGATCCCCAACGCAGCGTGCACCAAGCCCAGTTGGCCGCCCAGGCTGTGCCCGAGGAGGAACAGCGGGGGTTCGGCGCCGAGTTCGGCGCGTATCGCGTCGACGACGGCCACCAGGTCCTGCTCCACGATCGTGCCGTAGCCGTGCTCGACGGCGGCGGCGTCCGTCACCCGCGGGGTGCTCTCGCCCTGCCCCCGCAGGTCCACGGTGAGCGCGGTGAGGCCCTCGGCGTGCAACTGGCGTGCGAAGGCGCGGTAGTAGCGGGCGGGTGTGCCCATGGCGGGCAGGATCAGGACGGCCGGCGCGGGACCGTCCGGTGCCTTCTCGCCGCGCAGGGCGCGGACGGGAAACCGTGCCCCGTCCGGGAGTTGAACGGTGACGAGCAGCGGCAGCTCGCCGCCTTGCTCCGCCCTGCCCGCGGCGGGCGGCTGCTCCGAGGCTGATTCCTGCTGTGTCATGCGGCCAGCATGAACCACGCGTACGGGCGGGAACCCGCGGGCCCCCACCCGTACCGCTCACCTCAACGCCTCAGCGGCTGTACCGCATCAGGGCGCGCACCATATGGCAGGTGATGTCCGACGGCGGATGGATTCCCACATCCTCCGCCATGCCGCGGATCCTCGTGTTGCTCGCTTGGTTCGGTACGTAGACGCCCGCGTCGAGCAGGGCTATCGCCAGGCGCATGGCCTTCAGGCGCCGGTTGTGCGTGATGTACCACTCCCGCGGCCGTCCGGCCGGGAGCGGCCTCTTCTCCAGTGGTGCGTACGTCAGGTCGATCAGCACGGGCCGTGAAGCGTTGCGCTTCGACTTCGATGTGAGTGCGGCAGCGGGCACAGGCATCCTCCTGTCGCGGTCGGGAACCCCGTCGGAAGACCCGTCGGGAACCTCTCGAACATTGCTTCAATTCTACTGCCGGGCACTGACAATCGCCGCTGGCCAGACGGGCTTTGGGGCGCTGTGACGGGTGGGTCGCGGGTAGCGTGTGCGGCATGGAGATCTGGATCAATCCCGCCTGCTCGAAGTGCCGCAGCGCGCTCACCCTGCTCGACGCGGAGGGCGCCGACTACACCGTGCGCCGCTACCTCGACGACGTACCCACGGAGGCCGAGATCAGCGACGTACTCGAACGTCTCGGCCTTGAGCCCTGGGACATCACCCGCACCCAGGAGCAGGCCGCCAAGGACCTTAACCTGAAGGACCGTGCGGCATGGCCGCGCGACGCCTCGGGCCGCGCCCGCTGGATCAAGGCCCTCGCCGAACACCCCAAGCTCATCCAGCGCCCGATCATCACCGCCGAGGACGGCACCGCGGTGGTGGCCCGCACGGACGAGGCGGTACGGGACGCGCTGTCCCGCTAGCGCCCGCGCGGACGCTCGAAGATGACCGCCGACCGATGAACAACATCGGTCAAACCGTTACAGACGCCTCCATAGCGTTGGGCACTCCACACCTCGCCGACCGGACGAAGGATCCGGGCAACGGGAAGGAGCGCACCGTGCGGAGCCTGATGTTCGGAGGCGTATACGGAACGATCCTCGCCAGCGCGCTGATCGCGGCACTGCACTCGGAGGACCAGGCCTACACACCCTGGTACGACGCGGCCTGGATCATGGTGACCGCCGGCACGGCCGCCCTCGCGCACGGCTATGCGCACCACATGTCCACGCACCGGCCGGGATCGGGCCTGCACCGGTGGCGGCAGCTGGCCCGGGAGCTCATGGACGAGTGGCCGGTGGTCGTCGCCTGTTGGCCCACCGTGGCGCTGCTCGTGCTCGCGGGGATCTTCGACTGGCCCGAGCCGCCCGTCACCTGCTCGGCGCTCCTCCTGAACGCGGCGCTCCTCCTCGGCTGGGGCACCTTCGCCGCGCTCCGGGCGGGCTACCGGCGGCGCTCGGCCGTGCTGCTCGGCACGGCGGACGCGGCGATCGGGCTGCTGATAGCCGCGGCCAACGCCGTCATCAAATAGCGCGGGGCGTGAAGTGAGCCACATCCACCGCAGGTAACACGGGGTTCACATTCGAGCAATGGGCGGGAAATCGCCTGTTGGCAGGCTGCGCGGCATCACCACGGCACCGCAGCACCCGCACGTTCTGCGCCGTACCGAGCGTTTTAAGGATGAGCCCCGTGACCTTCAAGGCTGAGTACATCTGGATCGACGGCACCGAGCCGACCGCCAAGCTCCGTTCGAAGACGAAGATCCTCGCGGACGGCGCCGAGCTCCCCACCTGGGGCTTCGACGGATCCAGCACCAACCAGGCCAAGGGTCACGCCTCCGACCGCGTGCTCAAGCCGGTCTTCAGCTGCCCGGACCCGATCCGCGGCGGCGACGACGTACTCGTCCTGTGCGAGGTCCTCAACACGGACATGACGCCGCACGAGTCCAACACCCGTGCCGCGCTGGCCGAGTTGGAGGAGCGCTTCGGCTCGCAGGAGCCGATCTTCGGCATCGAGCAGGAGTACACCTTCTTCGAGGGCGACCGCCCGCTCGGCTTCCCCGTCGGCGGCTTCCCCGCCGCGCAGGGCGGCTACTACTGCGGCGTCGGCTCGGACGAGATCTTCGGCCGTGACGTCGTCGAGGCGCACCTGGAGAACTGCCTCAAGGCGGGCCTCGGCATCTCCGGCATCAACGCCGAGGTCATGCCCGGCCAGTGGGAGTTCCAGGTCGGCCCGCTCGCGCCGCTCGAGGTCTCCGACCAGCTGTGGATCGCCCGTTGGCTGCTCTACCGCACCGCCGAGGACTTCAAGGTGTCCGCCACCCTGGACCCGAAGCCGGTGAAGGGCGACTGGAACGGCGCGGGCGCGCACACCAACTTCTCCACGAAGGCGATGCGCGAGGGCTATGCCGCGATCATCACCGCGTGCGAGTCCCTCGGTGAGGGCTCCAAGCCGATGGACCACGTCAAGCACTACGGCGCGGGCATCGACGACCGCCTCACCGGCCTGCACGAGACCGCCCCGTGGAACGAGTACAGCTACGGCGTCTCCGACCGCGGCGCCTCGGTCCGCATCCCGTGGCAGGTCGAGGTGGAGCAGAAGGGCTACATCGAGGACCGCCGCCCGAACGCCAACGTCGACCCGTACGTCGTGACCCGACTGCTCGTCGACACCTGCTGCTCCGCCCTGGAGAAGGCCGGTCAGGTCTGATCCCGTCCGTACGTTCCTGAAGAGGGCGCCCGCCGAACCGGTGGGCGCCCTTCTTGGGCAGGGGAGCCAGCGGCGATTTCGCGCCAAGAGCCCGCCAAGAGTCCGTATCACCGTACGAGAGGGGACTGGTGTGGTCCCTGCCATCTGCTTCAATGGGGGCATGGACAGCCACGGGAACGCAGCGACAGGTCGGGATCACGACCTCGAGCCGTTCTGGCCTTCCCGTCAGCACCATGACTTCGACCGGGTGTGTTGCCGCGCGATGAACGCGCGGGCCCTCTAAAGCCGTTCACCCGGCCTTCGCCTGACGCGCACGACGTACGTACGTCCTCGACGACTGACGACTCCTTCGCGCGAAAGCTGACCTCCCATGGCGAACTCCCGTTCCTTCTCCGCATCCACCGCCTCCTCCGCTTCTGTTTCGCCGCTCACCAGTCCCGCCCGTGGCCGGCTGCGGGCCGTCGATCCCGACGAGGTGGTGCAGCTCACCGACTTCCTGCCGCCGGGCGCGACCTGGCTGCCCGCGCCCCAGCACACGCTGCCCACGCTGCCGGGCCAGCCGCCGATGATCGGCTACCTGGTGCTCGTACCGGCCGGGCAGGAGGCCCCCGTCGTGGCCGAGCCCCGCGAGCCCGAGGCGCGGCAGGACGCGGCGGGGCCCGGGTCGGGGCCCGTCTGGATCGATCCCGTGCAGCGTGCCGCGCAGGTCGACGGGCGGCCGCTCGACCTCACCTATCTGGAGTTCGAGCTGCTCGCGCATCTCGTCGCGCACCCCCACCGGGTGCACACGCGCGACCAGTTGGTGACCACGGTGTGGGGGTACGGGCACGTGGGCGACGGGCGGACCGTCGACGTCCACATCGCCCGGCTTCGGCGCAAGCTCGGTGCCGAGCACCGCACGACGATCCAGACGGTGCGCCGCGTCGGCTACAAGTACGCGCCGCCGGCACCGCGCTGACCTCCGGGTTCCCTTCCGGGGCCGGGCTCTGCCAGGAGCAGAACCCGGTTCCCACGGCGGCTCGTGGCGGGCAGAGTCGTCGCCATGAGACTTCTGATGCTGGGTGGTACGGAGTTCGTGGGGCGGGCCGTGGTCGATGCGGCGCTCGCGCGTGGCTGGGACGTGACGGTCTTCCACCGCGGGCGGCATGAGGCCCCCGCCGGTGTGACGTCCCTGCACGGGGACCGCACGGCCGATGACGGCCTGGCGGCGCTGTCCGCTTCCGACGCGGAGTGGGACGTCGTCGTCGACACCTGGTCGGGGGCGCCGAGCGCGGTGCGCGATGCGGCGCGGGTCCTCGCGGGGCGTGCGGGGCGGTACGTGTATGTGTCGAGCGGCTCGGTGTACCAATATCCGGGGGTCGCCGGGTCCGACGAGTCGTATCCGCTGGTGGAGGGCGATCCGGACGCGCAGTCCGTGGCGTACGCGGAGGACAAGCGGGGCGGGGAGCTCGCCGCCGTCGCGGAGTTCGGCGCGGAGCGGGTGGTGCTTGCGCGGGCCGGGCTGATCCTCGGTCCTTACGAGAACATCGGGCGGCTGCCGTGGTGGCTGAACCGGGTGGCGCTGGGCGGGCCCGTACTGGCCCCCGGGCCCCGGGAGTCGGACATCCAGTACATCGACGTGCGGGATCTCGCCGAGTGGGTCCTGGACGCGGGCTTCGCGGGGCTGCACGGGCCGTACAACATCGTCTCCCCCATGGCGCACACCACGATGGGCGAGTTCCTGGAGGCGTGTGTCGCCGTGGCCGGGGCGGACGACGTGGAGCTGCGCTGGACCGAGCCCTCGGTGATCACCGATGCGGGGATCGAGCCGTGGATGGAGCTTCCCGTGTGGCTACCGCCGGGGGAACTCCACGACACGATGCATCGCACCTCCACGGAGAAGGCGGTGGCCGCGGGGCTGCGGGCGCGGCCGGTCGCGGAGACGGTCGCCGATACGTGGGAGTGGCTGCGGTCGATCGGCGGGGTGGCCCCGCAGCGGCCGGACCGTCCGGTGGTGGGACTGGCCGCGGAGAAGGAGGCGAAGGTGCTGGGGGTGTAGTCACCGGCTCCGCCGAGTTCGTCCTCAAACGCCGGCCGGGCTGGATATCTCCAGCCCGGCCGGCGTTTGAGGCCAGAAGCTACGCCCTCGCCGACGGCACCGGACGGGGCATCGGCTGGACCGGAGCCTCCTCGCCGTGCGAAATCCGCGGCAGCCACGAAAGCCAGCCCGGCGTATGCCAGTTGCGGTCGCCCAGGAGCGTCATCAGCGAAGGCAGCAGGACCATCCGGACGAGGGTCGCGTCCAGGAGGACCGCCACGCCCAGGCCCACGCCCATCTGCTGCATGTCCTGCATGGACAGCGTCCCGAAGACCGCGAAGACCGCCACCATGATCACGGCCGCGCCGGTCACCGCGCCCGCGGTGCGCGTGATGCCCTCCCGGATCGCCGAGCGGTTGTCCAGGCCCCGGTCCCGCGCCTCGCGGATCCGGGAGACGACGAACACGTGGTAGTCCATCGACAGGCCGAAGAGGACGACGAGGACGAACAGCGGCATCCAGTTCTCGATCGCTCCGACCTTCTCCGAGCCGATCAGCTCCGCGCCCCAGCCGTGCTGGAAGACGGCGGTCATCACGCCGTACGCCGCGCCCACCGAAAGGAGGTTGAGGGCGATGGACGTCACCGCGATCACCACCGAGCGGAAGCTGAACAGCATCAGGAGGAAGGTCACCGCGGCGATGAAGAGGAAGACCGGCACGATGCCCTTGCCGAGCTGATCGCTGAAGTCCTCGGACTCGGCCAGGTCACCGCCGACGTAGGCCTCGGCCGCGGGGACACCGTCGAACGCCTCCGGCACGACGGTGTCGCGCAGCGAGCCCAGCGCCTTCTTCGACTCGGCGTCACTGCCGTTGCCCGGCAGCGGTACGTCGATCTCGGCGACGTCCGCGCCCTGGTGGACGGTGAGTTCGGCGCCCTTCCCCGCCTCCCGCACCACCGCAGCGAGCGCGTCCCGCACCGGCTTCGCCTCGATGTCGTCCGCCTCGACGACCACCCGGGCCGGCGAAGGACCGCCGGGGAACTCCTCGGTGATCTTCTTGTACGAGACGGACAGCGGGGCGTCGGAGCCGAACTGCTTCTCCAGGCCGAGCTGTTCGGTCTTCATGCCGAGCGCGGGCGCGGCGAGCGCGAGCAGCAGCACGGTCGCGCCGACCGCGAAGAACTTCGGCCTGGCGAGGACCGGCCGCAGCAGCCTGCCCGCGATGCCGCCGCTGGCGTGCGAGCCCCGCTTGGAGCGGCGGTTCAGGAACGGGATGCGCCCGGCGTCGATGCGGTCGCCGAGCCCCGCGAGCAGCGCGGGGAGCACGGTCACCGAGCCGAGCATCGCCACGCACACCACCAGGATCGTGGCGACGGCGAAGCCCTTGAAGAGGAGGAGGCCGGACAGGAACATGCCCGCCATGGCGACCATCACCGTCAGGCCGGAGACCAGCACGGCGCGGCCGCTCGTCGCCGCCGCGATCCGCAGCGCCGTGTCCGCGTCCGCCCCCGCCGCCCGCTCGTCCCGCTCACGCCGCAGATAGAACAGGCAGTAGTCGACACCGACGGCGAGGCCCATCAGGAACATCACCGAGTACGTCGTCTCGAAGAGGTGCAGCTGGTGGCTCGCGAGCGAGAGCAGGCCGAAGGCCGCCACGCACGCGGTCAGCGCGAGGCCCACCGGGAGCAGCGCCGCGACCACCGCGCCGAAGGCGACCAGGAGGATGCCGAGTGCCAGCGGCACCGCGGTGAACTCGGCCTTGGTGAGGTCGTCGGAGAGCAGGTCGCTCAGCTGCTTCTCGGAGCTCGCGTCGCCGAACTGGTAGACCGATACGCCCTGTCCGGCCCCGGCCTCGTCCGCCTTCTGCACCGCGTCGAGCACCGGCTGCACCCGGTCGGCGGCGTCGTCGGACGGGCCCTTCATCTCGAAGCGGAGCAGCGCGTCCTTGCGGTCCTCGGAGGGCAGCGGCGCCTGGACGTCGCGTACGTCCCCGGTCGCGGTCAGCGCCTTGGACAGGTCGCCCGCCACGTCCCGCCAGCCGTCCGGGGTCCGGGCGGCGACCATGACCAGCTCGCCCGCGGGCTCCTCGACCCCCGCCTCGTCAAGGATCTGTGCCGCCCGGCCCGAGTCGCCGACCCCCATCTCGTCGTCGGACGCGGTGACCATGCCCGAGGCCCCGCCGATGGTCGTGGCGAGGACGACGAACAGCAGCCAGCCCAGGATGGCCGTCTTGCGATGGTGTGCGCTCCACACACCCAGTCGTGCCGCGAGGTTTGGCCGCATGGCCTTTTCGCCCCCATAAGTAGGCGCCAGAAGCGCAAGCAAGTAAGCGTCGGATAAGCCGTCTTGATGACGTCGACAACGCTAGAAATCCGGGGCGTCCGCACCCAGCCGCCGAAGCCCCCTCCCGCCGAAGCACAGGGCGAGGTGCGGGGGTGTCCTCAGGTACACCCCGTGCTCGGGTGCCGGACCCCATGACCCGCACCGACCTCAGCGGAGAGAATGTGACCATGACGCTGGAAGAGATGGGGACGGAAAAATGACGAGGGTCCGTGAATCCGTGACAGCGGGAGCCCGAGGGCTCTACCTGTCGGTCATCATGCTCGCCGGTTCGATCACCCTCTTCGTGCTGTCGGTCCTGTCCATCGCTTTCATCCCGCTGGGGATCGGCGTCTTCACGACTCCGATGGCGCTGACCGGCGTGCGCAAGTGGGCCGACCTGCGCCGCGCCCAGGCCGGCGCGTGGTCGGACGTACACATACCGCGTCCTTACCGCCCCTTCCCCGCGGATCTGCGCTCCGGCGTCACCGGGCAGGTGGAGCGCACCACGCTGATGCTGAAGGACCCGGCGACCTGGCGTGACCTGCAGTGGCTGCTCGTCGACATGACCGCCGGCTACACCACGGTGATCTTCGCGCCGACGCTGCTGCTCTACCCGCTGTACGGCTACGTCCTCGCCCTGGGCGTCTGGGAGCCGATCTACAACGCGGGCGGCGGCGACTGGTACGGCTTCATCCACGTCACCTCGCAGGGCACCGCCAACATGGCCGCACTGCTCGGCACCGCGATCGGCGTCGTCGCCGTCTTCGCGCCCCCGGCCATCCTGCGCGGCCACTTCCTGCTCGCCAGGACCCTGCTCGCCCCGACAGCCTCCATGCGGGAGCGCGAACTGGCCCAGCGCGTGGACCGGTTGACCGAGACCCGGCACGACGCCGTGGACTCGTCGGCCGCCGAGCTGCGCCGCATCGAGCGGGATCTGCACGACGGCGCGCAGGCCCGTCTCGTGGCGATGGGCATGGACCTCGGCACCATCGAGGCGATGATCGAGAAGGACCCCGCGAAGGCCAAGGAGCTGATCTCCAAGGCGCGGCAGAACTCCGGCGAGGCGCTGACCGAGCTGCGCGACCTGGTGCGCGGCATCCACCCGCCGGTGCTCGCCGAGCGCGGCCTCGGCGACGCGGTGAAGGCGCTCGCGCTGCGCCTGCCGGTGCAGACCGACGTGGACGTGGAGCTGCACGGCAGGACCGAGGCGCCGGTGGAGTCGGCGGCGTACTTCGCGGTGAGCGAGGCCCTGACGAACGCCATCAAGCACGCGGGCGCCGACCGCGTCTGGGTGGATGTGCACCACGCGCAGGGCATGCTGCGGATCGCGGTCACGGACAACGGCAAGGGCGGCGCGTCCATCGGGGCGGGGTCGGGGCTGAGCGGAATCGAACGCCGACTCGGTACATTCGACGGCGTACTGGCCGTCAGCAGTCCGGCGGGCGGCCCGACCATGGTGACCATGGAGATCCCTTGCGAGTTGTCCTAGCCGAAGATCTCTTCCTGCTGCGTGACGGTCTGGTCCGGATGCTGGAGGCATTCGACTTCGAGATCGCCGCCGCTGTCGAGACGGGACCCGAACTCACCAAGGCCCTGGCCGAGTTGGAGCCGGACGTCGCCGTCGTCGACGTCCGGCTTCCGCCGTCCCACACGGACGAGGGTCTGCAGTGCGCGCTCGCCGCGCGGCGGGCGCGGCCGGGGCTTCCCGTCCTCGTGCTCTCCCAGCACGTGGAGCAGCTGTACGCGCGCGAGCTGCTTGCCGATGGGAACGGCGGGATCGGCTATCTCCTCAAGGACCGCGTCTTCGACGCCGAGCAGTTCATCGACGCGGTACGCCGGGTCGCCGCCGGCGGCACCGCGATGGACCCGCAGGTGATCCAGCAGCTGCTCTCCCGGCGCTCGGCGGACCAGCCGCTCGGCAAACTGACGCCGCGCGAGCGCGAGGTGCTCGAACTCATGGCGCAGGGACGGTCGAACGCCGCGATCGCGGGGCAGCTCGTGGTGACGGAACGGGCGATCGCCAAGCACACGTCCAATATCTTCGGGAAACTGGACCTGCCGGTCTCCGACGACGACAACCGGCGGGTGCTCGCGGTCATCGCTTATCTCGATCAAGGTCGTTGAATCAGCCGTCGGAGAATTCCTGTTGTGATTGAACGGGGCGGGCTCCTGTTGCGTACGTAGTCGCATGGGACGCACACCACGACGCACACAACGAAAGCGATCAAAGCTCGCCGGGCGGGCGATCGCCGCATCGGCGGCGCTCATCCTGGGCGGCGGCGGAATGGTCGCGGTGAATGTCTACGCGAACGCCGAGGAAAGCACCGATCCGCCCGTCTCCGCGCAGTCCGGCGAGCAGGGTTCCGGTCCCGGGTTTTCCACCATCAGCTGCCCGGACGTGGGAAATCAGCTGCCGGAAGTGCCGGACGGCGCTCGCGAGGACGTCGACCGGCGGCTCGCGGACCTGGACTCTCAGATCACCGCCGCCTACGAGAATTTCGCCGACGCACAGGATGCCGAGCAGGCCCAGGCCGTGCTCGGCCCGCTGGAGGAGGAGCGGCGGCCGGTCATCCAGGAGATCGGTTCCGCCATCGACCAGGCGGGCGGTCAGCCCCCCGACGGGCTCGACTCCATGGCGGCGTGCACCATGCGCGCCGGTGACGGGGCCGAGGACGGCGCCTGGGGCCAGCAGCCGCCCGAGGAAGGGCAGGACGGCGGCGCCGAACAGCCTCCGGAAGAGGGAGGTGACGGAGGCGACGGCGGGCAGCAGCAGCCCGGTGACGGTGACGGCGGGCAGCAGAACGGCAATGGTCCGGTGGCCGACGATTTCGTCGACATCAACTCCATTGAGCCCAATGTGAACCGCCCCGACAAGCAGGAGGGCGCATCGCGCGGGACGTTCGCCACGAAATGCGGGACGAACGAGAACGGCAAGTTCAATCCGGACAATGTCATCGTCGCGCCCGGTGTGAGCAATGGCGCTCACCATATGCACGATTACGTGGGCAATCAGGCCAATGATGCCTTCGCGAGCGACGACGATCTCGCGAACGGCGACACCAGTTGCCGAAATCAGGGCGACAAGTCCACCTATTACTGGCCGGTCCTTCGACTGCAGAACGGACAGAACGAGGCCGACGCCGACGCGGACGGCGGCGGCAAGGACCAGAATGTCGGGGAGATCCAGACCCCGACGTCCGTCACCCTGAAATTCGTCGGAAGCCCGGTGGGCGACGTCGTCGAGATGCCGCGTTTCCTGCGCATCATCACCGGCGACGCCAAGGCGCTCACCAATGGTGACGCGAACGCCAACGCGTCCTGGAGCTGCACCGGGTTCGAGGACCGGCAGCTGAAGGACAAGTATCCGATCTGCCCCGACGGCAGCAAGGTCGTGCGGACCTTCAACTTCCAGAGCTGCTGGGACGGACAGAACACCGACAGCGCCAACCACCGTACGCACGTGGCCTTCGCCGACCAGGAGAGCGGCGCCTGTCCACAAGGGTTCCAGGCCATTCCGCAGCTGGTGCAGCGCATCGTGTACGACGTGCCGCCCGGCCCCGGATTCGCCGTCGACTCGTTCCCCGAGCAACTGCACAAACCCGTCACCGACCACGGCGACTTCATCAACGTCTTCGACGAGCAGTTGATGCAGCGCGTCACCGACTGCATCAACGAAGGTCAGCGCTGCACCTGATCCCGATCTGCCGCGCTGACCCCCCGTAACCGCTGCGCGGTCAGCTCGTGCGGTGACCGGAGTGGCCCGAGTGCCCCGGGCCCGAGTCCTCGTGATCCCCACCACCGCTACTCCCCGAGTGGTGCGAGGCCTCCTCCACCGTCCCGCCGAGCCGGCCGCGCAGCCGCGCGACCACCTTCTGGTCGCCGACCGCGATCCACTTCTTGCCGATGAGGTACGTGCCGCCGTAATCGGCCGCCTCGTCCAGCCATTCGGCCTGGCCACGGGCGTTTGTAAAGGTTACGAGGACATAGCGGCGGGCACCGTTCCCACAGGTGGCCTGCCGCAGTTCGGCCGCATCCGTCTGGATGTCGGGCTCGCACCGCGCCTTGGCCGCCAGTTGCTCCAGGCTGCCGCTCGCCGTCTCCGGTGCGTCGTCGCCGTCCGAGCCGCCGCACGCCACCAGCACCAGCAGCAGTCCCACACCCATGCCTCGCGCTGCCTTCATCGTCCCACCAGTCCCTTCAGGCGATGCGAACTCGCCTTCTCCGTATGCACCGTTGAGCACGGGCGACCGCACGGATACCGTGCGCCGCAGCATTCGACCCAGGGGGGTACACATGACCGACCCGTCCCGACGTTCCGTGCTCGGCACCGCCGGAGCCATCGGCATCGGCTGTGCCATCAGCGGTATGGCCGTTCCGTCCCACGCCGCCGAAGGGCCCGCCAAGGGCCCCGCCTTCGATACGGATTCCGCGCGCTCAGCGCTCAACAGACTCCTGCCGCATCACGCGGAACAGTTCCGCCTCAGACTCGTCCCCGCGCAGGGTGGGGAGGACCGCTTCCGCGTGACCGGCACCACCGGGCGCATCGAGGTCTCCGGTACGACGCCGGCCGTGCTGCTCACCGGGGTCCACTGGTATCTGAAGTACACGTGCGGTGCCCATATCACCTGGAACGGCAGCCAGTTGGACCTGCCGCGACGGCTGCCCGCGCCCGCGCGGCCGCTGGAGCGGTCGACCGCACTGCCGCACCGGTTCGCCCTGAACGACACCAACGACGGGTACACCGCGCCGTACGCCGACTGGGCGTACTGGGAGCGCATGATCGACGTACTCGCCCTGCACGGCTGCAACGAAGTCCTGGTGATCGCCGGGGCCGAGGCCGTCTACCACCGGCTCCTGAAGGACTTCGGGTACAGCGACGCGGAGGCGCGCGCCTGGCTGCCCGCGCCCTCGCACCAGGCATGGTGGCTGCTGCAGAACCTGTCAGGGTACGGCGGGCCGCTCTCCCCCGAACTCATCGACAAGCGAGCCGAGTTGGGCCGCAGGATCGTGGACCGGCTGCGCGAGCTGGGAATGGCCCCCGTCCTCCCCGGCTACTACGGTCACGTCCCGGACGGCTTCGTGGCGCGCAACGGCGGGGACGCGCGGGTGGTGCCGCAGGGCAACTGGCACGGCTTCAAGCGGCCCGACTGGCTCGACCCGCGCACCTCGTCCTTCGCGCAGGTCGCCGCGTCCTTCTACCGGCACCAGGAGCAACTCTTCGGCGCCGCCGAGCACTTCAAGATGGACCTGCTGCACGAGGGCGGCACCGCGGGCGACGTCCCGGTGCCCGACGCGGCGCGCGGCGTCGAGGCCGCCCTGCAAAAGGCCCGCCCCGGTGCGACCTGGGTGATCCTGGGCTGGGAGGCCAATCCGCTGCCCGAGCTGCTCGACGCGATCGACCGGCGGCGGATGCTGATCGTCGACGGGGTCTCCGACCGGTTCACCAGTGTCACCGACCGCGAGAAGGACTGGGGCGGCACGCCGTACGCGTTCGGGACCATCCCCAACTTCGGGGGGCGTACGACGATCGGGGCGCGGGCGCACATCTGGAACGAGAAGTTCTTCGCGTGGCGGGACAAGGGCGGCAGCGCGCTGGCCGGTACGTCGTTCATGCCGGAGGCCACGGACCGCGATCCGGCCGCCTTCGAGCTCTTCTCCGAACTGGCGTGGACCGAGAAGCGGTTGGACCTCGGGGCGTGGTTCTCGGACTACTCCGGCTTCCGGTACGGCGGCCGTGACCGGGACGCGCGGGCCGCCTGGCAGGCACTCCACGACACCGCCTACCGGCACACCGCCGTCGAGCGCAGCGACCCGCACGACTCGCTGTACGCCGCCCGGCCCGACCTCGCGGCCAACCGCGCCGCCGAGTACGCGCCGCGCGCGCTGACCTACGACCCCGGGCGCTTCGACGCGGCGCTCGCCGGTCTGCTCGGGGTCGCGCCCGCGCTGCGGGGCAGCGCAGCGTACCGGTACGACCTGGTGGACGTGGTCCGGCAGGCGCTGGCCCACCGCAGCCGGCAGCTGCTTCCGCAGCTTCGGGCCGCGTACGGCAGGAAGGACCAGGAGACCTTCCGTGCGCTTTCGACGCTGTGGCTGCGGCTGATGCGCCTGTCGGACGACGTGACGGCGACCAACTCGGCGTTCCTGCTCGGCCCTTGGGTGGACGCCGCCCGGCGGCTCGGCACGAGCGACGCGGAGCGCGCCGAGTTCGAGCGGACCGCGAAGGTCCTGATCACCGTGTGGGGCGACCGGCCCACGTCCGACGGCGGGAAGCTGCACGAGTACGGCAACCGTGAATGGGCGGGCCTGATGGCCGACTTCTACGTCCCGCGCTGGCAGAAGTGGCTCGACGAGCTGGCCGACGCGCTGGCCGCGGGGCGGGAGCCGAAGGCGGTCGACTGGTTCGCGGTGGAGGAGCCGTGGACCCGCGAGCGCAAGGACTATCCGCTGCGGGGCACCGGCGATCCGTACCGGACCGCGGGGCGGGCCCGCGACGTCCTGGCCCGTGCCCCGTACCAGGGCTCCCTCGACGTGTCCGCGACACCGCCCGCCTTCCCGCCCGGCGGGCACGCGCGCGTGGAGGCCGTGTTCCGGAACGTCAACGGGCTGCGGGACACCGGCCGTGTCGACTTCGGGCTCAGCGGGATCGAGGCGGAGCCGGAGGGCGCGGTGTCGCTGCCGCGGGTCGAGGCGGGCGGCACGGGGAAGGTGGCCTGGCGGGCGCGCGCTTCGGGCGAACCCCTGGACCAACCCTTGCGGGCACTGCCGTACGAGATCGCCGTGCGGTACGGGCCGCGGGGCGAGGCACGGGTGCGGTCCGTCCACGAGGGGACGCTGTACGAGGCGGGTCCGGTGGGCGCGGACTGGAATACATACACCAACAATGCGGCGGTCTTCGGCGAGCTGGAAGGGCGGTACGCGATCAACGGGGGCGGGGCCGACCTGTGGAAGGGCACGACGGAGTTCGGGGCGCTGTACCGGGAAGGGGCGCTGCGGGACGGGGCCTCGGTGACGGTCCGGGTGGACACCCAGGACGCGACCGGTCCATGGGCCAGAGCGGGACTCATCGCCCGCAACAAGCTGGGCGAGGCGGGCTCGCAGGGCTTCGTCAACCTCGCCGTGACACCGGCGAACGGGGTCGTGCTCTCGTACGACACCAATGGCGACGGAACGCTGGACACCTACAAGCGCGTCACGGGAATCAAGTCACCGGTGCTGCTGCGGCTGAGCAGGGCGGGGGACGTGGTAACGGGGGCGTGCTCGACGGATGACGGGGCCAGTTGGCGGGTGGTTGCAGGCGTCACTGTGGCGGGTGTTGCGGGGGCGCAGGATGCGGGGCTGTTCATGAGCGCGACCAACGGGGGTGACGGCGGGCGCGGGACGGTGGAGTTCAGCGGGTGGGGGGTCGCTTGAGGGGCCGCGCCTCTCGGGGTACAACCCCAACGGCAAGTGACCATCCGACGATTCGCTCGTTTTGCTGAACGTGTCGTCGCATGTGCAGTCCCCGGACCAGGATGCCCCCGGCATCGTAGATGTCGAGCAGGCCGAAGCCGCCCTCGTCGAGCACTACCCGCGTCTGGTGCGCCTCGCCTACCTGGTGCTGCCGCCCAGCCTCGGCCGCAACCGGCGGGCCCTGACCGCCCATTCGCTCACCCAGCGCGCGCTGCCCCGCAGCCGCACGTCGGGCGACGAGGCGGCCGTCCCCGTGCAGCGCGCGGGGGACGGCCGCGGCCAGGGCGATCCGGGGTACGCGTACGTACGCCTTCGCGTCGTGCGCACCGCCCTGGAGGCGGGTCTTCCGCTGCGCTGGACGGCCCTCCCCAAGCGCTCGCAGTTCCCGCCGCTGCTGCCGCAGGTCCGGGGCCTGCGCCTCTTCCCCCGCTCGGGAGGCGCGGACGAACTCGACCTGGACCTGCGGCTTTCCGCCCTCTCCGGTGCGGCCCGCGCCGCCTACGTGCTGCGCGGCCTGGAGCGCCTCGACGACGGCGACGTACGCAAGGTGCTCGACGCGGCGGGCGTCGACGACCCCGGTGACGCGCTCGCCGAGGCCGACGGTGTCGACGCCCGGTACGAACTGCTCGCATCGCCCGAGTTCGACCCCTGCTCGCTGCAGGCGCGGCCCACCGATCTGATGCGGCGCAGGCAGCACATGAAGGCCGCGGGTGTGGCGGTGGCCGCCGCGCTGGTGTGCGGGGCGCTGCTCGGGCTCCCTGGCGACGGCTGGGCGCCGGACGGGGCCGCTGCTCCCTCGTACGCGAGGAACCCCGCGGGGCAAGCCGCCCTGGATCCGGGGAAGTTGACGTTGATCGGGGCCGCCGAGTGGAAGCGGTCCGCAAGGACCGACTTCTCCGTGTGGCCCGCCCGGGGTGAACTGACCGGCGACAAGGCCCTGTTGCGCCGCGCCCTCGCGGTGTGGGCGCGGCCCGGCGAGTCGGTACAGGTGTCCGCCACGCCCGGCACGGCGGCCGGCGCTCCTCCCGGCCCCGCGCAGCTGCTCTTCGCGGGCGAGGTCGACGCGGCCCGGGTCGTGCTCCTCTACGACGGTCTTCGCATCGTGCGGTACGCCGAGCCGAAGGACGGCACCAGCGGCGCCGCGCTCGACTTCGCGCGCGTGGACGGTGCGGACAGCACGGAGGCCGGTGCGGTGATCGTCAACCGCACCGACGGCAACGTCCGCTATCTGACGGCGCCTTGGGTGAAGGGTGCGGCCGTCCGCGACCTGGTCAAGGGGTCCGCCGCCACCACGCTCAAGCGGGACAAGTCCGGCGTCACCGAGCCCTTCGCCAGCCCCGCGCAAGCCAGTTCGTGCACGTCGTGGAGCGCGCTGCAGCTGCGCGACAACTCCGGCACGGACCGCCTCTCCACCGACCTGGGCGAGCTCGTCCCCGCCCACCTGACGGCCGGCCGCCCGCAGGCTCCGCGCGAGGCCACCGCCGCGGACTGGTCCGCGACCGCGTGCTCCCTCTCCGCGGCACGGTCGAACGGGGTGCGGACGGTGAACGCGTGGGCGTACGCCCGCCAGGCGTTGCCCGAGGGCAACGGCCTCGCGCAGTGGGTGTGCACGCGGGCCGACACCTGGCGGGGCGGCGGGAGCCGACTGCTCGCGCAGTTCCGGGCGACTGGGACGGCGGCCGCCGCCGTCGTGGCGAAGGCGGAGGACGCACCGGCCTGCGGCGGCCGCGAGCCCGCGGTGCTCGCCGGGGTGCGCTGGAAGTCACGGGGCGGGACCTGGTACCTGCTGGGCGCCGGCAGCAAGGAGGTCACGTCGGTCACAGCGTCGGGCGGCACAAAGACGCCCGGCAACACCCTGGCCACACCGGTCGGGCGAGGCGCCCGAGCGGGCCTGAGCGGCAGGCTCACCGACGGCGGCAAGATCTCTACGCTGCGTTGAGGCGCGCCCGGCATGGTCCGGGGGCGAGCCTCGGACGAGACGGGCACGCCCTGGTCCCACCGGACGAGACGGGTACACCTTGGTCCCACCGGCCAAGACGCGTACGCCCCGATCCCACCGGACGACACGGGTAGGCCCTGATCCCCACCGGCAGCCGTCCAGGCCCCGCCGGTCTCGTCCAGGGCAAGCGTCGGCCAAGACGAGTGCGCCCTGGCCCCACCGGACGACACGGGTAGGCCCTGGCCCTCACCGGCCAAGACGGGTACGCCCCGGTCCCACCGGACGACACGGGTAGGCCCTGATCCCCACCGGCCAAGACGGGTACACCCCGGTCCCATTGGCCAAGACACGTACACCCCGACCCCACCGGACGACACGCGTACGCCCTGATCCCCACCGGGCAGCCGTCCAAGCCCCGCCGGAGCGGCCGCTCCCGTCCAGCTGGATGCTGCCGCGGCCCCGCCGGGCCGGGCGCGCCTGCCGGAACCGTGGCCCCAGCCCGCCGGGCCGCCCTTCACCCCAACCGCTTCTCCAGCAGCAGCACCCCATAAGTGCTTCCGTCCGCCGCCACCTTCCCCGGCAGCTCTCCCACCACCGCGTATCCCGCGGCCTCGTAGTAGTCGCGCAGCCGGGGGTTGGACGTCACGCAGTCCAGGCGGCAGCGGTCCAGGCCCGTCTCGGCGATCCGCTGTTCCGCGCGGGCCAGCAGCGCGCGGCCCGTGCCGGGCGGGGCGCCGCGGCGGGTCATCAGCCGGTGTACATACCCGGCGACCGGCGGCTGGACGCCCCAGGCGGGCTCGTCCGCCCACCAGATCTCGTACGCCCCGGCGACGGCCGCGCCGTCGTACGCGAGCCAGACCTCGTCCGAAGCGATCCGCTGCCGGAAGTGCTCCGCGCCCTTCCCGCCCGGCTTCCACTGGTCGATGCCCCGCTCCAGCATCCAGCGCGCGGCGCCGTCGTAGAGGGCGACGAGGGTGGTGATGTCCTCCTCGTCGGCCGGGCGGTGGGTCAGCCGCGCTGCGGCGTCCGTCGTCGTCATGCGGGAAATGTACGACGTGCCGCTGGTCAGGCCTGCTGGGGGGCCAGTTCGAGCAGGCGGGTGATCAGGCCGGCGAACAGGCCGTCCGCCGGTTCATCGGCGAGCACGGCGCGCAGGATGTCCGCCATCTCCTCGTCGAATGCCGCGCTCACCGCGGTCAACGCCGCGAAGTCGTGGACCAGTTGGAGTTCGAGCTCTCCGCGCGGGATGCGGCGTCCGTCGAGCCAGATCAGTGCCGTGGACTCGGCGAGCGAGATCCAGGAGCGGATGACGAGCTCAAGTCGCGCGGGCGGGTCCGTGACGCCCAGGTGCGCGAGGATCTGGACGTACGCGGCCTGGCGCACTGAATCGATCAGCGCGTTCGTCGTCGACGAACCGACCGCGGGGCCGCCGCGCATCAACGCGGAAAAGCCGGGACCGTGGCCGTCGACGAAGTCGAAGAAGCGGCCCATCACCCGCAGCAGCCGAGCCCCCAGCGGGCCCTCTCGGGGCTCCATGAAACGCTCGGCGAGGTCGTCGGCCGCGCGCTGCAACGCCGCTTCGAACAGGCTGAGTTTGCCCGGGAAGTAGTGGTAGACCAGCGGTCGCGAGATGCCCGCGGCCGCCGCTATCTCATCGATGGACACATCGTCGGGCGAGCGGTGGCTGAACAGGTCGAGGGCGACCCCGATCAGCTGCTGCCGCCGCTCTTCGACACCCATTCTGCGGCGCACCCCGGTAGTCATGCGAACACCTTACCGAGCGGATCCGGCCGTCCAAGGGGCTGGTCCGCCCCAACTGTTCACATGTCGAGGACGATGCGGCCCCCGTTCGCCCGCGACACACAGATCAGCATCGAGTCCGCGCGCTCCGCGTCCGTCAGCAGCTCGTCCCGGTGGTCGATCTCCCCTTCCAGGACCCGCTGTTGGCACGTTCCGCAGAATCCCTGCTCGCAGGAGTACAGGGTGTCGGGCAGCTCCGCGCGCACCGCGGCGAGGACCGTGGAGTCGGCAGGCACCTCGATCGTCCGTCCGCTGCGGCGCAGTTCGACCTCGAAGGATGCGTTGCCGTCCAGGGACGTGTGTGGCGTGAACCGCTCCAGGTGCAGGTCGCAGCCCTCGGGGAGCGTCTGCGCGACCGCCTCCATCAGACCCTCGGGGCCGCACACATGGACGGCGGTGCCGGGCGGCGCCGCCGAGAGGAAACCGGCCAGGTCAGGCTGTCCGCCCTCGTCGTCGGCGGCGACCGTGACCCGGCCGTCCACCGCCCCGCCCAGCTTCTCGACGTCCTCCAGGAAGGGCATGGAGGCGCATGACCGGCCCGTGTACAGCAGCCGCCAGTCATGCCCCGCCGAGTCGACGGCCCGCAGCATCGGCAGGATCGGCGTGATGCCGATGCCGCCCGCGACGAAGACGTACCGCTGCGCGTCGGCGAGCGGGAAGCGGTTGCGCGGCCCGCGGATCTCGACCTCCACCCCCTCCTGAAGCTGCTCGTGCACCTCGCGCGAGCCGCCCCGGCCGCCCTGCTCCGCGCCGATGAGACGGGTCGCGACGGTGTACGAGGAGGTGTCCTCGGGGTCCCCGCACAGCGAGTACTGCCGGACGAGACCCGACGGGAGCACGAGATCGAGGTGGGCGCCCGGCTCCCAGGGCGGCAAGTCCTCGCCCTCCAGGCGCAGTTGTACGACACCGTCGGCGACCGTCTCGTGCCGGGTGACCAGGAGCCGCAGCGCGCGCGAGCGCGGGCGTCCCGATATCGGCTCCTCCAGGGCGGGCAGCGGCCACAGCGGCGATGCGCCGATGCGCCGCCGCATGGCCCGCTTGGCGAGGACCGCCGCGCCCGTGACGAGCAGGACGGTGCGGATGCGGGGCATGTCAGCGGGCTCCGTTCGTCGCGGCTTCGGCGGCGGTCGCCGCGGGCGATGAGGCGAGATAGGCGAGAGCCTGCTCGGTGCTGCCCTCCTGGGAGGGGTGATAGTCGCGGCTCAGATAGCGCGGGATGGAGCGGATCATGTCCGGCGTCGTCGGCAGCATGCCCTGCCGGCCGCCGTTGTAGAAGTCCTTGAACGAGGCCTTGCCGCCGATCAGCGTCGGGTCGTTCTCCATGAAGAACCGCGCCCCGCGCTGCCAGAGGAACACCAGGGCGGAGAAGGCCGTGGCCCAGGTCCTCGCGCGCCGCCGGTAACTGCCGTCGACGTGCAGGAACAACTCGAAGGCGACGGAGCGGTGCTCGACCTCCTCCGCGCCGTGCCAGCGCAGCAGATCCAGCATGGTCGGATCGGCACCGCGCCGGTCCAACTCCTCCGCGTTCAGGACCCAGTTGCCGAGGAAGGCGGTGTAGTGCTCGATCGCCGCGATCATCGCGACGCGCTCCATCAGCCACCACTTGCGGGCCTTGCCCGGCGGCAGCGTCTTGTCGCCGAGCAGCTTCTCGAAGAGCCAGTCGACCTGGGCGGTGTACGGCGTCGGGTCGAGGCCCTGCTCCTTGAGGTGGGGCAGCACCTCGTCGTGCGCCTGCGAGTGCATGGCCTCCTGGCCGATGAAGCCGATCACGTCCTCGCGGAGCCGCTCGTCGCGTATGTACGGAAGGACCTGCTTGTACACGTGGACGAACCAGCGTTCGCCGGCGGGCAGCAGCAGGTGGAGGACGTTGATCGTATGCGTGACGAAGGGGTCGCCCGGCACCCAGTGGAGCGGGGTGTTCTCCCAGGAGAAGGAGACTTTGCGTGCCTTGAGCGCGGTGTGCTCGGACGCGACGGGCTCGGGCGCCCGGCTCTGCGTATTAGACATGGCGTCAATGTACTGATGGGTAAGTCTTCGGGTACAGGTGTGTGCAGGGGATTCTTCGGCGATTGTTCTGGGAGGCCCGATGACAGCCGTCGGGGCCGCAACGCGATGTCGTTCTCGTGACCTTCGCCTTCCGCGCGACGTTCATCGAGGTGTCCGCACCCCGTATCCCCGAGGGACTTCATGACCCAGCACGTCACGGCCGCCCTTCCCTCCGACGCCTCGTCCGACGCCGCCGAGCGCCGCGACTGGTGGCGCGAGGCCGTCATCTACCAGGTCTATCCGCGGAGTTTCGCCGACGGCAACGGCGACGGCATGGGCGATCTGCCGGGCATCACGGCGCGTCTCCCGCATCTGCGGCGGCTCGGCGTCGACGCCGTGTGGCTCTCCCCCTTCTTTGTGTCCCCGCAGGCCGACGCCGGGTACGACGTGGCCGACTACCGCGCGGTCGACCCGATGTTCGGCACGCTGCCGGACGCCGACGATCTCGTACGGGAAGCGCACGCGCTCGGCCTGCGGGTGATCGTCGACGTGGTGCCCAACCACTGTTCGGAGCAGCACGATTGGTTCACGCGGGCGCTGCGCGAGGGGCCGGGTTCGCCGTGGCGGGAGCGCTTCCACTTCCGTCCCGGCAAGGGTCCCGACGGCTCCGAGCCGCCCAACGACTGGGAGTCCGTCTTCGGCGGCCCGGCTTGGACGCGGGTGGCGGACGGCGACTGGTATCTCCACCTCTTCGCGCCCGAGCAGCCCGACTTCAACTGGGAACACCCGGCGGTGCACGAGGAGTTCCGCTCCGTCCTGCGCTTCTGGCTCGACCTCGGCATCGACGGCTTCCGCATCGACGTGGCGCACGGCCTGATCAAGGCGGCCGGGCTGCCCGACATCGGCCACAGCGAGCAGGTGAAGCTGCTCGGCAACCAGGCGGTGCCGTACTTCGACCAGGACGGCGTGCACGCGATCTACCGCGAGTGGCGCCAGATCCTCGACGAGTACGCGGGTGAGCGCGCGGCGGTCGCCGAGGCGTGGACGCCGACCGTGGAGCGCAGCGCGCTGTACATCCGCCCGGACGAACTGCACCAGGCCTTCAACTTCGAGTATCTGACGACGGGTTGGGACGCCGCCGCGCTGCGCGCCGTCATCGACCGCTCCCTCGACGCGATGAACGCCGTGCACGCGCCGGCGACCTGGGTGCTCTCCAACCACGACGTCGTACGGCACTCCACCCGCTTCGCCGACGGCGACGCGGCCCGCGGCCTGCGCCGGGCCAGGGCGGCGACGCTCCTGATGCTGGCGCTGCCCGGCTCCGCCTACCTCTACCAGGGCGAGGAGCTCGGCCTGCCCGAGGTCACCGAGCTGCCGGACGAGGTGCGCCAGGACCCCGCGTTCTTCCGTACGGCGGGGCAGGACGGGACGCGGGACGGGTGCCGGGTGCCGCTGCCGTGGTCCGGGGAGCGGGCGCCGTTCGGCTTCGGTCCCGTCGAGGGCGGCCCTAGCTGGCTGCCGCAGCCGGACAGCTGGAAGGACCTGTCCGTGGCGGCCCAGGAGGGCGACCCCGGCTCCACCCTGGAGTTCTACCGCCGTGCGCTCGCCGTGCGCCGCGAGCACCCGGCGCTCGGCGCGGGCCACCAGGTGGAGTGGCTCGACGCCCCCGACGGCGTCCTTGCCTTCCGACGTACGACGCCCGGCGGCACGTTCGTCTGCACGGTGAACCTCACCTCCGAAGCCGTCACCATCCCCACGCCCGGCACTGTGCTCCTGTCGAGCGCGGACCTGGATCCCGCCTCCGCAGAAGTGAGCGTCCCGGCGGATTCGGCGGTCTGGTGGGCAGCCTGAGATGTGACCGGTACAGTCCAATCCTGTGACCGCGCGACTGGCCGACATCGCAGCGCAGGCGGGGGTCAGCGAGGCAACGGTCAGCCGGGTGCTCAACGGCAAACCGGGCGTCGCAGCGGCCACCCGCCAGTCCGTGCTTGCCGCACTCGACGTGCTCGGCTACGAACGTCCGGTGCGGCTGCGGCAGCGCAGCGCGGGTCTCGTCGGACTGATCACCCCGGAGCTGGAGAACCCGATATTCCCCGCGCTCGCCCAGGTCATCGGGCAGGCCCTGACCCGCCAGGGGTACACACCGGTCCTCGCGACGCAGACCCCGGGCGGCTCCACTGAGGACGAGCTGACGGAGATGCTCGTGGACCGCGGCGTCAGCGGCATCATCTTCGTCTCGGGCCTGCACGCCGACACCACGGCCGACATGGGGCGCTACGACCAGCTGCGCGCACAGGGAGTGCCGTTCGTCCTGGTCGACGGCTTCTCCCCCAAGGTGCGGGCGCCCTTCATCTCGCCGGACGACCGCGCGGCGACCCGCCTCGCGGTCACCCACCTCGTCTCCCTCGGTCATACGCGCATCGGGCTCGCCCTGGGCCCGAAGCGGTTCGTGCCCGTACAGCGGAAGATCGAGGGCTTCGTACGCACGATGCGGGACCAGCTGGCACTGCCCCCCGACGCGATCGAGTCGGAGCTCGTCGAACACTCGCTGTACACGCTCGAAGGCGGACAGGCAGCGGCGTCCGCGCTCCTGGACCGCGGCTGCACGGCCGTCGTCTGCGCCAGCGACATGATGGCGCTGGGGGCGATACGGGCGGCGCGGCAGCGCGGCCTCGAGGTCCCGGACGACGTCTCGGTGGTCGGTTTCGACGACTCTCCCCTGATCGCGTTCACCGATCCGCCGCTGACCACGGTGCGCAAACCGGTGCCTGCCATGGGCCAGGCGGCCGTGCGTACACTCCTCGAGGAGATCGGCGGCACCCCCGCTCCGCACAGTGAATTCGTGTTCCTGCCCGAGCTGGTGGTTCGAGGTTCAACAGCCTCTGCCCCTGGGGGACGAACTCGTCCATAGGGCGTAGGGAATGCGACCTGAACCAGACCTTGGGATGATCGGGCATAGGGTGGGAATCTGGCAGACTCTGTGCCTATGGGTGAGATGACGTGACGACACTGGAAGGCCGGCAGCGGCCCACCACATCACCCAATGCGGGCGAGGAGACCGACCGCACGGGGCGGGCTTTCCTGGGCCGGTTGCGCACGCCGCGGCGCCCGCGGCTCTGGTTCGAGATCCTGCTGATCGCGGTGAGTTACTGGACGTACTCCCTGATCCGCAACGCCGTGCCGGAACAGAAGTCACAGGCCCTGCGCAACGCCGACTGGATCTGGCACGTGGAGCAGAACCTGGGTCTTGCCGTGGAGGAGAGCGTCAACCACGCGGTGAACTCGGTGACATGGCTCATCGTCGGCATGAACTACTACTACGCGACGCTGCATTTCGCGGTGACGCTGGGTGTCCTGGTGTGGCTGTTCCGCAACCATCCGGGACGCTACGCGGCCACCCGCCTCGTGCTCTTCGCGACCACCGCGGTGGCCCTGGTCGGCTACTACCTGTATCCGCTCGCACCGCCGCGCCTGATGAACGGCAACGGCTTCATCGACACGGTCCTGGTCCACCAGACCTGGGGCTCGATGGCCTCCGGCGACCTCAAGCACATGTCGAACCAGTACGCGGCGATGCCCTCGATGCACATCGGCTGGTCCCTGTGGTGCGGCCTGACGATCTTCGCCCTGGCGTCCGTGCCGTGGGCGAAGGTGCTCGGCCTGCTCTACCCGACGGTGACGCTGGTCGTGATCGTGGCCACCGCCAACCACTTCTGGCTGGACGCGGTGGGCGGCATGATCTGCCTCGCGTTCGGCTTCGCGGTGGCGTGGATCTGGTACGGGAGCATGCCGTACTCGCTGCCGAGGCAGATCGCGGCGCGGGGCGAGAGGGCTGTCCTCGCCCCACCCCTGAAGGCCTGAGGCCCGGCCTCAGGCCTCCCGGTGCGTGATGTGCCCTCCCATCACGGTCAGCCGTACCGGTGCATCGGCCACCTCGTCGGCGGGCGCCGCCACCGGATCGAGGCCGAAGGCCGTCAGATCCGCCCGGAAGCCGGGGGCGATCCGCCCCGCCACCGCCGCCTCGCCCGCGGCGATCGCGGCGTGTGAGGTGCAGCCTTCGAGCGCCTGGAGCCCTGTGAGCCCCTGAGCGGGGCCGGCCGCCCCGCGGGGAACCCTCGCGGTCGCGAGCACCTGACGGACGTCGTAGTGCGCGATGGGCCAGTCGGAGCCCAGGGCGACCACCGCGCCCGCGTCCCGCAGATCCCGTGTCCGCCAGGCCCGCGCGGCCCGCTCGGCGCCGAGCCGCTTGGACCACTCATCGGTGTGGTCGGCCCGCGTGTAGGCGGTGTGCGGCGGCTGCATCGAGGCGATGACGCCGAGCTCCGCGAACCTGGGCACCGTGTCGTCGGGGACGGTCTCGATGTGCTCGATCCGGTGCACGAGGCGCCCGCTCGGGCCGAGCCCCGCGACGGTGTCGAGCACGTGGCGCACGGCGGCGTCCCCGATGGCGTGGGTCGCCGTCCGCACCCCGGCCGCGTGCAGCCGGCGTACGGCGTACGCGTACGCTTCCGGGTCCGGCCAGAAGGCATCGGTCCCCTGCCCGTGGCAGTCCGCGTGCTCCAGCCAGGCGGTGCCGCCCTCGACGGTGCCGTCCATGAAGAACTTGGCCCCGCCGACGAGCCAGTGCCGCCCGGCCTCGCGCTGCAGCGCGATGAGTTCCGCGAGGCCGTCGTCGCTGATCCCCGGCATGCACCAGGGTGCGAGCCGCAGCCGCAGCGGAAGGGTCGTCTCCGCCTCGACCGCGGCGAGCAGCTCGGGTACGTCGCCGTCGCCGAGGTCCATCACATGGGCGCCGGTCAGGCCGGTGACCGCCATGCCGGTGAGCAGCTCGACCAGGCGGGTGCGGCGCTCGGCGTACGAGGGCTTGGGCAGGACGGCGGTGAGCAGATCCATGGCGGCGTGCTCGATGAGGTGACCGGTGGGACGCCCCTGCTCGTCGCAGACGACGCTGGCCCGCTGGGCGAACTCGCGCGGGCCTTCGACCCCCGCCGCGCGCAGGGCCGCGCCGCTGACCAGGGCGGAGTGGCCGTCGTAGAGGCGGATGAAGGCGGGTGCGCCGTCGAGCACGTCCTCGATGAGCGTGCGGTCGACGGGGCGCCCGCCGAAGGCGTTGTGGTCGAGCCCCCAGGCGACGATCCAGCCGTCGACGCGGGCCGCTGTGCGCAGGGCCCGGCGGAGCCCGTCGAGATCGCGTACGCCGCTGAGGTCCTCGCCGGTGGCCATGTCCAGGCCGAGGACCGGGTGGCTGTGGGAGTCGACGAGGCCGGGGGTGAGGGTGGCTCCGCCGAGGTCGATCGTCTCGGTGCGGGGGCCTTTCCAGTCGCGTACGTCTTCGGCGCCTCCCACTGCCGCGATGTGTCCTGCGCGGACGGCGAGGGCGGTGGCCTCGGGGCGGCCGGGGTCGAGGGTGTGGATGTGGGCGCCGGTGAGGATGAGGTCGGCGGGGGGCACAGGGAACTCCGTTCGGGGGGGCGGGGGGTGCGGTGGTGGCCGTAGATCACCGCCTTCGGCGAGTTCGTCCTCAAACGCCGGACGGGCTGAAAGAACTGCGGCCGGGCTGGGAAGGCTGCGGGGCAATCGGGTGGGTGGGCGGGGAATCAGCTTGGTTCTGACGCGAAGTTTTCGTACACCGCCGGACGGCGACTGCGCAGGCGTAGGGCCAGCAGCAGGCCGAGGGCGAAGACCGTGGGGGTGACGCCCACCAGGATGGTGTTCACCAGGGGCGTCGCCCCGGTGAAGACGTCGATGTGGGTGGCCACCAGGATCAGTGCCGCACTGAGCAGCAGCGTCGCCACCATCGGCGCCACCACCGTCCGCAGCACCCCCTCCCCGTGACTGATCCGCCGGAAGTAGAACGGGACCGCGATCGCCGCCAGGAGCTGGAGTGCCAACAGGCCGATCATTCCCGGGGTGTTGACCCACAGCAGCAGCTGAGCGTAGGGATCCGCGCCCGCCAGGGCGAAGGCCAGCACCACCACCGCCCCCAGCACCGTCTGCGCGGCCCCTGCCAGGTACGGCGACCGGTGGCGCGCGTGCACACGACCCAGCGCCTTCGGCAGCACACCCTCCTCCGCCAGCGCGAGCCCGTACCGATTGATCGCGTTGTGGAAGGCAAGCAGCGACGCGAGGACGCTCGTGACGATGAGGACATGCATCAGATCGGCCGCCCATCCGCCGACGTACGTCGTGATCGCGGAGAAGAAGAGCCCGGCCGGGTCGGACCCGGCGGCCTTCACGACCTGTGCGTCGCCGAAGGCCTGGATCACCGTCCAGACGATGAAGGCGTAGAACAGTCCGAGGAACGCCACGGCGATGTACGTCGCGCGCGGCACCGTACGGTCCGGATTCCGCGCCTCCCGGCGGTAGATGACGGTCGACTCGAATCCGGTGAACGCCGCGAAGGCGAAGGCGAGCACGGCGGCCGTGCCGGGGACGAGGACGTTGCCGGGCGTGAAGCCTTCCAGGCTCAGGCCCTCCCCGGCGCCGCCCTTGATGAGGACTCCCCCGGCGAGCAGCACCAGGATTCCCGTCTCGGCGACCAGGAGCACACCGAGCAGCTTCGCGCCGAAGTCGATCGAGCGGTATCCGGCGTACCAGATCAGGAGGAGTCCGGCGAGGGACACCGGCAGCCAGGGGATGTCGGCGCCGAAGAGGGCGTGGGCGGTGTCCTGGGTGGCGGTGCCGAGCAGGCCGTAGACGCCTATCTCCATGCCGTTGTAGCCGAGCATGGCGAGCAGCGCCGCGGCGATTCCGGCGGGCCTGCCAAGACCGCGCGTGATGTACGCGTAGAAGGCGCCGCCGCTGCGGACGTGGCGGCTCATGGCGGTGAATCCGACGGCGAACACGGCGAGCGTGATGCCGGCGAGGAGATAGCCGACGGGGGCGCCGATGCCGCCGAGCGCGATGGCGATGGGGGCGACGCCCGCCATGACGGTGAGCGGGGCGGCGGCCGACACGACGAAGAAGGCGATGTCGGCGGTGCCGAGGGAGCCGGTCCTGAGGGTGGGTGCGTCCTCGACGGCTGGTCTTGGGGCGGTGGTGGACATGCGGAGGGAAGCCCTTCTGCGGCAGGCGGGGGCAGGGGGCGCGGCAGTGGGGAGTGGCCGCCGCGAACCCGAAACCTAAAGGCTTTCGGTTTCGGCAATGTAACCTCATCGACGGGCATCCGGGAAGGCTTCACGGGGAGATCGAAAACATGGGACGGCCGCGCACACCGCTGCTCGACAGGGAGCGGATCACCACGACCGCGCTCGCCCTGGTCGACGAGAAGGGCGACTTCAGCGTCCCGCAGATCGCCAGGCGGCTCGGCGCGCAGACCGGCTCCGTCTACCACCACGTGGACGGCCGCGAGGGCATCGTCGAGCTGCTGCGGGAGCGGGTGAGCGAGGGGATCGACGCCGGGACCCTTGACCCGGACCGCCCCTGGGACGAGTCGCTCGCCGCCTGGGCCCGCTCCTACCGCGCCGCGTTCGCGGCCCACCCGAGGGCCATCCCGCTCCTGATGACGTCGCCGGTGCGGGCCCCGCGCGTACTCGACCAGTACGAGCGCGCGGTCACGCTGCTGCTTGGCGTGGGGTTCGACCTCGCGGACGTCATGCCGGTGATCATCGCCCTGGAGAACATGGTGCTCGGCTCGGCGCTCGACCTGGCGGCGCCGGAGGCGATGTGGGAGCTGCCGGACGAGACGACGACGCCGCGTCTTGCCGAGGCGCTCGACGCCGCGCCGGGCGGCCGCGCCGACCGGGCCTTCGAGCTGGCCCTCGCCGCGTTCCTCGCCCATGCGCGCGCCATGCTCTGACCGCGAAGGCGCCCGGGGTCACGCCCCGTAGAAGCGCTCCTCCACGACGGCCCGCGCCCGCCGCGTGATCCTGCGGTAGTCGTCCAGCATGTCGCCCACATGCCCGGGGTCGTAGCCCAAGTACCGTCCCACGGCGGCCCGTTCGCGGCCGTCCGAGGGGAAGGTGTCTCCCGCGCGGCCGCGGACCAGCATCACCGCGTTGCGCACCCGCGTGGCGAGCACCCATGCCTCGTCGAGGATCGCCGCTTCCTCGACCGGGATCAGCTCGGCCGCGCAGGCCGCCGCCAGGGCCTCGCGGGTGCGGGTGGTGCGCAGGCCGGGTTCGGCCCAGCCCTCCTCCAACTGCAGGAGCTGGACGGTCCATTCGACGTCCGAGAGACCGCCGCGGCCCAGCTTGGCGTGCAGCGTCGGGTCGGCGCCGCGCGGCATCCGCTCGGCCTCCATACGGGCCTTGAGGCGGCGGATCTCACGGACCGCGTCCTCGCCGAGGCCCTCGGCCGGATAGCGCAGGGGGTCGATCAGGTCGATGAAGGCGCGGCCCAACTCGGCGTCGCCCGCGACCGGTTCGGCCCGAAGCAGCGCCTGGGACTCCCAGACCAGGGACCAGCGGCGGTAGTAGGCCTCGTACGACTTGAGCGTACGCACCGGGGGGCCGCTCCTGCCCTCCGGGCGCAGGTCCGCGTCGATGAGCAACGGCGGGTCGGAGGAGGGAAGTTGGAGCAGTCGACGCATCTCGGAGACCACCTTGGCGGCGGCCTTCGCGGCCTCCTGCTCGTCGGCTCCCTCGCGGGGCTCGTGGACGAACAGGACGTCGGCGTCCGAGCCGTAGCCCAGTTCGTGGCCGCCGAAGCGGCCCATGCCGATGACCGCGAAACGGGTGGGCAGCTCGTCGCCCCAGCCCTCGCGGACCACGGCGCGCAGGGTGCCAGCGATCGTCGCCGCCGTCAGGTCCGAGACCGCGTCGCCCACCAGGTTCACCAGCGCGCCGGGGTCGGCCTCGGCGGGGTTCTCCTCGGTGCCGTACGAGCCGATGATGTCGGCGGCGGCGGTGCGGAACAGTTCACGGCGGCGGACGCCACGAGCCGCCGTCACCGCCTGCTCGGCGCCGTCCGCACGGCCCACGGCGGCGAGGACCTCCTGCTCCAGGTGGGCGTGGTCGCGCGGTTCCAGGCCGCGGGGGTCGCCGAGGAGGGCGACCGCCTCGGGGGCGCGCAGCAGGAGGTCGGGGGCCAGGCGCCCCGCGGACAGGACGCGGGCGAGGTTCTCGGCCGCCGCGCCCTCGTCCCTCAACAGCCGTAGATACCAAGGGGTCTTGCCCAGGGCGTCGGACACCTTGCGGAAGTTCAGGAGGCCCGCGTCGGGGTCCGCCGAGTCCGCGAACCAGCCGAGCAGGACCGGAAGGAGGGTGCGCTGGATCGCCGCCTTGCGGGTGACGCCGGAGGCGAGCGCCTCCAGGTGGCGCAGGGCCGTCGTGGGGTCCGCGTAGCCGAGGGCGACCAGGCGTTCGCGGGCCGCCTCCGCGCTCAACCGGATCTCGCCGGGGGCGAGTTGGGCCACCGCGTCGAGGAGCGGGCGGTAGAAGAGCTTCTCGTGCAGGCGCCGCACGACCGAGGTGTGCCGCTTCCAGGCGCGGTTCAGCTCGGTGATCGGTTCCGTCCGCATGCCCAGGGAGCGGCCGATGCGCCGCAGGTCGGCGTCGTCCTCCGGGATCAGATGCGTGCGCCGCAGCTTGAAGAGCTGGATGCGGTGTTCCAGGGAGCGCAGGAAGCGGTAGGCGTCGTCGAGCTGGACGGCGTCGACCCGGCCCACATAGCCGCCGGCGGCCAGCGCGCCGAGTGCCTCCAGGGTCGAGCCGCTCCTCAGCGACGTATCACTGCGCCCGTGCACCAACTGCAGGAGCTGTACGGCGAATTCGACGTCCCGCAGGCCGCCGGGGCCCAGCTTCAGCTCGCGGTCGACCTCGCCCGCCGGGATGTTCTCGACGACCCTGCGGCGCATCTTCTGCACGTCGGGGACGAAGTTGTCGCGCTCCGCCGCGTGCCAGACGAGCGGCGCGAGCGTGGCGACGTACTCCGCACCGAGCTCCAGGTCACCGGCGACCGGGCGGGCCTTGAGCAGCGCCTGGAACTCCCAGGTCTTGGCCCAGCGCTGGTAGTAGGCGAGGTGGCTGCTGAGCGTGCGCACCAGCGGCCCATTGCGCCCCTCCGGGCGGAGGTTGGCGTCGACCGGCCAGATCGTGCCCTCGACCGTGGTCTCCGAGCAGATCCGCATCATGTGCGAGGCGAGCCGCGTTGCGGCCTGCAGCGCCTTGCCCTCGTCGGCGCCGTCGGCCGCCTCGCCCACGAAGATCACGTCGACGTCCGACACGTAGTTCAACTCATGTCCACCGCACTTGCCCATCGCGATGACCGCGAGCCTGCACTGCGCGGCGTCCGCGGGCGCCGCCGTCCCGGCCATGGCCAGGGCCGCACGCAGCGTCGCCGTCGCCAGGTCGGCGAGTTCGGCGGCGGCCTCGGCGACGTTCGTCGTGCCGCACACGTCACGGGCCGCGATGGCGAGCAGACAGCGGCGGTAGGAGACCCGGAGCGAGACCGGGTCGGTGGCGTCGGCGAGGCCGCGCTCGAACTCCTCGACGCCGGGGTGCAGATCGGCCGCCTCGTACGTGACCAGGGCCTGCCAGTCACCGGGGTGCCGGGCCAGATGGTCGGCGAGGGCCTCGGACGCGCCGAGCACGCCGAGCAGCCGGTCGCGCAGCGGCTTGGCACTGACCAGGGTGTCGAGCAGTTCGCGGCGGCTCGTCTGGTCCGGCTGCGCCTCGACGAGCCGGACCAGACCGAGCAGCGCCAGGTCCGGGTCGGCGGCCTCGCCCAGGGCGTCGAAAAGGAGCGGGTCGGAGCGCAGCGCAGCCAGCTCGGGGGCGCCGAGCAGCCGCTCGGCGGCCGACGGGTCGGTGAAACCATGCCGCAGCAGCCGCGTGAACGTACTGCTTCTGCGCCCTTGCGGCACCGTCATGCGCGCCTCCGTTCGATCACTCCTCGCCCGAGCCTACGGCCTCACCGATGAGTTCCGCCCGCGTGCGCGGTCCGTACTTGGACGGGAGCATGGTGGCGGTGACAGGAGGCGGAACATGACCGGCAGGGAACCGCGTACCGAACTGGACACCCGGTACAGCAGCCAGGGCGCGTCCGCGACACCGTGGCCCGACGCGCTGCGGCAGCTGCGGGCGGCCGAGCTCTTCTGGATCTCGACCGTGCGCCCCGACGGGCGCCCGCACGTCACCCCGCTGCCCGCGGTGTGGCTGGACGGCGCCCTGCACTTCGCGACGGGCCCCGATGAGCGCAAGGCGAGGAACCTCGCGGCCAACCCGGAGGTGGTCCTCACCACCGGCGTCAACCTCTGGGACAAGGGCCACGACCTGGTCGTCGAGGGCGCCGCGGTCCGCGTGACCGACGAGGACCGGCTGCGGGTGCTCGCGGCGGCCTGGGAGGAGAAGTACGGCAGCTTCTGGCACTACGAGGTGCGCGACGGCTGCTTCCACCACGGGGCCGGCCACGCGTACGTCTTCGAGGTGACACCCCGCACCGCCTTCGGCTTCGGCAAGGGCGAGCCGTTCAGCCAGACGCGGTGGCGTTTCGAGCGCTGACAGCGGAGCCAGTCCCTGCTGTACTGCCGCACATGGAATACACACTCGAGGTGATCCCGCTCCCCGTCAGCGACGTCGACCGGGCCAAGGAGTTCTACCGCGACAAGCTCGGCTTCCATGTGGACATCGACACGGAGGTCATGCCGGGCATGCGCATCGTCCAGCTGACCCCGCCGGGCTCCGGCTGCTCCATCGCCCTCGCCGACACGCTCTGGGACACGATGGAAGGACCGACCCCGGCCGCGGGCTCGTACCAGGGCCTCCAGCTGTGCGTCTCCGACGCGAAGGCGGCGCATGCGGAGCTGACCGCGCGGGGCCTCGATGTCTCCGAGCCGGTGGCTCACGCGCCGCAGGACGGCGGGACGTTCATGTACTTCAAGGACCCGGATGGCAACGGCTGGGCGATCCAGGAGTATCGCGTAAGGGCCACGACACCCCTGCGGGACGCGATTGTCAGCGCCCCGTAGGGGCGCGGGGCTGTATCGATTTGCGGCTCCGCCGCGTGGGCGCGAGCAACCACAGAAAAGCCGCAGTCGCGTCTGCCGAATTGCTTGGCAGACGCGACTGCGGCTTTTCGTGCGCTGAGCGCGCAGTTCCCCGCGCCCCTAAAGGGCGCCTACAGCACCGGGAGGTTCTTCCTCAGCTCAAAGGCCGTCACCTCTGACCTGTACTCCTCCCACTCCTGCTTCTTGTTCCGGAGGAAAAAGTCATAGACGTGCTCGCCGAGCGTCTCGGCGACCAGCTCACTGCGCTCCATCAGCGCAATCGCCTCGCCGAGGTTCTGCGGCAGCGGCTCGATCCCCATCGCGCGACGCTCGCCGTCACTCAGCGCCCATACGTCGTCGTCGGCGCCCGGCGGCAGTTCGTACCCCTCCTCGATGCCCTTGAGGCCCGCGGCGAGCAGCACGGCGTACGTCAGATAGGGGTTCGCGCCCGAGTCGATCGAGCGGACCTCCACCCGCGCCGAGCCGGTCTTGCCGGGCTTGTACATCGGGACGCGGATCAGCGCCGAGCGGTTGTTGTGGCCCCAGCAGATGTACGACGGTGCCTCGCCGCCCGCGCCCGCCGTGCGCTCCGAGCCGCCCCAGATGCGCTTGTAGGAGTTCACCCACTGGTTGGTGACCGCGGAGATCTCGGCGGCGTGCTTCAGGAGGCCCGCGATGAAGGAGCGGCCGACCTTGGAGAGCTGGTACTCGGAGCCGGACTCGTAGAACGCGTTGCGGTCACCCTCGAACAACGACAGGTGCGTGTGCATGCCGCTGCCCGGGTGCTCGGAGAACGGCTTCGGCATGAAGGTGGCCTGCACGCCCTGCTCCAGGGCGACCTGCTTCATGACCAGGCGGAAGGTCATGATGTTGTCGGCCGTGGAGAGCGCGTCCGCGTAACGGAGGTCGATCTCCTGCTGACCGGGAGCCCCCTCGTGGTGGCTGAACTCGACCGAGATGCCCATGGATTCGAGCATGGTGATGGCCTGGCGGCGGAAGTCCATGCCCACGTTCTGCGGGGTGTGGTCGAAGTAGCCGGAGTTGTCGGCGGGGGTGGGCCGCGAGCCGTCCAGCGGCTTGTCCTTCAGGAGGAAGAACTCGATCTCGGGGTGGGTGTAGAAGGTGAACCCGAGGTCCGAGGTCTTGGCGAGGGCCCGCTTGAGGACGTAACGCGGGTCCGCGAAGGACGGCGAGCCGTCCGGCATGAGGATGTCGCAGAACATCCGGGCCGTGCCGGGGGCCTCCGCGCGCCAGGGCAGGACCTGGAAGGTCGAGGGGTCCGGCTTGGCGATCATGTCCGATTCGTACACCCGGGCGAAGCCCTCGATGGCCGATCCGTCGAAGCCGATGCCCTCGTCGAAGGCCTGCTCCAGCTCGGCGGGTGCCACCGCGACCGATTTCAGGAAGCCGAGGACATCCGTGAACCACAGGCGTACGAACCGGATGTCGCGCTCCTCCAGAGTCCGGAGCACGAATTCCTGCTGCTTGTCCATCTTCCGCTTCCACCCATCCTTGCTGGTCAGGCCGCCTGCGTCCGCACTGTGATCGCGCCTGAGGACACATTGGGGCTCATGAGCATCCCACCACACGGTTTCGTGCGCGTTGCGGAGCTCGTGCCGCCCTGTGCCCATAGTGCCTGCTGATCGGCGCCCCCGTAACAGCGGGCCGCCCTCCCGGCTCACCACAGGGCCCGTGCGACTCAAAGAAAACCGCCCCTTATGGACAGTTTTATTCCAGGACATTTCGGATCGGCGTGGAAGTGAATTACCGTTACCGCCGACCATTGACGCGGCGCAGCTGACGGAATTAGAGATTCCAGTTTTTCGGACACTTGATCTTCCCACTCAATTCCCCTATCTTTCCATCTCTCAGCGGCGCAAGGAATCCCCTCGCGCCGCTCGGCTTTGGAACTCACAGCGGGGGCTCGATGAAGTTCAGATCCGTTTTATGGACCACTCTGGCGGCGGCCGGGATGCTTGTGCCGACCGTGATCCCGGCCGCGGCGTCGCAGAAATCTCCCTCATCCCGTACGGCAGATGCACCCACCCAGAAGGTGAGCGACGACGTCTTCGCGGAGTCGCTGCGCCTTCGCCAGGAATACGGCTTCGAGGCCGACACAAAGAAGCTGGACTCGATTCTCGCAAATCGGGGAATATCGGCCGAATCGACGAACAAGCGAGCCGAATCCGCCGAATCCCTCGTCAACGAATGGGGGTTCATCGGCACGGCCGCCGAGGCTGCGGAGATGAAGCGCCGTGACGCACTGCTCTCCGGGACCAAGTCGACGGTTGAACGCTTCGCCAAGCAGGCGAACTACGCGGGGCACTACCTCGACACCGAGAACCGCGGACGCCTCGTGGTGCAGTTCGCCGGCAAGCTGCCCGCGCAGGACACCCGGGGCGAGCTGGTGGCAAGCGCCGTGAAGTCAGGCAGCTCCGCCGATGACGTTGAATTCCGGACCGTCGAGCACTCGTCCGCGGAACTCACCGGTGCCATGAGGGCGGTGTGGAAGTCGGCGGAGAGTGCGGGCCGGAGCAAGGTGCAGGTTGTCTCCGTCGAGGAGGACGTGACGACGAACCGGCTCAAGATAGCCCTGCGCCCCGGAGCCGAACCGGATGGCGTGCGGGGAACTCTGAGGCGCCTTGACATCCCCGCAGACATCACGGAAGGCGAAGGGGCCGATCTGGCATGCTCCTCCCGCAACAATTGCGCTTCACCGAGGCGCGGCGGAGTAGGCGTCAAGCTGCCGGGCGGGTATTGCACGATCGGATGGGTCGTGAAGCGCGGCAGCTCCTATGGAGCGGTGACAGCGGGGCATTGTGACTGGCGCCGCAACAGCGGCGCCGTCAAGTCCGGAAGCGCGACCTACGGCTCCCTGACGAACATCAACGCCCTGAAAAACGGCACCCACGCGGATATGCGCTACATCAAGATTTCCAGCGGTGCGAAGCCCTGGCTGTACCAGAACAACTCGAGCAAGGGCCGGGTCGTCAAGAAGGAATCGCTGGGCTCGGTCGGCGACACGTCGTGCCTGTTCGGCCGGAACTCCGCGAACCCGCGCTGCGGAAAGATCTCCTCCACCAATGCGAGCCACCGGAGCGACACCTGCAGTTGTGTCGTGTACGGGCAGTCCGCCGCCAGTTTCTCGGCGGCGCCGGGTGACAGTGGCGGCGCGGTCGCCAGCAGTTCCACGGGCAGTACCGCTCGAGGTGTGCTCTCCGGGAAATTCGGCGGCAGGATGCATTACAGCTCGATCGGCTATGCGTCGACGTACGGCATGGGGAAGCTTGCCAGAGGGTAACTTTCCGAAACTGTGAACGCCCGCCTTGCTGCCCGCCGACCGGCGGGCAGCAAGGCGGGCGTCGAGGCCACCCCCGTCAGGCCAGCCCCCGTCAGGCCAGCCGCGGCAGATCTTCCCGGCGCAGGCGGCCCCGCAACGGCTCGCCGCGCACGAACCGCTCCACCTCCCCCACCGCGTGCTCCCCCAGGCGCCGCACCTCACTGCCCTGCGCCCCGGCGATGTGCGGGGTCACAAGGACGTTCGGAAGCATCAGCAGCGGATGCCCCTGCGGCAGCGGCTCCGGCGACGTGACGTCGAGGAACGCGTCCAGGCGCCCCGTCCCGCACTCCCGGGCCAACGCCTCGGTATCGATCAATGAGCCCCGCGCCGTGTTGATGACGGTCCCGCCGTCCGGGATCAGCTTCAGCATCACCTCGCTCACCATCCCCTGGGTCTCGGGGAGTTGGGGCGCGTGAATGCTGACGACGGTGCTGCGGCGGCACAGCTCGGGCAGCGGGACCAGCTCCACGCCGAGGCCGGCGGCCTCCTCCCCCGTGACGTACGGATCGGTGAGCAGCACACGCCACCCCGCGTCGGACGCGCGCAGCGCCGCGATGACCCCACGGCCGATACGCGACGCCCCGATGACGCCGATGGTGCGCGCGTCCGCGCCCGTCCGCTCCGTGAAGGGCGGCCACCCCTCGCTGTAGCGGGCGGCTGTGGACAGCGCCCCCTTCGCGGCGAAGGTGATCGCGGCGAGCGCGAAGGCGACGACGGGGCCCGCGTTGGCGTCGGCCGCCGAGGACACCACCACCCCCCGGTCCCAAAGGGCGTCCGTCACCACGGGTTTCACCGATCCGGCGGCATGGACGAGGGCCCGCAGCCGAGGAGCGTACGCGAGGACGTCCGCCGTGACCGGCGGACAGTTCCACCCGGTGATCAGGATCTCCGCGTCTGCCAGCACCGCCCGCGCATCGGCCCCGGTGAGCGGCCCGGCGAGCAGGGCGGGCGCCAACTCCACGCTGTGGGCGAGCCGTTCGCGGATGTCCGGTGCGAACACCCGCTCCGCCACATCGGCGCTCATGGCGAGCGCCGTGATCGGCGGGCCCGACGACCGGCCCGACCACCGGCCCGACCACCGGTCCACCAACTGGCCCGTCAGCTCTGCCTGGTCTGCCTGGTCTGCCACGCGTGACCGCCCCTCGTAGTAACCGGTTACCCAACAGCGCCTGGAGGCTAGGCCGAAGTCGGGACAGTGGTCAAGAGATCGCGGGGCCAAGGGGGTTGACCGGGGTTAGTAACCGCTTTAGATTCCGGTCACCTTGTTCCGACAACGGAGGGGCTGCCGTGTCAGCGGTGACGAAGGACCGGACGGAAACCGAGGCGGTGAAGCCGCCCGGCAAGCGCAGCATCAGGCCAAATGGCAACAAAACCAGGCGTGATGAGCGATGGAAACGGTTTCGCGCCTCGCGGGTCCTGCTGCTGCTCATGGCGCCGGGCGTCGCGTACTTCCTGGCCTTCCACTACGGCGCGTTCATCGGCAACGCCGTGGCCTTCAAGGAGTACGTCCCCTTCGACGGCCTGTGGGCCAGCCCCTGGGTCGGCCTCGAGAACTTCGACCGGATGTTCGGCGACCCGGACTTCTGGCACGCGACCTGGAACACCCTGTTCCTCGCGGTGCTCCAGCTGGTCTTCTTCTTCCCGGTCCCGCTCGGCCTCGCCCTGCTCCTGCACAGCCTGACGTCGGACCTGACGCGGCGCTTCGTGCAGTCGGTGGTCTATCTGCCGCACTTCCTGTCGTGGGTCATCGTCGTCGCCCTCTTCCAGCAGGTGCTCGCCGACACCGGACTGCTCAACTCCGTGCTGGGGCAGGCCGGTCTGCACTCCGTCGACATCATCGGCAACCCGGACGCGTACCCCGCGCTCGTCGTCGCGCAGGTCGTCTGGAAGGACGCCGGCTGGGGCACGATCATCTTCCTCGCCGCGCTGATGCAGGTGGACGAGCAGCAGTACGAGGCCGCCGCGATCGACGGCGCGGGGCCCTGGCGCCGCTTCTGGCACGTGACGCTGCCCGCGATCCGGCCGGTCGTCATCCTGCTCCTCATCATGCGGCTCGGCGACATCCTCTCCGTCGGCTTCGAACAGATGCTGCTGCAACGGCAGTCGGTCGGCCCCGAGGCCGGAGAGGTCCTGGACACCTTCGTCTTCTGGCAGGGCATCGTCGGCGGCGACACCGGATACGCCGCGGCAGCCGGCCTGTTCAAGGGCGTGGTCGGCGCGATTCTCGTCTTCGCGGCCAACAAGGTCGCCCATCGCCTCGGCGAGCAGGGGGTCTACAAGTGAGCACGACGACCGTGAAGTCCGCCCGAGCCGCGAAATCCGCCGCGGCACGCCCCCTGCGCCCCGCCTGGATGGAGCAGCCGAAGCCCGTCACCCAGGTGGCCAAGGTCCTTGCGATCGCCACCATCCTGGTCCTGGTCTTCGTCCCCTTCCTCGTCATCATCTCGACGTCGTTCGCCTCGAACCGCGAGGTCGTCGCCAACGGCGGCTGGGTCCTGTGGCCCGAGCACCCGACCCTGCGCGCCTACGAGCAGGTCTTCGCGGGCGGCATCGTCTCCAAGGCGCTCGGGGTGAGCGCCGGGGTGACGATCATCGGCACCCTCGCCTCCCTCGCGTGCACCACGTTCCTGGCGTACGCGCTGAGCCGCCCGAACGTGTACGGCGGCAAGCCGATCCTCCTCGTCGTCCTGTTCACCTTCCTCTTCCCGCCCGGCATGATCCCCGCGTTCCTGCTGGTCAAGGGCATGGGAATGCTGGAGAGCTACAGCGCCCTGATCGTCCCGGTCCTCATCAACGTCTTCAATCTGGTCGTGCTCCGCGGCTTCTTCCAGGGGATCCCCGAGGAGATGTACGAGGCGGCGCGGCTCGACGGCGCGGGCGACTGGCAGATCCTGTGGCGGATCGTGCTCCCGCTCTCCAAGGCGGCCCTCGCGGTCGTCGGCCTCTTCTACGCGGTCAGCTACTGGAACGCCTGGTTCCATGCCTCGATCTATCTGGAGTCCGACCACTGGCCGCTCCAGCAGGTCCTTCGTACGTACGTCATGGGCGGCTCCCAGATAGCCGACACCGGCCTGAGCGACGCCTCGAACGTCTCGGCCCCGCAGACGATGCAGATGGCCGTCCTGGTGATCGCCACCGTGCCGATCCTGATCGTCTACCCCTTCCTGCAGAAGTACTTCACCAAGGGCGTGCTCACCGGCGCCATCAAGAGCTGAGCCACGCCTCTCGCATCCCGAGCTGAGCCACCACCTCCCGCATCAAGAGCTGAGCCAACTCCCGTGCTCCCCCGAAAGGTTGACACCGTGTCCGGTTCCTCGATGTCGCGCCGTACGCTGCTGCGCTCCATAGCCGTCGGCGGTGCCGCCGTCGCCGCGCCCTCCCTGCTCACCGCCTGTTCCACCGAGTCCGGCGGCGGCGGTTCGGTCTCCAACGCCGACAAGAAGGCGGCGCCCTGGCCGACGTACACACCCGCCAAGGGCCCGAAGCCCGATCTCGCGCCGAGTGCCGAAGGCGTACAGCCCGGCTTCACGAAGTACCCCCAGAAGCTGATCGAGGCGACCGCCGAGAAGCCGGGCACCGGCAAGCAGAAGATCAAGGTCATGACCATCACCTACGGCACCCCGCCGAAGCCGGCCGGATCGAACAAGTACTGGCAGGCGATGAACGAGGCGCTCGGCGTCGAGGTCGAGTTCTCGGTGGTGCCGGACGCGGACTTCCGCTCCAAGATGTCCACGCTGATGTCGGGCGACGACCTCCCCGACATGATCAACTTCGGTGGCGGGTACGTCCTGCCGCGCGAGTCGCAGTTCGTGAAGTCGCGCTGCGCGGACCTCTCGGAGCACCTGTCAGGGGACGCGGTCAAGGACTACCCGAACCTCGCCAACATCCCCACGTACGCGTGGGAGGGCATGGGCCGGGTCGCCGGGCGCATCTACGGCCTCCCGATCGAGCGCGCCAAGGTGCAGGGCGCGATGTTCATCAACCGCGAGGCCTTCGACAAGGCGGGCTACAAGCCGGGCATGGCGGCGGCCGACTTCCAGACGATGGCGCGCGAGGCCTCACAGAACAAGAAGTACGCGCTCGGCGCCTCCTCGGTCGGCTTCTTCGGCTACCTCTACCACGCGATGTGGCACGGGGCGCCGAACCAGTGGCAGATCAAGAACGGCAAGGTCACCGACATGTACGGGACCGACGAGTTCAGGGCCGCGCTCGAGTTCATGGCGAAGATGCGCAAGAGCGGCTCGTACAACTCCGACGCCACCTCGATCTCCCAGGTGGACCTGAAGACCCAGTTCTACAACGGCACGGTCCGCTCGATGACGGACGGCTGGGGCGCGGCCATCTCCAACGCGCAGGGCATCAAGGACGAGTTCACGCTGGACGCGGCCGTGCCGTACGTGGTCGACGGCGCGACGCCGGTCTACCAGCAGAACCGCGGCTGTTTCGGCTACACCGTGATCAAGAAGGCCTCCAAGGACCGCGTGAAGCTGATGCTGCGGGTCCTGGACTGGCTGGCTTCGCCCTTCGGCTCGAAGGAGTACGAGCTGATGCACTCGGGCGTCGAGGGCACGCACTTCGAGTACGACAAGAACGGCGACCCCATCCCCAACTCCCTCGGCCTGGTGGAGAACAGGACCAACCTGCCGTTCGCCTACCTCATGGACGCGCCGCAGCCGCTGTACTTCCCCGGCTTCCCCGACCTCACCAAGCGGCTGCACACCTGGGAGCAGGCGGTCGTGCCGAACCTGGTGCGCGACGACCACTGGGGCCTGATGTCGGACACGTACAACCGGCAGGGCGCGTCGATGCAGCAGATCATCGAGGACGGGGTCACGGCGATCGTCTCCGGCCGCAAGAAGCTGTCGGACTGGGACGCCGTCTACCAGAAGTGGCAGGCGCAGGGCGGCGACAAGTCCCACGAGGAGTTCTCCAAGGAGTACGAGGCCGCGCACTGACGCGGGGCGTAGGGGCGGGATGATGGTCCGGGACGGGTTGTCGTGGGGCAACCCGGCCCCGGACTCTGCCACTTGAGGCACCAGAGGCACCAGAGGCGTATATGAGGATGAGGAGACACTGTGGGTGAGCGGGTCACCATCCGTGACGTGGCGGCACGCGCCGGCGTCTCCGTCGCGACCGTCTCGCGGGTGCTCGCGGGCAACTATCCGACGTCCACGGCGTCGCGTGCCAAGGTCCTGCGGGCCGTCAAGGACCTCGACTACGTCGCCAACGCGCACGCGCGCGCGTTGGCAGGCGCGGGCCGCAAGACGGTCGCGGTGCTCACCTTCGACGTGGTGAGCTCCTTCTTCGCGCATGTCGCGCAGGGCGTGGAGATGGAGGCCGCCCAGCGCGACAGACTCACCCTGGTCGCATCGACGGGCAACGATCCGGCCCGTGAACTGGCCCTGGTCCAGATGATGCGCGAGCAGGCCGCGGAGGCGGTGATCCTGGTGGGCGGGGTCATCGAGGACGACGAGTACCGCGAGCGGATGGCGCGGTACGCGGAGGCGCTTGCGGCGGCCGGCTCGCGGCTCGTCCTGTGCGGTCGTCCGGCGCCGGCGCCGGACGTTCCCGCGCTGGTCGTCGAGTACGACAACGAGGCGGGCGCGTACGCGATCACGAGCCATCTGCTCGGGGCGGGCCACCGCAAGATCGCCCTGATCGGCTACCAGCCGGGCCACACCACGGGCGAGGACCGGGTCGCCGGCTACCTTCGTGCGCTGTCCGACCACGGGGTGCCGCGCGAGGAGGCGATCCTGCACGGGATCGGCTTCGGGCAGCACAACGGGTACGAGGCGATACGCGACCTTCTGGATAAGGCGGACGGGCGGCCGGAGTTCACCGCGGTGTTCGCGGGCGACGACGGGGTGGCCGCGGCGACGGTGGTGGCCCTGCGGGAGCGTGGGCTTCGGGTGCCGGATGACATCTCGGTGGTCGGCTACAACGACGACCCCGTGGCGGCGGACATCACTCCCGGGCTCACCACGGTCCACATCCCCGCGGAGGAGATGGGCCGTACGGCCGTGCGACTGGCGTTGAGCGGATCGCCCCGGGCGGGGCAGGAGAGGCATCTCCTGGGGACGCATATTGTGATCCGGGAGAGTGTGCGGGGGCTGCGGCTGGGGTGACCCCCGGCAGCTTCGCCTGCACGAACAGGCCTTTCCCACCCACCCACCCGATTACCCCGCAGCCCCACCTGCACGAACAAGCTCTCCCACCCACCCACCCGATTACCCTGCGGCCGCCCGCCCGCCGTCCTCGTTGCGGGCGGGCGCTCCACACGACGCCCCCCACCCCGCTGTCCCCATTGCGGGCAAACACTCCACACGACACATCCCACCCGGCCGTCCCCGTTGCGGGCGTGCGCTCCGCACGGCGCATCCACCCGGCCGTCCCCATTGCGGGCACGCGCTCCGCACGGCGCATCCACCCAGGCGTCCCCATCGCGGGCAAGCGCTCCGCACGGCGCATCCCACCCGGCCGTCCCCGTTGTGGGCAGGCGTTCCGCACGGCGGAACGGGTGGGCACAACGCCAACGCTGCCGGGTGTCGAGGAACTAAGCGGGGCGCACCGCCAGTACCGCCTCCGCCACGTCCGCCGGGCTGTCCCGCATCACCAGGTGGCCCGACGGCTCCGCGACGCGGAACGTCGCGCCGAGGGTCGCCGCCAGGCCTCGCTGCCGGTAGAGCCACCGCACCGAACCCCGGGAGTACGCGGCGAGCACCGTCACCGGCACCCCCTCCGGGAGGGGGAACTCCCCCCGTAGTGCGGCCAGTTCGCGAGCGACGTCGCCATACGTCGCGTACTCCAGAAGCGCCCCCTGCACCAAGAACCTCCGCACCCCCACCGGCCCCACCGGCCGGGACACCCCCACCCCCCTCAGCACGGCCCCGCCGACCCGCGCACCCCCCACCCGCGCCACACGAGGAACCCGCACATGCCCCAGCCGCTCCTCGATGCTGGAGTCGACAAGGACAAGCCCCTCCGTACGCGCCGGATACAGCCGCGCGAACGCCTCGCCGTGGAACCCGGCGAGCGAGTGCCCGACCACCGTGACCGGCCCCGAGAACTCCAGCGCGTCCAGAAGCCCGGCGATCCGCCCCGCCTCACCCGCCAGGGAAGGCGGCACGCGCGCGTGCCCGCTGAGCCCGAGCCCCGGCCGGTCGAAGCGGACGACGGTCCGCCACGGGGACAGCAGCTCCGCCACCACGTCCCAGTCGGCCGAGACCAGGCCGAGCCCCGCGCTCAGCACGCACACCGGCCCCCGCCCGGCCACCTCCACGTGATGCCGCACTCCCCCGACCCTGACGAACGACCTCACGAGAGCACGCGCCCGCGCCCGCACCGCACCACCGCCCGGGCGAGCAGCCCCAGCCACAGCGCGATCAGCAGCACCTGAAGCCGCTGACCGAGCCCCAGCGCCCACGTCCCGTGCCCCGCGTCGAACGCGGCGAGGGCGGCCAACGTCCAGGCGGTGGCCGCCAGTTCGAGAAGGACCAGGACGATGCCGAGCGGGCCCGCCAGGGACGGCGGGCTCCCGTACCGGCGCGAGGCGATCGTCAGCAGGACCATCCCCGCCAGCGCCCCCGCCACGGCGACCCCGCTGCTGCCCACGTGCGCGGCATGCGTCCAGGGCACGAGCCCCGCCCCCTCCCTGGCCGCGCACTCCGCGTCGGCGGTCGGCGTACAGCTCAGCGGCAGCCGCGAGTCGACGGCGGTGGCCGCCCCGAAGAGCGCGAGCCCCGCCCACCCGAGGACGGCGAGCCGCCCGCGCGGCAGCCGCAGCAGCGCACAGACCGCTCCGGCGAGGATCAGCACCCCGGCGACCAGGTCGGTCGTCCGCAGCAGCGTCCCGTAGGGCTGGTCCTGGGCGGCGAGTTCACTCACGTACGAACTGACCGGCGAGAGCCCCGTGTCGAGGGGGATTTCGAGCAGCCACGCGCTGTAGGCGATCGCGCCGAGTGCCAGCGGGAGCGCGACGGGAGCGGTACTCCTGGGTCCTTCGGTGCCGGGCTCCGCCGACCGGGTCCGCAGCGGCTTGCCCGTAATCATCATGGGCCCATGATCAATGGAGTCCCGGGGGCCCGCATGTCACGTGATACCCGCCGGGGGTAGGGTTTCGCCCATGGCTACGACGAGGAGACCGGCGAAGGGCGGACAGCTCCTGCTGCTCGCCGCGCTCCTCCTCGGCATCGTGACGATGCATACGCTGGGTCATCCGACGGGGCACGGGGGCGGGGCCGAGCGGGCGTCCGCCCAGGCATCCGTCCAGCATGAGGCGCGGGGCACGACCGCCGCTCAGGGCATGGGCCAGGCCCATGACCAGGGCCAGTCCTATGGCATGGGCCAGGCCCACGACATGGGCACGGAGCCGGTTGCCCGCACCGCCGATGACACCGTCACCGCATCCTCCCCCGCCGGGCTCCACGGGATGGATCCGCTGTCCGTGTGCCTCGCTGTGCTCGGCGCGTTCACCCTCGTCCTGCTCCTGAAGGCCGGCCTGCTGAGGCCCGGCGGTTTCGCCGTCCCCTCGCGCGTGCTCGCCCGGCTGCTCGACGGCCTGCGGCCCAATCCGCCGCCGCCCCGCATACTCCTCGCCCGTCTTTCGGTGCTGCGCATTTAGGCCGGCGCACCGGCTGCTTCGCGCTGCCCGCGACCGGGGGATGCCCGATGGGAACCTCCGGGCGCCGAGCGGTGTATCAGAAGCAGCAGATGCGCCCATCTGCACGCACCACCAAGACGAGGTGTTACTCAGCCATGCGCACTCAACCCCCGCGCACTCAAGCCCTGCGCGCCCCCTCGCGCCGTGCCCTGCTCGGCGCCGCGACCGCCGTCGCCGGTTCGGGAATCCTGACGGCCTGCTCCGGTTCCGGTTCCGGCTCGGGCCACGGCGGGCACGGCAGCGGTGAGGGCGGCGGCTCCGCGCCCGAGGGTTATGTCGACCCGTCCGGCAAGGAAGTCGACGCCGCGGAGAAGAAGCGAGCCGGCGGCGCGGTCCGCGAGGTGAAGCTGATGGCCATGAAGGCCAAGCTCGACCTCGGCGGCCGCTCGGTCAGGACCTGGGCGTACGGCGACCGGCTGCCCGGCAAGGAAGTCCGCGTCACCGCGGGCGACACGCTCGCCCTCACGCTGGCCAACCATCTCCCGGAGCCCACGTCCCTGCACTGGCACGGCCTAACCCTGCGCAACGACATGGACGGCGTCCCCGGCCTCACCCAGCAGGCGATCAAGCCCGGCGCGGACTTCACCTACCGCTTCGCGGTGCCGCACCCGGGGACGTACTGGTTCCATCCCCACTCGGGCACCCAGCAGGACCGCGGTCTGTACGCACCACTGATCGTGGAGGACCCCAAGGAGCCCTTGAAGTACGACAAGGAGTGGGTCGTCGCCCTCGACGACTGGGTGGACGGCGTCGACGGCTCGACGCCGGACGCCGTCCTCGCGGAGCTCAGCAAGGGCATGGGCGGCCATGACATGGGCGGGGACGGCGAGGAGAAGAAGGAAGGGGGTGACACGGGCGGCACCGACCACAGCGGCCACGACATGTCGAACATGTCGATGCGCACGAACAAATCCCCCAAGCCCTCCGATCCCTCTGGCCCCTCCGGCCCCTCCCGCGTGATGATGGGCGCCAAGAGCGACCTGCTCGGCGGCGACGCGGGCGACGTGGCCTACCCGCACTACCTGATCAACGGCCGTACGCCGGACGCGCCTTCGTCGTTCAAGGCCCGTCCCGGCGACCGCATCCGCCTGCGCATCATCAACGCGGGCGGCGACACGGCCTTCCGGGTGGCGCTCGGCGGCCACGAGATGACGGTGACGCACACGGACGGCTTCCCCGTGGAGCACGCGAAGACGGACGCGCTGCTGCTCGGCATGGGCGAGCGCTATGACGTGCTCGTCACCGCGGGGGACGGCGTGTTCCCGCTGACCGCGGCGGCCGAGGGCAAGAAGGCGGCGGCGCTCGCGGTCCTGCGCACGGGCGGCGGCTCGGCGCCCTCCGCCTCGGTCCGCCCCAAGGAGCTCAAGGGCCGCCTCCTGACGGCGGACAAGCTGCGGGCGGCGGAGTCGGTCGCGCTCCCGTCCCGCAAGCCGGACCGCACGATCAGGATCCGGCTGACGGGAGGGATGGCCAAGTACGACTGGGCGTTCGACAAAAAGCCCTACGACCCCGACCAGCGCCACCCCGTCCGCGCGGGCGAGCGCGTCCGGCTCGTCTTCGCCAACTCCACGTCGATGTGGCACCCGGTCCATCTGCACGGCCACACCTTCGCCCTGGCGAACGTGGCGGGCGGCCCCCGCAAGGACACCGCGGTGATCCTGCCGAACGGCACGCTGACGGTGGACTTCGAAGCCGACAACCCGGGCCTGTGGATGATCCACTGCCACAACGTGTACCACTCGGAGGCCGGGATGATGACGGTCCTCGGCTACCGCCGCTGACACCTCGGCGGGCCCGGTACTCCACAGGAGATGCCGGGCCCGCCCGGGCCGCCGACGTGGGGCGCCCCACACCTGCCCGAGGGGGCATCGCGTCGCTTTGACGATTACACTGGGCCCCGTGCCTCAACTACGCCTCGCCCTGAATCAGATCGACTCGACGGTCGGCGATCTCGCCGGGAACGCCGAGGCGATCGTCCATTGGACCCGGCACTCCGCCGAGCAGGGGGCGCACCTTGTCGCGTTCCCCGAGATGGCGCTGACCGGCTACCCCGTCGAGGACCTCGCGCTGCGGCCGTCCTTCGTTCAGGCCTCGCGGGACGCGCTGCGCGCGCTCGCCGCGCGTCTTGCCGACGAAGGCTTCGGAGAGCTGCCGGTCGTCGTCGGCTATCTCGACCGCACCGAGGAGGCCAAGCCGAAGTACGGCCAGCCGGCGGGCGCCCCGCGCAACGCCGCCGCCGTGCTGCACCGCGGCGAGGCCGTGCTCACCTTCTCCAAGCACCACCTCCCCAACTACGGGGTCTTCGACGAGTTCCGCTACTTCGTGCCGGGCGAGACCCTGCCGATCGTGCGGGTGCGGGGCGTCGACGTGGCGCTGGCGATCTGTGAGGACCTCTGGCAGGACGGCGGCCGCGTGCCCGCGACGCGCACCGCGGGGGCGGGCCTGCTGCTCTCCGTCAACGCCTCGCCGTACGAGCGCAACAAGGACGACCAGCGGCTGGAACTCGTCCGCAAGCGCGCCCAGGAGGCGGGCTGCACCACCGCGTATCTCGCCATGATCGGCGGCCAGGACGAGCTCGTCTTCGACGGCGACTCGATCGTCGTGGACCGGGACGGCGAAGTCATCGCGCGGGCGCCGCAGTTCGCCGAGGGCTGCGTCGTGCTCGACCTGGACCTGCCCGCGGCCGGTGCCGTGCCGTCGGGCGTCGTGGACGACGGCCTGCGCATCGAGCACGTCACGGTGTCGGAGGAGCCTCTCCCCACGTACGAGCCCGAGCTCACCGGCGGGTACGCGGAGCGGCTCGACGACGACGAGGAGGTGTACTCGGCGCTGGTCGTGGGCCTGCGGGCGTATGCCGCGAAGAACGGCTTCAGCACCGTCCTGATCGGGCTCTCCGGCGGAATCGACTCCGCGCTCGTCGCGGCGATCGCCTGCGACGCGCTCGGCGCGCAGAACGTGTACGGCGTGGCCATGCCGTCCCGCTACTCCTCGGACCACTCCATCGGCGACGCGGAGGAGCTGGCCCGGCGTACGGGACTGAACTTCCGGACCGTGCCGATCGCGCCGATGTTCGACGCGTACATGGGGTCGCTCGGCCTGACCGGGCTCGCCGAGGAGAACCTGCAGTCGCGCCTTCGCGGCACGATGCTGATGGCGATCTCCAACCAGGAGGGCCACATCGTCCTGGCGCCCGGCAACAAGTCCGAGCTGGCGGTGGGCTATTCGACGCTGTACGGCGACTCGGTCGGGGCGTACGGGCCGATCAAGGACGTGTACAAGACCCTGATCTTCCGGCTCGCCGAGTGGCGCAACCGCGCGGCGGTCGAGCGGGGCCAGACCCCGCCGATCCCGGAGAACTCCATCACCAAGCCGCCGAGCGCCGAACTGCGTCCGGACCAGGTGGACACGGACTCGCTCCCGGACTACCCGGTCCTGGACGCGATCCTGGAGATGTACGTCGACCGGGACCAGGGCGCGGACGCGATCGTCGCCGCCGGGCACGAGCGGGAGCTGGTGGTGAAGACCCTGAGGATGGTGGACACCGCCGAGTACAAGCGCCGCCAGTACCCGCCGGGCACGAAGATCTCCGCCAAGGGCTTCGGCAAGGACCGCCGCCTCCCGATCACCAATCGCTGGCGGGAGTCGGTCTGACCCCGGGGGCCTGCGGGCCTACCGGCGGGACGGCTCCGGGTGCGGGGAGTGGGAGGCGACGAGCCGCTCGCTGCCCGCCACCGGCGCCCGCAGGTCCACCAGATACGCCACCCCGGCCACCCCGAGGCCGAGAACGGCCAGCGCCGCTCCCGTCACCGCCGGGGACGTCACCCCGAAGCCTGCCGCCAGCGCAAGGCCGCCGATCCACGCGCCCCCGGCGTTCGCGAGGTTGAACGCCGCCTGGTTGGCGGAGGAGGCCAGGGACGGGGCGGCCGACGCCTTCTCCATCACCATCAGCTGCAGCGGCGAACCCGTCGTGAACGCCGCCATGCCGAGCAGCATCACGGCCAGCGCGGCGCTCCACGCGGCGCCCATCAGCAGCGGGAACAGCGCGAGGACGACCACCAGCGACGCCAGGCCGCCGAACAGCGTCCCCCGCAGCGAGTGGTCCGCGAGGCGCCCGCCCAGCAGGTTGCCCGCGGTGGCGCCGACACCGAACAGCGCGAGCAGCAACGTAACGCTGGATTCGGCGTAGCCCGCCGCGTCCGTGAGCATGGGCGTCACATAGCTGTACGCCGAGAACAGCGCCCCGAAGCCCGCGACGGTCGTGCCCAGCGCCAGCCACACCGGAACGCTGCCGAGCGCCCGGAGCTCTCCGCGCAGCCCGCCGCGCTCACCGTGGCCGTGGTCGGCGGGGACGAGCAGGGCGAGCGCCGCTATCGCCGCGAGGCCGATCGCGCTGACCGCGAGGAACGTCGCGCGCCAGCCGAGCTGCTGCCCCATCGCGGTGCCCACCGGCACGCCCACGATGTTGGCGACGGTCAGGCCGAGGAACATCAGGGAGACCGAGCGGGCCTTGCGCTCGGGGGCGACGAGCCCGGTCGCGACGACCGCGCCGACGCCGAAGAACGCGCCGTGCGGAAGTCCGCTGAGGAAGCGGGCCGCCATCAGCCAGTGGTAGTCGGGGGCGGCGGCCGAGAGCACGTTGCCGGCCACGAAGAGGACCATGAGGCCGATCAGGACACGGCGGCGCGGCATCCGCGCGGTGACGGCGGCGAGCAGCGGGGCGCCGCTGACGACGCCGAGTGCGTACGCCGAGACCAGGTGCCCGGCGGTGGGGATGGAGATGTCCAGGTCGTCCGCGACATTGGGCAGCAGGCCCATCATCACGAACTCGGTCGTACCGATGCCAAAGGCGCCCACGGCTAGGGCGAGCAGGGCCAGGGGCATGAAGAACCTTCCGGGGGAGCGCAGGAGGGAGTGTGTTCCGTAAGTTTACGTACGGAACAAAGCCTCTCAGGCCCAGTATTCCGTGAGGTTAAGAGCGGATGTGCGGTGCACTAAAGGGGTGCACCAAAGGCTAGAGCTCGACCCGCGCCGCGATCGGCAGATGATCGCTGCCCGTCTCCGGCAGCGTCCACGACGACACCGGCTCGACGCCCTTGACCATGATCTGGTCGATCCGCGCCATCGGGAACGACGCGGGCCAGCTGAACCCGAAGCCGTCGCCCGCCGCGCCCTGCGTGGAGCGCATCTGGGAGGTGACCGCGTTCAGGGCGCGGTCGTTCATCGTGCCGTTCAGGTCGCCGAGCAGCACGACCTTGGAGACCTGCTCGTCGGCGATCGCCTCGCCGAGCGCGTCCGCGCTGGCGTCCCGCTGGTTGGCGGTGAAGCCCGCGTCCAGCTTGACCCGCACCGACGGCAGATGGGCGACGTACACGGCGACCTCGCCCTTGGGGCTGTTGACCGTGGTCCGCATCGCACGGGTCCAGCCGAGCTTGATGTCGACGGGCTTGGTGCCGGTCAGCGGGTACTTGCTCCACAGGCCGACCGTGCCCTGCACCGAGTGGTACTTGTAGGTGCCGGCCAGGGCCTTCTCGTACGTCGGGACGGCATCCGCCGTGAGCTCCTCCAGGGCCACGACGTCGGCGCCGGACGCGGCGACGTCACGGGCGGTGCCCGCCGGGTCCGCGTTCTCCGCGTTCACGTTGTGGGTGGCGACGGTGAGGTCGCCACCGGTGCCGGAGGACTTGGTGGTGATCAGACCGCCGAAGGAGCCCAGCCAGATCACCGCGGGCAGCAGCACGGCGATCAGCGCGGTCGCGGACTTGCGGACGATGCCGATGACGAACAGCACGGGGATCAGCACGCCGAGCCAGGGCAGGAACGTCTCGATGAGGCTGCCGAGGTTGCCGATGCCGTTCGGGATCTGTGCGTGGAAGAGCATCACCAGGGTGAGCAGCACCGCGACCGCCGCGGTGACGAGCCCGCGCCGCCAGATGCCCCGGTCGCCGCGCCACCCGTCGACCAGGCGCCGGAGCCGGGACCCCTGGCGGCCGGGCTCCGAGCCGCCGCTGCCCGTCTCCGTCACATACGCCTGCGCCATACGCTCGTCGCCTCAACTCTGCCGTGCAACCGTCTTCGCCCCTGAAACCCTAGGCGATGATCGGGTGTCCTCCCCGCCGTCCGTGACGGCCGTACGGGACGAGGACGAGCGGCGCGGCACGGCAGGTTCCACATCCCCCCGCACAACGGGCCGCTGTGACGAAACGCGCACATTCACCCCGTGGGCCGCAGCCCGTCGAGAACGGCGTCGACCATCCGCTCGGCGAGGTCCTCGTCGAGCGGCGCGTCGGAGCGCATGACGGTGCGTACGAGCATGGGTCCGACGAAGAGGTCGTTGGCGAGCATGATGTCGACGTCGGCGCGCAGTTCGCCGTTCTCGACGCCTCGGCGCAGCACGTCGAGCATGACGCGGCGCTGCGGCGCGACGACGGTGGCGTGGTAGGCGTCCCACAGCTTCGGCAGGCTCTTCATCTGCGCGAACACGTTGTGCAGCATGGCGGATGCGCGCATGTTCACGCCGCGCCTGCGCAGGTGGTCGAGGAGGGTGATGAGATCGCCGCGCATCGATTCGCCCGCCAGCTCGGGCGGCGGGTCGTCCACCGAGCGCAGAATGTCGACGAAGAGCTCCTCCTTGCCGTTCCAGCGCCGGTAGATGGTGGCCTTGCCGACGCCGACGGTGCGCGCGATCCGCTCGATGGAGAGCTCGGCGAGCGGCACGCCCTCCTCCATCAGCTTCAGTACGCCCTCGATGATGGCCCGCTCCACGGCCTCGCTGCGGGGACGCCCCCGGACACCTCTGGCTGTGTCGACCACATCTGCTCCGTCTCTCGCATCCGGCGTATCCGGCGTACCGCCAGGCCGATTGTCCCTTCCCGGCCCGGCGCCCCGGTCAACGCCCCGCGCCCACCGGCTCCGCCTCCTTGTGCTCCGCCTCCGGCTCCCGCGGTGCGCGGCCCGGCAGGAACAGGGCGGTGATCACGACGCCGAACAGGGCGACGCCCGCGCCGCAGAGCGCGGTGATGTGCATGGCGTGCAGGAAGGAGTCGTGGGCCGCGGACACCAGCGGTTCGCCGCGCGGGCCGAGCTTGGCCGCGACGCCGAGCGTGGCCTCGATGGACTCGCCCGCGGTGTGCCGCACTTCGGCGGGCAGCAGGGTGAGCTTGTCCTCGACGCCGCTGCGGTAGGCGGCCGAGAGGACCGAGCCGAGGACGGCGATGCCCAGGGCGCCGCCCACCTGGCGGAAGGTGTTGCTGAGCGCGGAGGCGGAGCCCGCCTTCTCGCGGGGCAGCGCCTGCATGATGACGACGCTCGCGGGCGTCATGATGTGCGCCATGCCGGTGCCCATCAGGAAGAAGATGACCTCCAGGATCCAGATCGGCGTATCGGCCTCGAGGACCGTGAAGGCGGCGAGCATCGCGGCGATGGTGAGCAGCCCGCCGGTGCAGACGGCGCGGACGCCGAAGCGGTCGACGACGAGGCGGGCGCGCGGCGCGAAGATGAGCTGGGCCGCGGCGAGCGGCAGCATCAACAGGCCGGTCTGCAGCGGCGAGTAGCCGCGCACGCTCTGGGTGTAGAAGACGGCGAAGAAGGTCACGCCCATCAGCGCGAAGAAGACGAGCGCGAGGGCGCTGATGGCCGCCGAGAAGACCCGGTTCTTGAAGTACGAGATGTCGATCGAGGGGTGGTCGCTGCGCTTCTCGTGCAGGACGAAGACGACGAGTACGGCGAGGCCCGCGGCGACCGTCGCGAGGACCGCGGGGTCGGTGAAGTCGGCGAGCTGGCCGCCCTTGATGATGCCGTAGACGAGCAGCACGAGGCCGACGATGGACAGGCCCACGCCGACCAGGTCGATACGGCCCGGCTTCGGGTCGCGGGAGTCGGGCACGAGCCAGATCATCAGCCCGATCGCGAGGATCACGATCGGCACGTTGACCAGGAAGACCGAGCCCCACCAGAAGTGGTCGAGGAGCACGCCGCCGGTGATGGGGCCGATCGCGATGGCGAGACCGACGCCGCCCGCCCAGATGCCGATGGCCTTGGGCTGCTCGTCGCGCTCGAAGACGTTCATCAGGACGGCGAGCGTGGCGGGCATCACGAAGGCGGCGCCGAGGCCCATCACCGCGCGGAACAGGATGAGTTGGACCGGCGAGCCGGACTCGGCGGCGAGCGCCGAGCCGATGCCGAAGACGGCGAGGCCCGCGATGAGGACCTTCTTGCGGCCGATGCGGTCGCCGAGCAGTCCGGCGGTGAAGAGCAGTCCCGCGAAGACCAGGGTGTAGGAGTTGATGGCCCATTCCAGGTCGCCCTGGGTGGCGCCGAGGCCGGTGGGGGCCGGGGTCGAGATCGTCTTGATGGCGACGTTCAGGATCGAGTTGTCGAGCACCACGATCAGCAGGCTCAGCATCAGGACGCCGAGGATCGCCCAGCGGCGCCGGTGCACGGCTTCCGGGATACGAGGGGTGGTGACGGCAGGAGAAGTCATGTCCCTCACCCTAGAACCATTTCGATACGAGACCGTCTCGTATTGGAAAGAATTTACCCGCGGCCCGGTGCTCGCCGCCCGGATGGGCCGGATCACGCGGGGGTGCACTAGCCGTCGGGCGGCACACGGTGCCACCATGGAGGTGATCCGGGGACGCCGTGAGGGCGCCTCGAGATGAGAGAAGGAGCCGTTGCGATGACGCAACTTTCGGCTGCCCAGAAGCCGGCAGAGGGTGCCGCCCAGAAGTCCGACAGCAGCAAGGCGCTGTACGGGGGCAAGAGCACCCGCCGCATCACCGTCCGGGACATCACCGCCGCCAAGGAGCGCGGCGAGAAGTGGCCCATGCTCACCGCGTACGACGCGATGACCGCGTCCGTCTTCGACGAAGCCGGCATTCCCGTGATGCTGGTCGGCGACTCGGCGGGCAACTGCCACCTCGGCTACGAGACGACCGTGCCCGTCACCCTCGACGAGATGACCATGCTGTCCGCGGCCGTCGTACGGGGCACGTCACGTGCCCTGATCGTCGGCGACCTGCCCTTCGGTTCCTACCAGGAAGGCGCGGTCCAGGCCCTCCGTTCGGCGACCCGCCTGGTCAAGGAGGCCGGGGTCGGCGCGGTGAAGCTGGAGGGCGGCGAGCGCTCGCTCCCCCAGACCGAGCTGCTCGTCTCCTCGGGCATCCCCGTCATGTCCCACCTCGGCCTCACCCCGCAGTCCGTGAACACCATGGGCTACCGCGTGCAGGGCCGCGGCGACGAGGCGGCGCACCGGCTGCTCAGCGACGCGAAGGCCGCGCAGGACGCGGGCGCGTTCGCGGTCGTCCTTGAGCTGGTCCCGGAGGAACTGGCCGCCGAGGTCACCCGCTCCCTGCACATCCCGACCGTCGGGATCGGGGCCGGCGCCGGATGCGATGCGCAGGTCCTCGTCTGGACGGACATGCTGGGCCTCACCGGCGGCAAGATGCCGCGCTTCGTGAAGCAGTACGCGGATCTGCGGGGCGTCATGAGCGGCGCGGCGCGGGCGTTCGCCGAGGACGTGGTGGGCGGTACGTTCCCCGCGGCGGAGCACGCCGTGCACTAGAGCCATCGCGGCACCACCGGCAGCCCGTCGACCGTCCCCCGTCGACGGGCTGCTGCTTTTTGCGCCTAAACCGGCGCCGCTCTCGCGGACCCAATTGGTCGCCGTTGGGGTTCCTCAATTGAGGGTGACGGTGCCTGTCGGCAGCCTGTCGGTGGTTTGTCGGTGGCGGATGGCACCTTGAGGGCATGACGCGAATCGACAAGAACCCCGGAGGCGCAGCGAGCGCCATCACCGTGCGGGGGCTGGTCAAGCACTACGGCGAGACCAAAGCACTGGACGGCGTGGACCTCGACGTACGCGAAGGAACGGTCGTCGGCGTGCTCGGGCCCAACGGCGCCGGCAAGACCACCCTCGTACGCTGCCTGTCCACCCTCATCACCCCGGACTCCGGCCTGGCCCACGTCGCCGGGTACGACGTGGTGAAGCAGCCCCGCCAGCTCCGCCGGGTCATAGGCCTCACCGGCCAGTACGCATCGGTCGACGAGAAGCTCTCCGGCCGCGAGAACCTGTACATGATCGGGCGGCTGCTCGACCTGTCCCGCAAGGACGCCAGGTCCAGGGCCGACGGCCTGCTCGAGCGGTTCTCGCTCACCGAGGCCGCAGGACGCCAGGCCAAGACGTACTCCGGCGGCATGCGCCGCCGCCTCGACCTCGCCGCCTCGATGATCGGCAGCCCGGCCGTCCTCTACCTGGACGAGCCGACGACCGGCCTCGACCCCCGCACCCGCAACGAGGTGTGGGCCGAGGTCAAGCGCATGGTCGGCGACGGCGTCACCGTGCTGCTCACCACGCAGTACATGGAGGAGGCCGAGCAGCTGGCGTCCGAGCTGACGGTCATCGACCGCGGCAAGGTCATCGCCAACGGCGGCATCGACGAGCTGAAGGCGAAGGTCGGCGGCCGCACCCTGCGCATCCGCCCCGCCGACCCGCTGGAGCTGCGCCCGCTGGCGAACGCGCTTGACGACCTGGGCCTGACCGGCCTCGCCACCTCGGCCGTGGACACCGAGACCGGCACGGTCCTGGTGCCGATCCTCAGCGACGAGCAGCTGACCGCGGTGGTCGGCGCGGTCACCGCGCGCGGCATCGTGATCGGCTCGATCGCCACCGAACTGCCCAGCCTGGACGAGGTGTTCCTCTCCATCACCGGCCAGAAGGCCAACGCCCCGCAGGACACCCGTCCCGCCGAACTCGAGGAGGTCACCGTATGAGTGCCACCACCGCCACGGCCCCCCTCCCCGGGGCCGGCCAGGCCGACGGCCGCATAGGCCTGCGCGGCCACGTGCGCCACACCGGCGCCCTGGTCCGCCGCAATCTTCAGTGGATCCGGGCCGATCCCGAGTCGATGTTCGACGCGGTGCTCATGCCCATCGTCTTCACGCTGCTGTTCGTGTACGTCTTCGGCGGCTCCATCGGGCAGGCGCTCGGCGGCGGTCAGGACGCGTATGTGCAGTACGTCGTGCCGGGCATGATGGCGATGATGTCCCTGAACATCGCCATGGCCGTCGGCACGGGCTTCAACCAGGACTTCCAGAACGGCATCATGGACCGCTTCCGGACCCTGCCGATCGGCCAGGGCTCGGTCCTCTTCGCCAAGATCGTGGTGGAGCTGATGCGGATGCTCGTCGCGACGACGATCATGATGATCGTCGGTGTCCTGGTGGGCTTCGACATCACCAACTGGGGCGGTCTGTTCGCCGCCGTGGGCCTGACTGCGCTCTTCGGCTCGTCCGTCATGTGGATCTTCCTGGTCCTCGGCGTCACCATGAAGAGCGCGCAGTCCGTGCAGGCGATGGGCTTCCTGGTCCTGATGCCGCTGCAGTTCGGCTCGTCGATCTTCGCGCCGACGCAGTCCATGCCGGGCTGGCTCGAGGCCTTCACCGACTACAACCCGCTGTCCACGCTCGCGGACTCCGCGCGCGGCCTGATGGTGGGCGGCCCGGCCGCACACGACGTGTGGGTGACGATCGGCTGGGCGGTGGCGCTCACGCTGGTGATGGCGCCGATCGCGATCCACAAGTTCCGTACGAAGAGCTGAGCGCCCGGCGCCTCAGTCGAGATACGTGTCGCAGAGGGCGGCGGCCTCTTCAAGGGAGAGGCCGCCGCCCTCCGCGTACGCGGCCTCGTACGCGGCGTCCCCGAGCGCGGCGCGCACCGCCGCGACGGCGGCCGCCTTGATGTCGCGCTCCACGCCGGCCGGGAAGTGGCCGGGCGGCAGGTCACGGTCGGCGGCGCCGATCAGCCGGGCGGCGTCGCGGGCGCGCCGGACGCCGCCGAGACCGGTCAAGGCATGGGCGGCGATGGTGAGTTGATGGGCGGTCACATGCGGGGCGATCATCTTGGTCAGCGGGTCGATGGACTTCTCCACGGCCGCGCACGCCGTGCGGAGGGCCTTGGCATAGCGGCCGTCCTGAGTGTCGAGCCAGGCCTCGGCGCCGAGCATGAAACTGTCGAAGACCGCGAAGTCGGCGACCTTGAACTCCTCGCGCAGCAGCCGCAGTTGGTCACGGGCCTCGGCGATGCGCCCGGCGCGCCCCAGCACGTCGACGAGGAAGAACCGGGCGGTGGAGATGGACTCGCTGGAGTGGCCGCCCTGGACCTTCTGGTCCAGGACGCCCCAGAGCAGCCGCTCGCCCCGTTCCGGTTCGCCCGCCTCGACGAGGACCGCGCCGAGGCGCGCCGTGAGCACGGTCACCTGGGCGGGCGCGCCGAGCTGCTGCGCGTACTCGATGGCGGCGCTGAAGTCCTCGGCGGCGCGGTCGAAGGCGCCCCGCCGCTCGTGCGCCTCGCCGCGCGAGGAGAGCGCCTCGGCCGTCCCCCACACATCGCCGAGCCGGGTGAAGATCTCCAGGGACTCGTCGGCGTCACGGCCCGCGTCGCCGGCCCAGTCCGTGCGATTGGCGCGGATGTTGGCGCGCTGCTGGAGCGCCGACGCGAGCTCCCACTCGTAACCGCGTTCCCGGCAGGTGGCGATGGTCGCGTCGATGATGGTGTGCAGCCGGCCTATGTCACCGCCGAAGAGCACCGCGAAGAACCACAGGCTCCCCGGCGACCAGCAGGTCTGCGGAAGCCCGGGACGGTACGCCTCCCTGATGCCCGCGAGCTTCTCGGTGGCCTCGGGCGTCTGCCAGGCCTCCATGTTCATGTCCATGCAGGAGAGCTGGATGAGATGCACCCCGCGCCGCGCCTCCGCGAGCACCTCGGGGCGCATGGGGAGCGGGGCGTCCGTGCACCGTTCGTAGAGCGGCTCCACGGGTGCGACCGGGCGGACGAAGGGGTCAGGACCGAGAGCGACGACATCGCGGGACCAGTTGCGGGTCTCTATGCGCAGATCGCGGATCTGCCAGAACCAGGACAGCGAAAGGACGAGACAGAGCGCCTCCTGCTCGTCCCGCGCGGCGACGGCGTGCCGCAGGGCGGTGCGCAGATTCTCGTACTCGTACTCGAGCCTGTCGACGGCCGCCCGCTGGCCGCTGCCGCGCAGCAGCGGTTCGGTGACGCGGGCGAACTCCCGGAAGTACACCAGATGCGCCCGCTCGGCGGCCGCCCGGTCCCCGGCCTCGTCGAGGCGCTCCGCCGCGTACTCGCCGACGGTCTCCAGGAGCCGGTAGCGCATGCCGCCCAGCGGCGCGGGGGCGGCGACGACGAGCGACTTGTCGACGAGGGAGCCGAGCACGTCGGCGACGTCGGCGGGGTGACTCCCCGGGACACCGGCGTTCGCCCCGCACACCGCCTCCGCCGCCGCCAGGTCGCAGCCGCCCGCGAAGACGGAGAGGCGGCGCAGGACGGTCCGCTCGGGTTCGTCGAGCAGGTCCCAGGACCAGTCGACGACCGCGCGCAGGGTCTGCTGGCGGGGCAGGACCGTGCGGGCGCCGTTGGTAAGGAGGCGGAAGCGGTCGTCGAGGCGGTCGGCGATCTGCCGCGGGGTGAGCATCCGCAGCCGGGCCGCCGCCAGTTCGATGGCCAGCGGAAGCCCGTCGAGCCGACGGCAGATCTCGGCCGCGGCCGACCGGTCGTCCTCGACGCGGAACCCCGGCTTCGCGGCCGCGCCGCGGTCCGCGAGCAGCCGCAGCGCAGTCGGCTCCGGGAGCGGTTCCACGGGGCGCAGCAACTCCCCCGGTACGCCCAGGGGTTCACGGCTGGTGGCCAGGACCGTGAGGCCGGGGCAGTGCGCGAGCAGTTGTTCCGCGAGGCGGGCCGCGGCGTCGATGACGTGCTCGCAGTTGTCGAGGACCAGAAGCATCCGGCGGGGCGCGCAGTGCTCGGTGAGGCGTACGACGGGGTCGTCGCCGTGCCGGTCGGACACCGCCCGCATCTCCTCGGCGCCGGCGCCGCGCAGCACCGTCTCGCGGGCGCCCAGCGCGGTCAGGACGGCCTCGGGCACCGCGTCCGGGTCCTCCACCGGGGCGAGCTCGGCCAGCCATACGCCGTCCGGCTCCGTGTCGGCGACGGACTCCGCGGCCTCCTGCGAGAGCCGGGTCTTGCCCGCGCCGCCGGGCCCCAGCAGCGTGACGAGGCGGGCCCGCCGCAGGTCGCCGCGGATGGCCTCGATGTCGGCCTCCCTGCCGACGAAGGAGGTGAGCCTGGCGCGGAGGTTGCCGGGGGTGTGCGGGCGGCTCGCGGGTGGCTGGGTCCGGCGCGGTTCGCTCCCCGGCGCCGTGTGGTGCAGCAACTCCTCGTGCAGGGCGCGGAGTTCGGGTCCCGGGTCGGCGCCGATGCGGTCCGCGATGAGGCGGCGTACGCCGTCGTAGGCGGCGAGGGCCTGCGCCGGGCGGCCCGCGTCGCGCAGCGCCCGCAGCCGCAGGGCCTGCAGCGGCTCGTCCAGGGGGTGGCTCTCGCACAGCGCGGTCAGCTCGGGCAGCGCCTGCTCGGCCCGGCCGAGCGCGAGCGCCGCCGTCAGCCGGGCGCGGCGGGCGTCGAGGCGGCGGGCCTCCCAGCGGGACGCCTGCGCGGTGCGGTCGGGCAGGTCGGCCAGGGGCTTGCCGCCCTGCCAGAGCGCCAGCGCGTCGTCCAGGGCCGTCGCCGCCTTCGCGGCGTCGCCGTTCTCGAGGGCGCGGGTGCCTTCGTCTGCGAGGCGCTCGAAGCGGTACAGGTCGATGTCGTCCGGGGCCGCGGCGAGGCGGTAACCGCCGTCGGCCGAGGTGATCGCGGCGGCGCCGATGGCTCGGCGGAGGCGGCCGATCAGCGCCTGCAGCGCGGCGGGGGCGTCCGCGGGTGGGTCGCCGTCCCACACCTCGTCGACGAGGGCGGACACGGGGACCGTGCGGGGGGCTCGTAGGGCGAGGACCGTGAGGAGGGCGCGCAGCCTTGGCCCGCCGATGGGGGCCTGGGTCCCGTCGGTGTGGAATGCCTGGGTGGTGCCGAGGATTCGGTAGCGCACGGGGTCCATTGTCTCTGGTGTCTTGGGTGGCGGGGACGGGGACGGGTGCCGGTCCCCGCGAGGTGGCCGTCAATCACCGGCTTCGCCGAGTTCGTCCTCAAACTCCCCCAAGCTCTTAAAGAGCAGGGGGGACCCCCTCGACGGGCTGAAGTCTTCAGCCCCCCACCCTCCCCGGAACTCCCCACCCCGCGCGAGTCGTTTTCGGCGTGTGCCGGGGTACGGTCCCGTACGACAACCGGCCCGACCGCCATCCCAGGAGCCCCGCCCCATGACCACCGCTCCCGCCCGACGCAGTGACTCGCGGATCAGTCCCGTGTTTCTCGGGATCGCCGCCGTCACCGCGGTCTCCGGCTGGGCCGCCTGGACCGGATTCGCCGACAACCCGGGGCTCGCGGTCTTTCTCTTCGTGACGGCCGCCTGGATCGTCTCGCTCTGTCTGCACGAGTACGCGCACGCCCGCACCGCCCTGCACAGCGGCGACATCTCCATCGGGGCGAAGGGATATCTGACCCTCAACCCGCTGAAGTACACGCACGCCCTGCTGAGCATCGTGCTTCCGGTGCTCTTCGTGATCATGGGGGGCATCGGCCTGCCCGGCGGGGCCGTCTTCATCGAGCGGGGCCGGATCAGGGGGAAGTGGAAGCACAGTCTGATCTCCGCCGCGGGGCCGCTGACGAACGTGCTCTTCGCCGTGGTCTGCACGGCGCCCTTCTGGCTCGACGCGCTCTCCGGCGTCCCGGACACCTTCCGGTACGCGCTGGGTTTCCTCGCCCTGCTCCAGGTGACGGCCGCGATCCTGAACTCGCTGCCCATCCCGGGCCTGGACGGCTATGGCGTCATCGAGCCGTGGCTGTCACACAAGATCCGCCGTCAGGTGGAGCCGTTCGCGCCGTTCGGCCTGATCGCGGTCTTCGGCATCCTGTGGATCCCCGAGGTCAACGTGGCCTTCTTCGACGCGATCGACGCGATCCTGCGCGGGCTCGGCGTCAGCGACTGGGACACGTACTGGGGCCTTGAGCTGTACCGCTTCTGGGACGGGGCGCCGGACATCCCGGAGATCGTCGGCCCGTAGCCGTCAGCCCGTGGCGGCGGCGTCCCGCTCGATCTTCGCGCGCCGCAGGTAGTACCACGCCATGTTCGACGAGAGCCCGGCGATCAGCACCCAGACGATGCCGAGCCAGTGGCCCTGGACGAAGGAGACCACGGCCGCGACGACGGCGAGGACGCAGACCGTGAGGGCGTAGAGAGCGAGGCGGGGCATGGGGGTCGGCTCCTGATCGGGTGTCGGGGTGCGTCGTGACGTACGCCCTCCAGTGTCCCCCATGCCCGTCGGCGTCCTAGACGTCGGTGACCCGCAGCCCCGCGTGCGCCTTGTAGCGCCGGTTCACGGAGATCAGGTTGGCGACCAGGGACTCGACCTGGTGCGCGTTGCGCAGTCGGCCCGCGAAGACGCCCCGCATGCCGGGGATGCGGGCGGCGAGCGCCTGGACGATGTCCGTGTCGACGCGGGCCTCGCCGAGCACCATCACATCGGTGTCGATCTCCTCGACATCCACGTCCTGGAGCAGCACCGCCGACAGGTGGTGGAAGGCGGCCGTGACCCGGGAGTCCGGCAGCAGGGCGGCGGCCTGCTCGGCGGCGCTGCCCTCCTCGGGCTTCAGGGCGTAGGCGCCCTTCTTGTCGAAGCCCAGCGGGTTCACGCAGTCGACGACGAGCTTGCCGGTCAGCTCCTCGCGCAGGGACTCCAGGGTCTTGCCATGTCCCTCCCACGGCACGGCGACGATCACGATGTCGCTGCGCCGCGCGCACTCCGCGTTCTCGGCGCCCTCGATGCCGAGGCCGAGCTCGTCAGCGGCGGTCTGCGCGCGCTCGGCCGCGCGGGAGCCGATGATCACCTTCTGGCCGGCGCGGGCCAGGCGGTAGGCGAGGCCGCGGCCCTGGTCGCCGGTGCCGCCGAGCACGCCGACGACGAGCCCGGAGACGTCGGGCAGCTCCCAGGGATCCTTGGCGGGAGCCTTCTTCACACTGTCGTTAGAGGTCATACGGCCGACCTTACTCACCGCCCGCGCGCGGCCTCCGTCAGGCCAGTGCCTCCACCGGTATCCGCCGAAAGGTGATCGTCTCGTACGCGCTGAAGTCGCCCGTCTCATAGAGGAGTCCGACGGTCGCGTCGTCGACGCGTACGAGATCGGAGTACGCGGCGGGCAGCCCGTCCACGGTGTGGGCGTCCTGCCAGGTGGTGCCGCCGTCTCGGCTGCGGCGCACCGTCATCAGGGCGCGGAAGCCGGGGTCGGCGGGTCCGGAGAACAGCAGCACGTCGGGCGTACGCAGCTGAAGGACGCTGCATTCGACGACGGGGCCGACGAGCCCGGCCTGCGGCCGGAAGGGCTTGACGAGGCTCTGGCCGCCGTCGCGGGAGTGGGCGTCGGCGCGGGTGCCGGGGGACGGCGAGTCGTTGCGGGTGTTGAAGTAGAGCCGCCCGTCGGGGAGTTCGGCCGCGGTGGTCTCGTTCACGTTCACATAGCCGTCGGTGTTGTCGTCGATGTAGCCGATCCGCCAGGTCTGGCCGAGGTCGTCGCTGAGCAGGCAGTGGCCGCCGTTGTACTTGCCCTCGGTGCCGTTGTCCGTACCGGCGGGCGGCAGGGAGTGGTTGGCGGGCACGACGACCCGGCCCGTGCTGGTTTGCACCGCGTGCCCGGGGGTGGTCGCGTACCACCGCCAACTCGCCTTCTTCACCTGCCCGGTGATCTCCCGGGCCGCCGACCAGGTCAGACCGTCGTCGTCGCTGTGCTGCACCCAGATCCTGCGTCCGTTCGCCGCGGAGACCTTGCCGCGGCGGATGGCGTCCTCGGTCGCCGCGGCGGCGTTGCGGACGTGGACGAGCAGGACGCGTCCGGTGGCCAGGACGACGGGGGCGGGGTTGCCCGCGAGGTCGGCGCCGTTCTTGGCGACGACCTGGAGCGGGCCCCAGGTGCGGCCGCCGTCGGTGGAGCGCTTCATGACGACGTCGATGTTGCCGAAGTCCTCCTGCGAGCCGACCCTCCCCTCGCAGAAGGCAAGGAGGGTGCCGGAGTTCGTGCGGACGACGGCGGGGATCCGGAAGCTCGCGTACCCCTCGCGTCCCGCCCGGAAGGGAACAGTTGTCTCATCAGCCATCCCGGGTCACTCCCCACCCGGGGCGAATTCCCGGTGAACTCCACCTGACGAGTGGCTTGTTGGGGCAGGATGCGGCCTCATGGACGCAGTAAGGGTCGCGCTGCTGCGCGAAGTGCTCGCCGGAACCGAGTGGCCGAGCGCCACCCGCCGCTTCGCGAAGACGCTGCGGTCCTCCGTGGTGCCGCACGGCGGCGGGCTGCTCCTGGTGGGCACGGAGGAGTACGAGCCCTGGCATCTGGCCGCGCATCTCGTGGACGAGGCGGCGTGGTCCGGGACGCCCGAACTGACGCCCACGCTCGTGCGGCACCGGGTGCGGGCGGGCGACCCCGCCCACCTGTCCACCGGGCTCGGGCGGATCGAGGCGGCGCGGCGCGGCGAGACGCTGCTCGTGGTGGCGCCGGATGCGCCGGGCGCGGGGCTCCTTGAACGGGTGCACGACGCACGGGCGGCGGGGGCGACGGTCCTCGCGCTCGACTCCGGGGACCGCGAGCTGCACTCCATGGCGCACGAGGCGCTGACCGTCCCGGACTCCCCCGAGCTTGACCTCGACACGGTCCAGCACCTGGTGAGCGCGGCGTCCGGCGAGAACTCGCTGCCTGCGGCGCGGGGCAGGCGCCGGCTGCGCGACCGTCTCTCCCGCCTCGCCGACCAGCTGACGGCGCCGCCGCCGGCGCGGTGGTAATTCGGTTGCCGGGACGCGGGCCAGGCGCTGAGCATGGCTTTCCGTGTCCCTCTCCTCCTCCTCGATACTGCCCGACCTCTCGCCGTGGCGATCCACCCGTGATTTCCGGCTGCTGTGGGTCCAGGGTCTCGTCACCAACTTCGGCAGCTTCATGGCGCTGGTCGCCCTGCCGTTGCAGATCAAGGAGCTGACGGACTCGCCGCTCGCGGTCGGTGCGATGGGAGCGGTCGAGCTGGTGCCGCTGATCGTCTTCGGTCTGTACGGGGGTGCGCTCGCCGACGCCGTGGACCGCCGCAAGGTGATCCTTCTGACGGAGGCGGGCCTCGGCCTGCTCGCCGCGATCCTCTTGGTGAACGCGCTGCTGCCGGAGCCGATGCTGTGGCCCCTGTACGTCGTGGCGGCGGGCGTATCGGCGCTCGCGGGCCTCCAGCGCCCGGCACTGGACTCGCTGATGGCCCGCATCGTGCCGCACGACCAGCTCACGGCGGCGGCCGCGCTGAACTCGCTGCGCTGGAACGTCGGCGCGATCGCGGGCCCTTCGCTTGCGGGCCTGGTCGTGGCGTTCGCCGGGCACGCGTCCGCGTACGCGGTGACGGTCGTCGGCTTCGCCGTCTCCGTGGCCCTGTGCACCCGCATCGCGCCTGCGCCCGCCGCGCACGACGCGGAGAAGCCGTCGCTGCGGGGCCTGGCGGAGGGTGCGCGGTACGCGTCGTCGCGGCCGGTGCTGCTCGGGACGTACGCGATCGACATGGCGGCGATGTTCTTCGCCTTCCCGAACACGATCTTCCCGTTCCTCGCGGAGGATCTTGACGCGGAGTGGTCCCTTGGTCTGATGTACGCGGCCGGGGCGATCGGTTCGCTGCTGCTCAGCCTGACCAGCGGGTGGACGTCACGGGTGCGGCGGCACGGGCTGCTCGTCGTGTTCGGGGCGGCGGGCTGGGGGCTCGCGATCACGGCCGCCGGATGGTTCTCGAATGTGTGGCTGGTGCTTGTGTGCCTCGCCCTGGCGGGTGCGGGCGACATGCTGAGCGGGCTCGGCCGCTCCACCATCTGGAACCAGACGATCCCGGACGAGCTGCGGGGCAGGCTCGCCGGCATCGAGGTCCTCTCCTACAGCGTGGGCCCCCAGCTGGGCCAGGTCCGCGCGGGGGCCGCCGCCGGCTGGACGGGTACGCGGACTGCCGTCTGGTCGGGCGGTCTTGCCTGCGTGGCGGCGGTGGGGGCGCTGACCGCGGCGCTGCCGAAGCTGGTGTCGTACGACGCGAGCACGGACGCGGACGCGATGCGCCGCCGGAAGCTGTCTGCCACGCCGTAGGGCTTTGCCGGACGGGGCTTCCCGGCGCCCCGCGGCGGGCGCACCGCCTTCCGCCGCTCCGCGGCGTTTCCCGCCCGCCCACCCATTCAGCCACGGGGTAATGGGCGGGCGGGAAACCCGCCGCGGAGCGGCGAAACCGACTAGTCCTCGCCCTCACGGGAGGGGGCGTCATGCCACTTGGGGTCCGTCTCCCACTCCAGGTTCCGCTCGGCGGCGGTCTGCATCGCCCGCTCCGCCTCCTCCCGGGAGTCGTAAGGACCGAAGCGGTCCTTGCCCGGGCAGTCGGGACCCTCCTCGACCCGCTGATGCTCCAGGCAGTAGTACCACTCACCCGGTTTGCCGACAGTCCGCTTCTTGAACAGAGGCATGGTCTGCTCCTCTCTCTCCCGCCATGCTGCCCCACACCGCCTGGTTAGACTCGCTGGCATGTCTGGCCAGTCACTGCTCGTCCCAGGGGAGCTCTCCCCCATCCGCCCCGTTCCGGGAAACATCAGGCGCCCGGAGTACGTGGGGAAACCCTCGCCCACCCCGTACACGGGGCCCGAGGTGCAGACCCCCGAGACCATCGAGCTGATGCGCACCGCGGGCCGTATCGCCGCGCGCGCGATGGCCGAGGCCGCCAAGCACATCGCCCCCGGTGTCACCACCGACGAGCTGGACCGTGTCGCGCACGAGTACATGTGCGACCACGGCGCCTACCCCTCCACGCTCGGCTACCGCGGCTTCCAGAAGTCGCTGTGCACCTCGGTCAACGAGGTCATCTGTCACGGCATCCCGGACTCCACCGTCCTCAAGGACGGCGACATCATCAACCTCGACGTGACGGCCTACATCGGCGGCGTGCACGGCGACAACAACGCCACATACCTGGTCGGCGACGTCGACGAGGAGTCCACGCTGCTCGTGGAGCGGACCCGCGAGTCCCTCAACCGCGCCATCAAGGCGGTCAAGCCCGGCCGCCAGATCAACATCATCGGCCGTGTCATCGAGTCGTACGCCAAGCGCTTCGGCTACGGCGTCGTCCGTGACTTCACCGGCCACGGCATCAACACGTCCTTCCACTCCGGCCTGATCGTCCCGCACTACGACAGCCCGCACGCCACGACCGTGATCCAGCCCGGCATGACGTTCACCATCGAGCCGATGCTGACCCTTGGCACGCACGACTACGACATGTGGGACGACGGCTGGACCGTCGTGACGAAGGACCGCAAGCGGACCGCGCAGTTCGAGCACACGCTCGTGGTGACGGACAGCGGGACGGAGATCCTGACGCTTCCCTGAACACGCATCCCCGGGCTCTGAGCGGGTAGCGTTTTTACCGACAGGACGTCGGGAACCAGTTGACTTAGGTAAGCCTAACCTGAATCATCGGTAGCGGTCGCGCTGGTTCCCGTCATTCCTCGGCTTCGGAGGTCCCTCATGGATACGCCGTCCACGCCCTTCTCCACGGTGATCCGCACCGCCTCGCACGAGCAGCACACGGAGGCGGAGACCTCGACGTTCATGAGCGACCTGCTCGGCGGCAAACTGGGCGTCGACGCGTACGCGCGCTACACCGAGCAGCTGTGGTTCGTGTACCGCGCCCTGGAGGACGCCGCGCAGGCCCTGCGGGACGACCCGGTCGCGGGCCCGTTCATACAGCCCGAGCTGCTGCGCGTGACCGAGCTGGAGCGGGACCTCGCGCATCTGCGGGGCGCGGACTGGCGCGAGGGCCTCACGCCGCTGCCCGCCACGGCGGCGTACGCGGCGCGGGTGGCCGAATGCGCGCGGACCTGGCCCGGCGGTTACGTGGCCCACCACTACACCCGCTATCTCGGCGATCTCTCCGGCGGCCAGATCATCCGCGGCAAAGCGGAACAGGCATGGGGCTTCGCCCGCAAGGGTGATGGCGTCCGCTTCTACGTCTTCGAGGACATCTCCAACCCGGCGGCGTTCAAGCGGGGGTACCGGGAACTGCTTGACGCGCTCGGGGAGGTCGTCCCTGACGAGTTGGAGCGGCAGCGGATCGTTGACGAATGCAAGCGCGCTTTCGCTTTGAATACGGCGGTCTTCCGCGAACTGGGCCAGGAGTTCCCACTCTCGGCGTAGGCGGCACCGCCCTGGGGCTCCGCCCCAGACCCCGCTCAAGCCCGCCGCTTCGCGGCGGATCTTTCCCGCCCACCCACCCGATTACCCGGCAGCGCTTCCAACCTGCCGACGCACCGTTGACGGCCGCACCGCCATACCGCCGCTTCGCGGCGATCTTTCCCGCGCACCCGCCCGATTGCCCCGCAGCGGCCCCGGTCTGCCCACGCGCCGTCGTCGGCCGCGCCGCCGTACCGCCGCTTCGCGGCGAAAGCTTTCCCGCCCACCCACCCGATTGCCCCGAAGTTGCCCGCCCACCCCGTCAGTAGGTCTTCCAGCCCGGCTGCGGACCTTTCAGCCCGTCCGGCGTTTGAGGACGAACTCGGCGGAGCCGGTGATTGACGGCCACCTCGCGGCCGGCGGAGCCGGAAGAGATTCGGGTAGGGGCAGGGTTGGGGAAAGGACCGCCGGAGGCAGACCTCAGCCCGAGACGAGCCGCACCCGACCCCCCACCTCGATCAGACCCCCCGGCCCCGGCGCAGTCAGAAGTTGCGAGCCACGCCCCTGCGTGATGTTCAGCGCCCGCCCCAGCTGATGCGTCAGCAGCAACGCCGCCGCCCCCGTGGCCTCGTCCTCGTCGATCCCGTCGTCCCTGCCGGGAAAGGCGCGGGCGCGAACCCGCCCCGCCGCCTCGTCCTGCCACGCCCACGCGTAGATCCACTCCCCCGGCGGCGGCACCCGCAGCGCCTCCACCTCGGCCACGCTCCCGTAAGAACGCAGCGTCCGCACCGGCGCCCATTCCGCCCGCGCCGCGATCCAGTTGAACTCCCCGTCCTGGCGGGCCTCCACCACCCCCGCGGGCGTGACCAGTTCGGGGATGTCCAACAGCCAGGACGTACCGACGCACGGATGGCCCGCGAACGGCAGCCGCAGCGTGGGCGTGTAGATGTCGATGACCCCGCGCTCGGGGTCATCGACGAACACCGTCTCGCTGAAGCCCAGCTTCGCGGCCACCGCCTGCCGGTCACCGCGAGCGGCCACGCGGGCCCCGTCGCGCACGACACCCAGTTCATTGCCGTGCCGACCGTCGGGCCCGCAGAAGACCCTCAGTACGTCAATGCCGTCAGGAAGTTCCGTCATTCGGGCATTGAAGCATCCTCAGTTGAAGCCTTCTCAGGAAACGCGGCGCCTCGCCACGTACACCGCCCCCGCGCCTGCCACGACGACCGCCCCGGCCACGCCGATCAGCGCACCGGTCGGCGTCGACGAACCGGTGGACGCCAGCGAGCCCCCCGTACCCCCGCCGACCGAACCGCCGCCGCCCAGCGAGGCCGAGGCCGAACCCCCGCCGGTGGAACCGGAGCCGGTCGAGCCGCCACCACCGGTGGAGCCGCCACTGCCGCCGCTGCCGCCCGGCAGCTCGGCACCGTCGGCGACCGAGAGCGCCACCGTGACCGGGTCGATCGCGTCGCCCTCCTTGTACATGGAGCCCGTCGTCTCGTTGGCGAACTGCTTCGCGCCCGCCGCCGTGAACGCCGCCGGGATCTTGTCGAGCAGCACGACGTCGTCCTTCGCCTCGTACGAGGCCTTGGAGAGGTCCAGCGTCGCGAACTTCACGTCGTCGTTGGTGCCCTTGGGCGTGGTGACGTCCACGGTCAGCGTGCCCTTGGCGCCGTCCGCCGCGACCTTGATGTCGCTGAACTTCATGTCGATGCCGTGCGCCTTGTACGCGAAGCGGACGGCGCCGCCGAAGGACGCGGTCAGCTTCTTGGCGTCGGCGTCCAAGTCGGCCTTGGCGTAAGGGAAGTCGTAGCCGTTGTCGTTCTTCTCGGCGCCGCCGGAGAGCGTGGCGCCGCCGCCGGACTCGATGTAGCGGCGGAAGGACTCCTTGACGCCCCAGGCGAGCGAGCCGTCGTAGACCTTGCCCGCGGGCGCCTCGGCGTCGGACGTGGTGGTCGGCTTCGGGGTCGCGGTCGGCTTGTCCGTCGGCTTCGGGGTCTCGGAAGGCTTCTCCGTCGGCTTCGGGGTTTCCGTGGGCTTGTCCGTCGGCTTCGGCGTCTCGGTCGGCTTCTCCGTCGGGGCGCCGGCCGCCTTCACCGTCAGGGTGGCCGGGTCGAGCTTGTCGCCCTCCTTGTACATGCCGTTGAACGCCTTGGCGCCGTCCGCCGTCAGCGTCGCCGGGATGTCCTTGAACGTCATCGCGCCGCCCTCGCCCTGGCCGGGCTTGATGCCGGTCAGGTCGAGCTTGGCGAGGTCGATGTCGTTCTGGGCGGTGCCGTTGAGGCTGACGTCGGCCTGGATGGCGCCGCCCGTGCCCTCGGTGCGGACCTTCACGTCGGACATCTTGATGTCGAAGCCGTGCGCCGTGGAGGAGAAGCGGACCGCGCCCTTGAAGGCGGTGTCGGTGGCGTGCGTCCCGGTGTCGTACGTCCCCGTGCCGTCGGTGAAGGTGAACACCCCGTTGTCCGCCGCCTGCTTGGCGCCGTCCGTGGCCTCGATCTTGCCCATGGCCATGCCCGTGACGTACTTGCGGAAGGACTCCTTGAAGCCCCAGTCCAGCGTGCCGTCCTTGAGCTCGACCTGCGGCGCCGCTGCTGCGCCGCCGTCGGCGGCGAGCGCGGGAAGGGTGAGGGCGGTCGCGCCGAGCGTGACGGCGGTCGCGACGGCTGCGGCGAGGGTTATGGGACGACGAATGGCGGCCATGGTCGGTCTTCTCCTTGAGAGACGGGTGAGGAAGTGAGCTGGGGTGGGTGACCCGGAAGGGTCAGGAATCGGAGCCGGTGGTGTCCGTCGACGCGTCGGCGCCTGACGCCGCGCGCTTCTTGCGTACGACGCCGAACGCGACCGCCGCGGCGAGCAGCAGTGCCGCGCCCGCGCCCACGCCGATCGGCACGGCGGGCGATGAGGAGTCGGCCGAGTCGGCGGCGTTCTGTGTCTTCGGCCCGGTCGCCCTCTTCGGCTGCGGCGTCGGGCTCGCGGACGAGCCGAGGTCCGGCAGCGCGGGCAGCTTCGCGTCGGCGTCGAGGGCGACGGCGAGCGACAGCGGGTCCATCGCGGAGCCCGCCTTGTACATGGACCCGAAGGCCTTCGCACCGTCGCCGGTGAGCTTCGTCGGCACCTCGGTGAGGGAGACGAGGCCGTCCTTCGGCTTCAGCTCCCCGGCCGCGAAGGTGACCAGCGGGGCCTTCTTCAGCGTGACGCCCTTGTCGCCCTTGCTGTCGACGTCCGCGAGGAGCGTGCCCTTGCCGTCCTTCACCTCGACGGCGACCTTGCTCAGCGCGAGGTCGAGGCCGTGCGCGCCGGTGAAGCGCACCGTCCCCGCGAAGTCCACGTCGAGGGTCTGCTTCTTCTTGTCGTACGTTCCCTCGCCCTCGGCGAAGCGGAAGTACGCGCCGCCGTCCTGCGCCCCGGCGGACAGTTTCCACTCGCCCTTGGCGATGGATCCGGTGACGTACTCCCGGAAGGTGCGGCGCACGCCCCAGTCGACGGCGGCGTCCTCGACGCGGCCCGCCTTCGTCTTCTTCTCGGACTCCGAGGGCTTCGGCGACGGCTTCTTCGACGGCTTGTCGGAGCCGGACTTCGCCGCGAGGTCCGTCGACAGGCTCACCCGGTCGAGCTCGGTGCCCGCCGTGTAGTACCCGGCGAAGGCCTTCGCCCCCTGTGAAGTGAGCGTCGCGGGAAGGTTGTTGAGGGCGATCGGGCCCGAGCCGCCCAACATGTCGATGCCGGACATGCCGAGGGTCGCGAGCGGCACCTGGGCGTTGGTCGTGACCTTGCCCGTGCCCTTCTCCTTGCTGACCATGTCGGCGTGGAGCGTGCCGGAGCCGCCGGAGATCTTGACGGTGGGGTTGCTGATGGTGAGGTCCAGCTCGTACGAGCCGCCCTTCTTGTGCCCCAGGAAGTGCACTCCGCCGGAGAACCCGGCGGTGAAGGCCCCGCTGTCCGGGTCGTACGACCCCTTGGCCGAATGGAAGCGGAACTGGCTGCCGCCGACCGTGGCCGCGCCGCCCTGCAGCGTCGAACTCCCCTGGGCGATCGGCCCGGTCACGTAACTCTGGAAGGAGGATTTGATGCCCCAGTCGAGCCGTCCGCCCTGGACCGTGCGGCTCTCCGCGTGCGCGGCGGCCGCGGGAAGCAGCGCCGCGACGAGCGCGGTGAGCACCGCCACGGCTCCGGCGCGGGCGATGGCTCGCGTCTGTCTTGACGACGACATGGGACCCCTCCGAGTGTGGCTAATGAGGTAAGGCTAACCTAAACTACGATCACTCCGGCTGGAACCCCCAACCCCGGCCACCCGGATCTCGGCCGGCTCAACAACACGACAGGACGGTGGAATTCGGTGCTTCGCATGCCGCGCCCACTCCGTATCGCCGGTGCGTGGACCGCCGTTCTCGCCCTGGCCCTCACGGGCTGTGGATCATCGTCGGACGACGGTGGCGCCACGTCCCCGAAGGCGAAGACGGCCTCCGCGCCCGACCGGGTCGAGCCCCTGAAGTCCCGCCCCGACCCCGTGCTCCCCGCCACTGTCACGTCGGCCGACGGCAAGAAGGTCACCGTCAAGGACACCAGCCGGATCGTGCCGCTCACCGGCAGCCTGAGCGAGATCGTGTTCACGCTCGGCCTCGGCAAGAACGTCGTGGCCCGCGACATCACCGCGACCTTCGAGCAGGCCGAGAAGCTGCCGGTGGTGACACGTGCGCACGACGTCTCGGCGGAGAGCGTGCTCTCCCTGAAGCCGACGGTCGTCCTCGCGGACACCTCCACGGGCCCGGCCGAGGCGATCGACCAGATCCGTGACGCGGGCATCCCGCTGGTCGTCCTCGACCCGGCGAAGAGCCTCGACGACGTGGGCCCGCGGATCGACGCGGTGGCCAAGGCCCTGGGCGTGAAGAAGGCGGGCGACGAGCTGAAGTCCCGTACGGAGAAGCGGATTTCGGCGGTGCGGAAGTCCATCCCCGCGTCCGCCCGCACCGAGAAGCCGCGCGTGGCCTTCCTGTATCTGCGCGGGTCCGCCTCCGTCTATCTGCTCGGCGGGCGCGAGTCGGGGGCGAGTTCGCTCCTGGAGGCGGCGGGCGCGGTCGACGCGGGCAAGGCGTCAGGCCTGAAGAAGGACTTCACCGCGATCACCAGCGAGGCGTTGGCCGAGGCGGCGCCGGACGCGATTCTTGTGATGTCCAAGGGGCTTGAATCGGTGGACGGCGTGGACGGGCTGCTCAAGATCCCGGGCGTCGCCGAGACCCCCGCGGGGCTCGACCGCCGTGTCGTCTCGATCGACGACGGGGTGCTTTTGAACTATGGGCCTCGGACGGATGAGGTCCTGAAGTCTCTGGTGGGGCAGTTGTACGGGGGCGCAGAGAAGTGACGGTTACCTCCAAGGCCGCTTCATCCGCGCCCGGCGGTAAGGCGTTGTGCCCACCCGTTCCGCCGTGCGGAACGCCTGCCCACAACGAAGGCGGGACCTCCAAGCGCAGCGCGCCCTTCCTCCTGACCCTCGGTCTCGTCGGCGCCCTCGTCCTCCTCTGCCTCCTCTCCGCCGGAATCGGTGCGTACGACATCCCGCTCGGGGACGTACTCAGTTCGGTCCGGCATCGGATGGGGCTCGGCGGGAGTGCGCTCGACCGGGTCGGGGAGAGCGTGCTGTGGAACGTGCGGCTGCCACGCGTGACGCTCGCCCTGCTGGTCGGGGGGTCGCTGGGGTGCGCCGGGGCGCTGATGCAGGGCGTGTTCGGGAATCCGCTCGCCGAGCCCGGGGTCATCGGGATCTCGGCGGGCGCGGCCGTCGGCGCCGTCGCGTCGATCGCGCTCGGCCTCAGCTTCTTCGGGAACTGGACGGTGACGGTGTGCGCGTTCGTCGCCGGGCTCGCGACCGTCCTTCTCGTGTACGTGCTCTCGCGCGACGGCGGGCGTACGGAGGTCGTCACGCTCATTCTCACCGGGATCGCCGTGAACGCGTTCGCGGGGGCGCTGATCGGGCTCTGCATCTTCTTCGCGGACAACGCGCAGATCACCCAGATCACGTTCTGGCAGCTCGGCTCGCTCGCCGGTGCGACCTGGCCGAAGGTGCTCGCCGTGCTGCCGTGCGCGGTGGCCGGACTTGCCGTCGCGCCGCTGTACGCACGGAAGTTGGACCTCCTCGCGCTCGGCGAGCGGCCCGCGCGGCATCTGGGGGTCGACGTCGAGCGGCTGCGGCTCGTGCTGGTTCTCGTGGTGGCGCTGCTGACCGCGGCCGCGGTGGCCGTCGCCGGGATCATCACGTTCGTGGGTCTGCTCGTGCCGCATCTGCTGCGGATGGCGGCGGGCCCCGGGCACCGCTTCCTGGTGCCGGGCAGTGCGCTGGGCGGGGCGGTGGTGCTGGTCGGCGCGGACCTGGCGGCGCGTACGGTCGCGGCGCCGGCCGAGCTGCCGCTGGGGGTGCTCACGGCGCTCTTCGGCAGCCCGTTCTTCTTCTGGCTGTTGCGCAGGACCCGTCGCAGGCAAGGGGGTTGGGCATGATCGGGCGGATCACCCACCGGCTGTTCTCCTCCGGCGGCGGGCGCGTCCTGCCGGGGCCGGTCTCCCCCGGTGATGCGCTCGCGGAGGTTTCGGACCTGCGGGTGCGGCTCGGGGGGCGCGAGGTGCTCGCCGGGGTGTCCCTCACTGCGCGGGCGGGTGAGGTGCTGGCCCTCGTCGGGCCCAACGGGGCGGGTAAATCAACCCTGTTGGCGGCCCTGGCGGCAGACATCGCTGCGGACGAGGGCAGCGTGCGCGTCTGCGGGCGCCCGGTCGCCCAGTGGCCGGCCCGTGAACTCGCCCTGCGGCGTGCGGTGTTGCCGCAGGCGGCCGCGCTGTCCTTTCCGTTCGCGGTGGAGGACGTCGTCCGCATGGGGCGCGCGCCCTGGGCGGGGACGGCCCTGGAGGACGACGACGACCGTGCCGTACATGAGGCGATGGCCGCGACGGAGGTCGGCGAGTTCGCCGCCCGTTCCTTCTCCGCGCTGAGCGGGGGCGAGCGGGCGCGGGTCGCGCTGGCCCGGGTCCTGGCCCAGCGGGCACCGCTCCTTCTGCTCGACGAGCCGACCGCGGCGCTGGATCTTCGCCACCAGGAGCTGGTCCTGCGGATCTGCCGGGAGCGGGCCGCCGCGGGGGACGCGGTGGTCGTGGTCCTGCACGACCTGGGGCTTGCGGCGGCGTACGCGGACCGGGCGGTGGTGTTGCGCGGCGGGGCGGTGGCCGCGGAGGGCCCTCCGGGTGAGGCGTTCACCGGGGAGCTCCTGAGCAAGGTCTACCGCCAGCCGGTGGAGGTGTTCCCGCATCCCCGTACGGGGGCTCCGCTCGTGACCCCGGTGCGGGGCTGAGGGCGGGCCCTGCGGGGCTTTCCCCAATCCCGCCCCTTCCCGAAACCATGGGGCTCCGCCCCCTGGACCCCCGTACAAGATGTCCTCAAACGCCGGACGGGCTGGATCTATCCAGCCCGTCCGGCGTTTGAGGACGAACTCGGCGGAGCCGGTGATCCAACTCCTTGACCCGCACTTTGCCACCCCATGAAGCGCCCATCACCCCACCGTGACACCCCCGTAAGCACCGCCGAACACTGAGAGGTGAATCACGGAACGGCTGGGTATCGACCAGGTAAGGCTCAGTTAAGTTAGGTCCGCCTCACCGGCATGCCGTGCCGGAATCGTCCGTGAACCCCGCCTTGGAGCCCCTATGCGCCCCGTCCGCCTCTCCGCCGCCACTGCCATCGCCGCAGCGGCAGCGCTCACCGCCGTCACGGGCTGCACCGAGAAAAGCGACGCCAAGGGCGGCGGGAACACCGTCGAGGTGACCGCCACCGACGACAAGTGCGAGGTCTCCAAGACCAAGCTCTCCGCCGGGCACGTCGAGCTCGCCATCGAGAACAAGGGCTCCAAGGTCACCGAGGTCTACCTCCTCTTCCCCGACGACCGCATCGTCAGCGAGCGCGAGAACATCGGCCCCGGCACCAAGCAGAAGCTGACCGCCGAGGTGAAGTCCGGTTCGTACCAGATCGCCTGCAAGCCCGGCATGAAGGGCGACGGCATCCGCCAGAAGGTCACCGTCAGCGGCGGCAAGGCCGTCAAGCGCGACCCGCGCCTGGACAAGGCCGTCGCCGACTACCGCGCCTACGCGCAGGAGCAGGCCGACGCGACGCTGCCCAAGGTGAAGCTCTTCACCGACGCCGTCCGCAAGGGCGACATCGAGGCCGCGAAGAAGACGTACGCCAACTCCCGCATCGGCTGGGAGCGCACCGAGCCCGTCGCCGAGTCCTTCGGTGACATCGACCCGAAGGTCGACCTCCGCGAGGACGGCCTGGAGGAGGGCCAGGACCTGGAGAAGGACTGGACGGGCTGGCACCGTCTGGAGCGGTCCCTGTGGCAGGACAAGAAGATCGGCGAGCGGGACAAGGAGCTCGCCACCCAGCTGGACAAGGACCTCAAGGACTGGCAGAACCGTGTCGGCAAGGCCGTGATCACCCCGACCTCCATGGCCAACGGCGCCAAGGAGCTCCTCGACGAGGTCGCCACCGGCAAGGTCACCGGCGAGGAGGAGCGCTACTCGCACACCGACCTCGTCGACTTCAAGGCGAACGTCGAGGGTGCGGAGAAGGCGTACGGACTGCTGAAGGCCGTCGCGTCCGAGAACGACCCGGCGCTCACCAAGGAGCTCGACAAGCAGTTCGCGGCCCTGGACAAACTGCTCGGCAAGTACCGCACGGGCGGCGGCAAGGACTCGTACACCTTCAAGTCGTACGAGAAGCTCGGCAAGGCCGACGTCAAGGAGCTGCAGAACGGCGTCAACGCCCTCGCGGAGCCGCTGTCGAAGCTGGCCGCCGCAGTCGTCGGCAAGTCCAAGTAGAGGCAAGGGCAGAGGCAAGGGGGAACCGAGGGATGACTGAGATCACGAGCGGCACCGACGGTGCGTCCATACCGGACGAGGACACCAACTCCGCCTCCCCTTCCCGGCGTTCGCTCCTCGGCTGGGGCGGCGCCGGGCTCGCGCTCGGTGCCGCTGTCACGGGCGGCGCGGTGGCGGTGGGGCGGTCCGGTGACGAGACCGTGCCCGCGGCGTCGGCGGGCGGCGCGGTCGCCTTCCACGGCAGGCACCAGGCGGGCATCGCGACCGCCGTCCAGGACCGGCTTCACTTCGCCGCGTTCGACGTGAAGACGGACGACCGCGAGCAGTTCGTGCAGCTCCTCAAGGACTGGACGAAGGCCGCCGCACGGATGACGGCGGGGCACGAGGTCGGCGAGGGCGCCTACGGCGGTCTCGCCGAGGCGCCGCCGGACGACACCGGTGAGGCGCTCGGCCTCAAGCCGTCCCGGCTCACGCTCACGATCGGCTTCGGTCCGAGCCTCTTCGAGAAGTTCGGGCTCAAGGACCGGCGGCCCGAAGCCCTGGTCGATCTGCCCAAGTTCCCCGGCGACAACCTCGACAAGTCCCGTGGCGGCGGCGACATCTGCGTACAGGCCTGCGCGGACGACCCGCAGGTCGCCGTGCACGCGATCCGCAATCTCGCCCGCATCGGCTTCGGCAAGGTCGCGGTGCGCTGGTCGCAGCTCGGCTTCGGCAAGACGTCGTCGACGACGCCGGGCGCGCAGACGCCGCGCAATCTGTTCGGCTTCAAGGACGGCACCCGCAATGTCTCGGGCGAGGACAACTCCGCGCTCGCCAAGCATGTCTGGGTGGGCGAGAAGGACGGACCGGAGTGGATGGCCGGCGGCTCGTATCTCGTCGCGCGCCGTATCCGGATGAACGTCGAGACCTGGGACCGTACTCCGCTCGGTGAGCAGGAGGACATCTTCGGGCGCGACAAGCGCGAGGGCGCCCCGGTCGGCAAGGCCAAGGAGCACGACGAGCCGTTCCTGAAGGCGATGAAGCCCGAGGCCCATGTACGGCTCGCGCATCCGGACAGCAACGACGGTGCGACGATCCTGCGCCGCGGCTACTCCTTCACGGACGGCACCGACGGCCTGGGCCGCCTGGACGCGGGGCTCTTCTTCCTCGCGTACCAGAAGGACGTCCGTACGGGCTTCATTCCGGTGCAGCGCAGCCTGGCGCGCGCCGACGTTCTCAACGAGTACATCCAGCACGTGGGTTCAGCGGTCTTCGCGATCCCGCCGGGCGTCCGCGACAAGGACGACTGGTGGGGCCGGGCACTGTTCAGCTGAGGGGAACTGACTGAATCATGTTCGGCAACTATCTGATCGGCCTGCGCGAAGGCCTTGAGGCCAGCCTGGTCGTCTGCATCCTCATCGCCTATCTGGTGAAGACGGAGCGCCGCGACGCGCTGCGGCCCATCTGGATCGGCATCGGTGCCGCGTGCGCCATCGCGTTCGGCTTCGGCTGCGCGCTGACCTTCGGTTCGCAGGAGCTGACGTTCAAGGCGCAGGAGGCGCTCGGCGGTTCGCTGTCGATCCTCGCCGTGGCGCTCGTGACGTGGATGGTCTTCTGGATGCGGCGTACGGCCCGTCATCTCAAGGCCGAGCTGCACGGCAAGCTGGACGCGGCCCTGCAGATGGGCACGGGTGCGCTGGTCGCCACGGCGTTCCTCGCCGTGGGCCGCGAGGGCCTGGAGACCGCGCTGTTCGTGTGGGCCTCGGTGCGGGCATCGGGCGACGGCACGCCCGGTCCGCTGATCGGCGTGCTCCTTGGCCTTGCCACCGCGATCGCGCTGGGCTGGCTGTTCTACAAGGGCACGGTCCGCATCAACCTGGCGAAGTTCTTCACCTGGACCGGCGCCATGCTGGTGGTCGTGGCGGCGGGCGTGCTCGCGTACGGCGTGCACGACCTGCAGGAGGCGGAGTTCCTCGGCGGCCTGCAGGACAAGGCGTTCGACATCAGCGCGACGATCCCTCCGGACAGCTGGTACGGCACGCTCCTGAAGGGCATCTTCAACTTCCAGCCCGACCCGACGGTCGCCCAGGTCACGGTGTGGCTGCTGTACCTGATCCCGACGCTCGCGTTCTTCTTCGCCCCGGTGAGGTCCACCCGCCGCGAGACCCCGGTGAAGGAGAAAGCGACAGCTCCGGAATAGGGCTGACCTGCCGTCCCAGGCCAGTTGCCGGCCTGATCGGCGCGACGGTCCTGGCACTCGCCGGGCAATCTCGGCGGCACCGCCCGCAAGGGTCCGAGCAACAACGCCGTGAACAGCCACGGCAACCGCTGGTACTACGGCGACCTGCCCCGCACCAGCGCCCGCGGCTGGGTCTACGACTTCTCTCTCCAGGAGCTCTGACCCGCCTTCGACGCTTTTCCCGGCCCCGGTAGGGTTCGGGGCCGGGAAGGGCGTAGGTGGAGGGACCCATGAGTAACGTGCGCAGGCTTCGCAGTCTCAGCCGACCGGCCACGGCGGCGGCAGTGGTGAGCGCCTTGTCGATGACGGCGAGCGGGTGCGTGACGGTGCACGGGGAGCGGGAAGTCGTCCCGGCGGCGACCAAGGCCGAGGCGAATCGCGCACTGAAGGATTTCCTCACCGCGTACAACAAGGCGGACAAAGCGTACGACCCGGCCCTGGACGCGGCCCGGATCACGGGCCCCCTGGGGGCGATCAATCAGGCGGGGCTGAAGTCCAAGAGGGCCCAGCATCCGGGCGGCAATCCCAAGCAGGTGCCGCTGGAGCTGACGGACGTGAAGTTCTCGATCCCCAAGAAGGCCGGCTGGCCCCGGTGGTTCGTCGCCGATACGCATGCCAATCGCCGGGAGGACATGCGCTGGCTGCTGGTCTTCACGCGGGGCAGTGCCGACCAGCTGTGGGAGGCCTCGTACCTGAACCTGGTGGCGCCGGGGAAGGTCCCTGAGCTCAAGAAGGACAAGGACGGCTGGGCCGAGCCGGTCGAGGTGGGCGCGTCGGGTCTCGCGGTGGCGCCGAGGAATCTCGGCGAGGAGTACGTGACGTATCTGAAGTCGGGCGGCGACACGTTCGCGCCGGGCGATCACACGTCGACGTGGAAGGCGTTCCGCGACAAGAACACCAAGCGCCGGGGCATCGCCGTCCAGTACATCGACGAGCCGCAGAACGCCGGCACGTTCGCGCCGGTGGGTCTGCGGACCAAGGACGGCGGGGCGATGGTCTTCTTCGCGACGCACCACTACGAGAAGCAGACCGCCGCGAAGGGCGTCAACCTCACCGTCGACGCCGACGTGAAGCCCTTGCTGAAGGGCGAGGTCAAGCAGTCGGTGACGCTGGAGCGCGTCTCCAACCAGCTCGTCATCGACCCGGCGGGCTCGGAGCCGGTGGCCTTTCTGAGCCGCATCCAGGGCCTGACGGGCGCCAAGGGCGAGTAGCGGGGGGCGCCTGCCCGTTGGGGGTGTCAGCCCCTCAACGGCCAAGCGGCCACGTCGTGTTGGGGCTCGCCCGCGACCCGGGCGCATTCGTCCGTGAGGGCCTCGAGCAGCGTCAGCGGATCCGGCAGCGCGTGCTCGGGACCCCGGATCCAGTGGACCGCGAGATCACCCGGCAGCCGCGCGGGCGGCACCAGGACGTACGAACCGCGGCAGTGCCACCGGAAGCCCGGGTGTTCGTTCGTCGTCTCGGGGTGGCAGTCCAGCTCGCA